>NZ_JBPPGJ010000005.1:0-356223 GCF_051594765.1 Oryzibacillus soli
TGCAAACCTTGACTGTTTGGTGATAATGGCGGAGGGGAACCACGCGTTCCCATCTCGAACACGACCGTTAAGCCCTCCAGCGCCGATGGTACTTGGACCGCAGGGTCCTGGGAGAGTAGGACGTCGCCAAGCACAAACGAGCCCTTTGGTCTTTTGACCATAGGGCTTTTTTGTTTTGTGCGCGAGGTCCTACGCTGTAGAGTGTCCGAACCTTCTAATCGTGGCAGCTCGAAGCCCGGCAAGTACCGCCATTCGGCGGCCGTGGAGGTGCGGAATAGACGGTGCCAAGCACAAACGGGCTCTTGTGTCTTCTGATCTGAAATAAATTAGGGCCGGTGGAGACCCTAATGGGAGAGCTTTAGAGTGTGATAGCTGTTATGGGAGTGTGTCCCTTTGAGAAACAGGCAAAGATCCGCTGACTTTACCAAGACTCGAATTGTTGTCTATATATTGATAAACGTAAGTTTGCTGCTGCTGCTGTATGGGGAAGCCTTCTTTTCCGTGAAGGTTCCGTTTCTATCCCACTTAATCGTTCAGCTTGGGATCGGCTTCGTGATCCTTCCCTATGTGGTATACCATGTCGGCTGCTTTATACGAGATCTTCCCCAAGCTCGAGTTGGGATAGGACGCGTCTTAACCGCCGCGGCGTTATTAATTGCGATGATCATAATCGGATATTCCGTTCTGTATCATCGAATCTATAGGGTTTACGGCGGTCAGGCTTTCTCCGCAGACCAGATGTCCGAGGATGAATTTCTATATTTCAGTGTCATGACCTTCACGTCCACGGGACTAGGAGAGATCAACACGAGAGGCCCGCTAGCCAATGGTATCGCTGCATCGGAAATGCTTCTGGGTTACTTCTCCGGAACGATCCTGATGGCGATCTTAGTGTGGAAATTAATACAGAATCTCAAAGCGTAGCGCCCTTCAGTTCCGGTTGATTAATAAAATACCATAAATCACATTAAAATGTAATAAAATGGGTAAATTACTTGTGGGTCAAAGGAGGTGAACTTGTGACAGCACACAACCGTTCCATATGGAGAGCCTGGATGTTATGCATCGCTTTGGCCATACTCGCTTGCGCATGCGGTACGACTCAAGAGCATAACACGGGTGGGTCAACAAAGCAGCAATCCACGAACAAAGAAAGTAAAGGCGATCAAGGGGGAGAGATGGGAAGCGGCTCGGGAGGAGAGAACCAGGGAAAAGGAGGGACCGAAAGCGGGAGCTCCTCTGAGGGTGGAGGTGATGGGGGGAGTGAAGGTGGCGGTAGCGACAGTAAGAGCGGAGGCGGAGGAAGTCAAGGCGGCAATAGCGGCGGAAAAGGCGGCCAAACCGGAGGATCCCGGGGCAGTGGAGGATAATAACCGCAGCCAGTAGCTTGTGGCTCCAAGCTGTACATAAATGCCAGGAAAACCGGAGTACCGTGAAGGGAATGCTGTATGAAGGAGGAGGTGAAAGTATGGAGAACAAGAAGCACCGCGGCAACTACGTAGGCACCACAAATATGAGTGCGGAAAATCAGGACATGGCGTTTGTGAATGACACCTTGGAGAATGCCCAGAACGTAACCTCCATCAATCTGATGAAGGATGATCTGAATGAAGGTCGTGAGGATGAGCCGTTGAATCTGAACGGGGTCTAAATAGAGATAAGCGATGGGAGCACCACTCCGATCGCTTCTTTTTTATATGAGGAATGAGAAAAACGCCGTTCCGGCGCCTGACAGCGGCCGAAGCGGCGTTATTCCTTATTGCAGGTTGTTGGTCGCGCAAGCGGAGCCGGTGGCGTTGGAGGTTGTGACCGAGCCTGCCGTGGCAGTCGCGGTTCCACCCATAGAAGCGGTCTGCTGCATGGCAGCTTGGACCTGCTTCATCAGCTGCTCGGCTTGGGCCAAGGATTGGGTGACCATGGTCTCGGCCTGAAGAGCCTGCTGGGAGAGCTGCTGCGCTTGCTGTGCCTGCTGGAACACCTGGTTGGCGGTCTGGATCGCCTGTGTGGCCTGCTGAACGGTCAGCTTGGCTTGCTGTTGGAGCTGTTGTGCCGTTTGCTGGGCTTGCTGGGTCAGCTTCTCCGCCGTTTGCTGTGCATTCTGGATCGTGCTGGATCCTGCGGCTGAACTGGATGCCGTAGGGGTAACACCGGAGGTTGCAGTATTGGATGGAATGGTGCTGTTGGTGGAGCAGGATTGATCTGCGGTCATGGGGGATGCCTCCTCGAGTTGGATTGGTAAGACCAGTACATAGCATCGTTCCGGAAGGCGGTCCTTATTCATCCCTGATTCTAGCGTCTGTTGTCCTGCATAGGTGGTAGCCCAAGGGGAAAGCTTGTCTATAGATCTCACCCCGCAAGTTTTCCCGAGGGGGAAGAAGTCATTTACATCCCGACCACGCGTGTGTACAATAAACCCAAAAAACACGATGCGGGTGACAACATGAAGATCGGATTTCGCACTTTAAAAACCGCTGCAGGAGTCAGCCTGTCCATCCTGATCGCACAGTCGCTTCACTTGGATTACTTCACGGCGGCGGGAATATTGACGCTCTTATGCACCCAGAAATCCCGCAAGCAGTCTGCTCAAGCCGCATTCAGCCGGCTGTGCGCCTGTATGCTGGCGCTGGGATGCGCCAGCGTTCTTTTTCAACTGCTGGGCTACTATCCCTATGTGTTCTTCCTCTATCTGCTGTTCTTCATCCCGCTGACGGTCCGGCTGAGGGTGCAAGAAGGGATAGCCAGCAGCTCCGTTATCGTCATGCACGTCTACATGCATAAGACCGTAGAGCCCGGCTTCTTCCTGAACGAGATTCAGGTCATTCTGATCGGTCTCGGCATGGCTCTGCTGGTTAATTGGTATATGCCCAGTATCGACCGGGAGCTGGCGCGGTTCAAGGACGAGGTGGACGGGCTGACGGATGCGATCCTGAAGCAGATCGCCCTGTATCTCAAGGAAGGCAGCACGGAATGGGGAGGACAGGAGCTGTTGAAGCTGCCGGCCGTCTTGGAGAAGGCGAGAAGAATGGCCCAGCTGGACATGGAAAACAAGCCGCTTCGCAAGGACCGCAGCTACGAGCACTACTTCGATATCAAGAGGCAGCAATATGAGATCATGGAACGGATGCTGCCCTCCATCTCCCGGATAACGATCCAGTTGGAGCAGGGGAGCCGTCTCGGCGAATTTATCGACGAGATGAACACCTGCCTGAACAATCATCTCTATGATACGAATCTCTTGGATAAGCTGCTTGCTATCCGCGAGTACCACAAGCTGCTGCCCCTTCCCGAGACCCGGGAAGAGTTCGAGAACAGGGCCAGCCTCTATGCGGTTGCGAACGAGCTGGAGCGCTTCATTGCAACGATCCGTTCTTTAAATGCCTGAGCGGGTCATAATTATCCCGCCGCCCCTTCTGGAGCAGTATGAGCAGCTCCCGGACCCGGTCCACTTCCTCATCCTCCACCTCGGAGCCTAACCGCCGATTCAGCATCAGCGCCAGTTGAATGACGGCATCCGGCTGCTTGGTCGACACCTCCGCACCAGAGCCGCCCTGTAGCACGACATAGCGCTCCGGCTCTTCTCCTTGTTCCTCGATCAACCGCGCCACCGCCTGCTCATCCTTCAGCCCTGCAGCCTGTATGACCGGATTGCGGATCGTATAGACATCCTCGTTGAATTGATCGTCATTCTGAATGGCAATCGGAACCTGCCCCAGCATGGTCAGCCCCATAATCAGCACCTCATCCTTGATGTTTTTCCATAGGATGCGCAGAGGCGGGCCAGCCTATCACCGAATCTGTCAGGCGCTACGGAAGAAGGGCAACCAGCATTCCGTCCTTGACCTGAACCTCGTAGGTGTTCAGCTTGGCGCTCGGCACATTATGGCATCGCCCGGTGTGCAGCTCGAAGGTCCAACCGTGCATGGGGCAGACCAGCTCTCCGTCCTCCAACTCCACCGTGTCCCCCGCATGGGGGCACCGGCGGGACATCAGTTCGTATCGGTCTTCCTCTCGGAGCAGATAGTAGGCTTTGCGCTCGATTACCACTTCGGCAGGAAACCGGGAGTACCGGTCCGCTGAGCCCAATTCGATCTCTCTCAATCGTTTGCACTCCTTTCAAGGTACGATTGACCCCATTATACTTGAAGCTTGGGTTTAGTACGAATCATCGCGATAAGAGGGCGCAACAAACAGGCCGCCCCTCCCGTCCAAGCGGGAGGAGGCGGCCCGTATGCGCAGCGGATCAAGCGTTGAGCTTCGATCTGCGGCGGCTGCGCAAACCGGAAAGGCCCAGCAGACCTAACAAACCGAGAAGCCCCCAGCCGGTATTGTCATCATCGGCACCGGCTGCTTGAGTACGGTAGGTGCCGTCGGTTCCGGATTGGTTCAGGATAATCCCCGGTGTGCTGCCGGACACTCCCAACTCCACGTCGCTGCCGAAATCGGCTCCGGTGGTGTTGTTCCGGCGGGGGTGGCCGGTGGAGGTCATCGGATCGGTGCCGGAGGCCGCAGCATGGAGGACGGGGGCATCCGCCGCAAGGAACAGGCCCAGCATGGCAGCAAGGGTCAGCATGTGTTTCAAGGCCATAGAAGACATCTCCTTCTTCATGTGAATAGCCTTAGGCTCCCCTGGCTGAAGCGAAAATATGTTGATTAAGCAGGGACTTCAGGGAGTACCCTATACCGGTACTTCACAGCGGAGGAGAGGAAGTCCATGGAATCGACCAGTGTCTGGACCTTGAAGAAGAGGCCCCTGCCCGAGGTGGCTGCATTCATTATGGACAACGGAAGCGAGAAGCTGCAGGCTGAGATGGCCCGGCTGCCGATGTCCGATTATCGGAGTCTGAATGCGGCGGCTGCAGCGGATAGGATCATGACCTCCATCTCGAAGATGGATGATGAGACGTACACCGGCTATCTGCTGGACATCATCGATGAATAAACGGAAGGGACTGTCTCTCACCGGAGACAGTCCCTTTTTTTACCAGCTCCGGTAGTACTGCACCGGCGGTTTCAGCTCGGCTCCCAGCTCGGCTGCGGCCGTCCGGGCCCAATAAGGATCCTTCAGCAGACCGCGGCCGATGAAGATAAGATCCGCTTGACTCTGCTTCAAGATGTCCTCGGCCTGGGCGCCTCCGGTAATGAGGCCCACCGCTCCCGAAGGAACACCGGTGCGCTCCTTGATCTCGGCGGCATATTTCACTTGGTAGCCGGGAACGACTTGAATGCTGGCGGGAACGACGCCGCCGCTGCTGCAATCGATCAGATGAACGCCAAGGGCTCCCAGCTCCCGGACGTAATAGAGGATGTCCTCCATGCTGCTGCCTTGCGGATCGTATTCGTCGGCGGAGATCCGGACGAAGAGGGGGCCGGTCCAGACCTTCTTCACGGCCTCGACCACACGTCGAACCAGCAGGAAGCGTCCTTCCCGTCCCGCTCCGTATTCATCCTCCCGCTTATTGGCCAGCGGCGTCAGGAATTGATTCAAGAGGTAGCCATGGGCGGCATGAAGCTCGATCACATCGAAGCCCGCCGCTGCCGCACGGCTGGCTGCCGCCGCGAAGGCGTCGACGATACCGTCGATCTCCGCCAGCGTCAGCTCGCGGGGCTCCGGCATTCCCGGGAAGGCTATGGCCGACGGAGCGGCTCCGGCCGGTACGGCCTCGCTCTTACGGCCGGCATGGGCCAGCTGGATCCCCGCCTTGGAACCGTTAGCGTGGATCTGCTCTGTCAAGGACCGGAAGCCGGGGATCTGCGCATCCTCCCAGAGGCCCAGATCCCGCTTGGAGATGCGGCCCTCCGGCAGCACAGCCGTAGCTTCGGCGATTATGAGGCCGACTTGGCCCACCGCCCGGCTCACGTAATGGACCTGATGCCAGGGGGTGACCTGACCGTCTTCGGCCGTGCTGGAAAACATGCACATCGGCGACATGACGATCCGATTCTTCAGTTCAACACCGCCAAGAGTGATAGGGGAGAACAATAAGGACATCTTCATTCCTCCTGTAACTAATTTGAGTACAGTTTAACCGAATCCCATCCATTCCGCAAGCGAATTAGAAAACGGCGCCGTCCCTCATCCATCATTTCGACCGATAAGAATATTCCGGCAGGAATTGGTCAACAATGGTAATCAGACTGCAGCGCCAAGCCGGAGCATCACCGATCAACCAAGCCGGTTCCATTGGCTATGCCATTTTTCTAGGGAGGGACCTGAATCCGATGCTGAAAAAGTGTTTGTCCGGAATGCTAATCTTCACATTAATGCTGTTTGCTCTGATGCCTGTCGCTTTCGCCGAAGAAAAAGCTCCCCAGGCGGTTGATCTGGCGCCCAGCTCCAGATCGGCCATCCTGCTCGATGCGGATACCGGTACCGTCATGTTCGAGAAGAATCCGGACGAGAAGCTGCCTCCGGCCAGCATCACCAAGATCATGACCATGCTGCTGGTGATGGAGGCCTTGGATCAAGGCAAGCTGAAGATGGACGAGAAGGTCCGCACCAGCGAGTACGCCGCCTCTATGGGCGGGTCCCAGATCTTCCTCGAGGTCGGGGAGGAGATGACCGTTCAGGACATGCTGAAGGGGATCGCCATGGCTTCGGGCAATGACGCCTCCGTGGCGATGGCCGAGAAGATCGGCGGCTCCGAGCAGGGCTTCGTGCAGATGATGAATGAGAAGGCCAAGCAGCTGGGGATGAACAACACCCACTTCGCCAATCCTAACGGCTTGCCTGCGGACAACCATTATTCCTCTGCCCGGGATATCGCCATCATGTCGAGAGAGCTTCTGAAGCATGAGGAGATCACCAAGTTCACGAGCCAGTACCAGGACTATCTGCGCAAGGATTCCGAGCGCCCCTTCTGGCTGGTTAACACCAACAAGCTGGTCCGCTTCTATAATGGGGCCGACGGCCTGAAGACCGGCTACACCAGCGAAGCCAAGTTCTGCCTGTCCGCTACCGCGAAGCGGGATAACTTCCGCATCATCACCGTGGTGCTGGGCGAGCCCGACACCAAGACCCGGAACGCCGAAGTGTCCAAGCTCTTCGATTACGCGTTCTCCCAATATACGAACCATCCGCTCGTGAAGACGGGCGACGTCCTTGGCGAGGTGAAGGTGAAGCGGGGCAAGCCTGAGGCCATCCAGCTTACCGCCAGCCACCAATACAGCATTCTGTTGAAAAAAGGCGAAGCCACCGATGGCATTCGACACGAGCTGCAGATCGATCCGGAGCTGAAGGCGCCTCTTCAAGCCGGACAGCCGATCGGGAAGATCGTGGTGTACAAAGGGGACCAGCAGGTGAAGGAGTTCCCGCTGGAGTCTCCCGTAGAGGTGCCGAAGGCCGGCTGGTGGGATATGGTGAAGCGGACGACCTCCCACCTGTTCTTCCTGGATTAGCCTCGAACCGTAGCCGAATGTAGGGGCTCTTGACCGCTTCTGGATCTTTTCTTCTAGTTTTGTCGGGAGGCAGGAATCCATTTCCTGGATGTAGAAAGTGTCACTCAAGTCAGAAAGAGGAGTGAGCACACATGAGTCTACACGTGGAGATGGAGCATGGATCGAAAGCGCTGATCGTCCGGCTCAAGGGAGAATTGGACCACCATACGGCGGAAGCGGTCAAAGCCCGCATGGAAGAAGCGATTAACCGGGGAAATGTCTCCCATGTGGTCGTAAACCTTAAAGAGTTGAAGTTTATGGACAGCTCCGGGCTGGGCGTGCTTCTGGGCCGCTACAAGCAGGTCAGCGGCAAAGGCGGCAAGATGGTCCTCTGCGAGGTCGGCCCCTCCGTGTACCGGCTGTTCGAAATGTCGGGACTCTTCAAGATTCTGGCGGTGAAGGAGAACGAGCGTCAAGCGATCTCCAGTCTGGAGGTCGTATCATGAGTGAGTTCCGCAACCACATGAAGATTGATTTCGCCAGTATGTCCGAAAATGAGTCGTTCGCCCGCGTCGTCGTGGCCGCCTTCGTCTCCCAGCTGGATCCCACGCTGGATGAACTGACTGATATTAAGACCGTGGTGTCGGAGGCGGTGACCAATGCCATCATCCACGGCTATGACAACGACCCGAACGGCGTCGTCACGATCCAAGCCGAGATCCGCAACGACACGGTGCGCATTCAGGTCATCGACCGCGGCGCGGGCATCGCCGATCTGGAGCAGGCGCGACAGCCGCTGTATACCTCGAAGCCGGAGCTGGAACGGTCGGGCATGGGCTTTACGATCATGGAGAATTTTATGGACCAGATGGAAGTGGAAACGCAGCCGGGACAAGGCACCACTGTGACCATGACAAAGCGAATTGAAACCAAAAAAGCTTTGTTCAACTAGGGAGTTTGATCTATGGATGTCGATTTGAAACACGCCTCCCATCATTATTTGGACGATAACGAAGTGAAGCGGCTCATCGCCTTAAGCCAAGCCGGGGATCACGTTGCCCGGGACACCCTGGTGAACTGCAATATCCGTCTGGTGTGGTCGGTGGTTCAGCGCTTCCTGAACCGGGGCTACGAGGCGGAGGATCTGTTCCAGATCGGCTGCATCGGCCTGCTGAAATCCGTAGACAAGTTCGATCTATCCTACGATGTGAAGTTCAGCACCTACGCGGTTCCCATGATCATCGGCGAGATTCAGCGGTTCCTCCGGGATGACGGGACGCTGAAGGTAAGCCGCTCTCTGAAGGAGCTGGCCAATAAGGTCCGCAAGACGAAGGATGAGCTCTCCAAGCGGATCGGACGTCTGCCTACCATCAAGGAGGTGGCGGATGAGCTGGGCATCTCGCCCGAGGATGTGGTGTTCGCTCAGGAAGCGAACAAGCCGCCGTCTTCGATCCATGAGACGGTGTTCGAGAACGACGGGGATCCGATTACGCTGATGGACCAGATTGCGGATGACACGCAGGAGAAATGGTTCGACAAGCTGGCTCTGAACGAGGCTATCGGAGGGTTGTCGGAACGGGAGCGACTCATTGTCTACCTCCGTTACTTCCGAGACCAGACCCAGTCGGAGGTGGCCAGCCGCCTCGGCATCTCCCAAGTCCAGGTATCCCGGCTCGAGAAGAAAATTTTGCAATCCATCAAAGACCAGATCGCCCAATAGGGCGCTGGTCTTTTTTTGGTGCCTGCGATGAAGGTTCAGCGGTCCTTGATCCAGAGCTCGTAGAATAGTCCGGTCAACAGGAGTGGGACTCCCATGACCAGGGTAAAGTAGGGGTACAGCAGGCTGAAGAGGGTAGGATAAGTCCCGGATACGGGAGCGATCATGGGCAGGGATGCGGCCAGCAGAACGAATCCGGTCCAGAACACGGGATTGCGAAGCACCCCCCGCCAACGGCTGGGTTCCATTGATTTCCAACTCCTTCTATAAACTCTCTATTCTTCTAGACGAAGAAAATGCTAGAAAGTTGACACCTGCGGTTAACGGAAGCCGAAAAATTGCATACTATCCTGTACATTCCCTTCAAGGACCGTCCGGGAATCGCACCCGCAGCATCGACACCGACTTAGGGAGGGAGAGCCTATGGTCCGGAGCACGGAGACGCCTTGTCTGTATCTGCGTTTCCGCAAAAGAATAACCGTCCGCCGAGGGGAGCCGGTTACGTTGGGGAAAGTGGCCCAGATCCTGACTGAGCCGGAGTTGGAGACGAGGGTAACGGAGCTTCTGGTGACGCAGCCGCAGGAGAAGGACGGGAATCTCATTCTGGTGGATATGATGCAGGTGGTGAAGCTGGTTCGTGAGCTGGACCCCCGCATGCAGGTGGAGCACTTCGGAGATCCCCATACGATCGTGGAGATCGCCGAGCGGGAGCGCAAGCGGCATCCGCTACTGATCGCTGCCGTCTGGCTGCTCCTGTTCATCGGATCGGGCCTGGCCATCATGAACTTTCACGAGGACGTTAGCATGCCGGAGGTCCACCTGCGGATCTACGAGCTGCTGACGGGTGAGAGGCCCACGCACCCGTACTGGCTGCAAATTCCGTATTCCTTCGGCATCGGCGCGGGGATGATTCTGTTCTTCAACCATTGGTTCAAGCGCAAATTCAATGAGGAGCCCAGCCCGCTGGAGGTGGAGATGTTCTTGTACCAGCAGAACATGAACCACTACGTCGTCGCCGAAGAGTACGCGAAGATGCCGCCCGGCGGAGGGAAGGAAACATGACGGGCCTATGGGCAACCGCTGCCGTCGCATTCATCGGATTGGCGGGCGGACTGGCCGTGGGCAGCGGCATGGTGGCTTTTTTGGTCGTGCTGGACATCATCCCCCGATTAGCGCAGATTACCCGGTCCTACGACCGGATTCATTGGTACGAAGGGGCGGTGGTGGCGGGAGCGGTCTATTGGACCTTCGCCGATTTTTTCGACCTCCGGATGAACGCAACCGTGCTCCTTCCAGGCTTCGCCGGCCTCCTGTGCGGCCTCTTCGTCGGCCTTCTGGCCGCCGCCTTGACGGAGGTCATCAATGTTCTGCCCATACTGGCTAAACGCCTTGGCATGTCCCGGTATATGCTGTGGCTTCTGATGGCTATGGTATTCGGGAAAGTGTTCGGTTCCTTGTTCGAATGGCTGATCTACCACGGATAATTATGACAGCGAGGTGTTAGCAATGACTTCAGACCAAACGGAGCACCGGGAATATTCGATCCTTCCTGAAGGGCTGGTTCCCGCGGATGTGAACGACCCGGATCATCCCGGCACGGCCAAGCCGTCCAAGCAGGCAAGCATCAAGGAAAAGAGCATGTCCCATCAGGAGCAGCAGTTAAAAGACATGGACGCCATTCCGGACACCATGGAGGAGATCAAGCGGGCCCTTCAGGAGAAGGTGGGACTCGGCGTCAGCTTCGATCTGGTGCTCCGGGAGATGACGTTCGGAAGCCGGAAATGCGGGATCTTCTATGTGAACGGGTTCGCCAAGGACGCGGCCCTCATCGAGGTGCTGAAAAGACTGACGTACACGGACTCGTCCGACCTGAAGGAGCATTCGATCGAGACCCTGCAGGAGAAGCTGATCCCGCATAATCAAGTGGATAAGGTGGAGAAATTCGGGGACCTCATCGAGAAGGTCCTGAGCGGCATGACGGCGCTGTTCGTGGAGAAGGCCGGAGCGGCTCTGGTCATCGACGCCAAGAGCTACCCTGTCCGCAGCACCCAGGAGCCCGACCTGGAACGTGTAGTCCGTGGTTCAAGGGACGGCTTCGTCGAAACTCTGATGACTAATGTGGCCCTAATCCGCAGGCGTCTTCGCGATCCGAGGCTGAAGTTCGAGATCATGAAGGTCGGCACCCGCACCCGCACGGACATCTGCATCGCCTACATTCAGGATATCGCCAACCCGGAGCTGATCGACGGCTTCCGCAAGAAGATCAAGAAGGTGGTGCTGGACGGGCTTCCGTTGGGGGAGAAACAGCTTGAGGAAGTGCTCGTGAATAAGAACGGATGGAATCCGTACCCCTTGGTCCGCTATTCCGAACGTCCGGACGTGGTGGCCTCCCACTTGCTGGAGGGGCACGCCGTCCTGATGGCCGATACTTCCCCCAGCGCCATGATTCTCCCCTGCAGCTTCTTCCAGCTGATGCAGCATGCAGAGGAATTCCGGCAGACCCCCGCGGTGGGAACCTATATGAGGTGGGTCCGTTACTTCGGCATCCTGGCTTCCTTGTTTCTCCTGCCCTTGTGGTATCTGATGGTCGCCCATCCGGAGCTGAAGCCGCCGGGCATGCCGTGGATCGGGCCGCAGGAAACCGGCAAGCTTCCCGTACTCGTGCAGTTTATGATCGCCGAGCTCGGCATCGATATGATGAGGATGGCAGCCATTCATACGCCGACCCCTCTGGCAACCGCCATGGGCTTGATCGCGGCCATTCTGGTTGGGCAGATTGCGGTGGAGACGGGAATGTTCGTCAACGAGGTCATCATGTATATGGCGGTCGCAACCATCGGGATGTTCGCAACGCCCAGCTATGAGCTCAGCATGGCCAACCGGCTCTCGAGGCTCTTCCTGCTGCTTGCCGCGGCGGCGTTCTCCATTCCCGGCCTTGTGGTGGCAGCCACCATCTGGCTCGTGCTGCTGACACTTCAGCGTTCGTACCAATCGCCGTACATGTGGCCCTTCATTCCCTTTAATGCAAAAGCCTGCTTGACCCTTCTGATCCGCAAGCCCTTCGGCCACGGCAAGAAACGGCCTAGTCTGACCCAGACACTGGACAGCACGCGGCAGCCGACCTAGCGGAAGGAAAGTGCAAATCAGTAGGAGCATTGTATATGGCAAAAAAGCTTGTTCTGTGATACCTTAATGATAATCTTTATTAAATCATTAACGGTCAAAGGAGAACTCTCTATGTATTTGCACGGAACAAGTCGAATCAACGATCACGGTCATTTGGAAATCGGCGGTGTGGATGCCGTGAAACTGGCGTCCGACTTCGGCACGCCGTTGTATGTGGTGGACGAGGCATTGGTGCGTCAGCGCTGCCGGGAATTCGTCGAGGCCTTCAAGGCTTCCGGCTTGAAGTTCCAGGTGGCTTACGCTAGCAAGGCATTCTGCGTCATGGCCATGTGCCGCATTGCGGACGAAGAGGGCATGTCCCTGGACGTCGTATCGGACGGGGAATTATATACGGCGCTGCAGGCAGGCTTCCCGCCGGAGCGCATTCACTTCCACGGCAACAACAAGACGCCGCAGGAAATCGAGATGGCTCTCGATGCGAAGATCGGCTGCTTCGTCGTGGACAACTTCGTGGAGCTCCAGCTCCTGAACGCATTGGCCGGCGAGCGCAACCGCAAGGTGAACATTCTGCTCCGCATTACGCCGGGCGTATCCGCCCATACTCATGAATACATCTCCACGGGCCAGCAGGACTCCAAGTTCGGCTTCGACCTGGGCAACGGCGCTGCATACCGGGCCATCGAGGAAGCGTCGAAGCTGCCGAACCTGGAAATTCTGGGGGTTCATTCCCACATCGGCTCCCAGATCTTCGAAGTGGAAGGCTTCAAGATGGCCGTCGAGAAGGTGATCGGCTTCGCCACCAAGGTGCGCACCGAGCTGAACGTGCTCTTCAAGGTAGTCAACCTGGGCGGCGGCTTCGGCATCCGCTATGTGGAAGGGGATAGCCCGCTGCCGGTAGCCCAGTATGTCAATGCGATCGTGGACAGCATCAACACCTCCTTCGCCGGCCATGATTATCCGGTGCCGGAGATCTGGATCGAGCCGGGCCGCAGCATCGTAGGCGATGCCGGCACGACGCTGTACACCGTGGGGACCTACAAGGACATCCCGGGCATCCGCAAGTACGTGGCGGTGGACGGCGGCATGACCGACAACCCCCGTCCGGCTCTGTACGAATCCAAGTACGAGGCAATGCTGGCCAACCGTGCCACGGAGAAACAGGAAGAAGTCGTATCCGTTGCAGGCAAGTGCTGCGAGAGCGGCGACATGCTGATCTGGGATCTGGAGCTGCCGAAGGTGCAGACCGGCGACGTTCTGGCCGTTGCCTGCACAGGCGCTTACAACTACGCCATGGCCAGCAACTACAACCGGATCCGCCGCCCTGCGGTGGTCTTCGTGAAGGACGGCCAGGCGGATCTTGCCGTGAAGCGGGAGTCCTTCGGCGATATCGTCGGCAACGATGTGATTCCGGAGCGTCTGCAGAAGCAGACCGCACACGCTTAAGCCAATTTCTAGAACGCAAGAACCCGGCTGGTTACCAGAGCCGGGTTCTTTTTTATCGGGGAAGATTTGTTTTCAAGGACAAACCCGGGTAAAATAGATCATATTGCCACTATAAAAGAGGAGTGTTACCCAACCATGAGCAAATTTGCGTACATCGATATGGAAAAAGGCGGCACCGTCAAGATCGAGCTCCATGAGAAGGATGCCCCGGGCACCGTCGGCAACTTCGAGAAGCTGTCCGGCGAAGGCTTCTACAACGGACTGAAGTTCCACCGCGTTATTCCGGGCTTCGTCGCCCAAGGCGGCTGCCCCCACGGCACCGGTACCGGCGGACCGGGCTACACCATCAAGTGTGAAACTGCAGGCAACCCGAACAAGCACGTACGCGGCGTATTGGCCATGGCCCATGCCGGCAAGGATACCGGCGGCAGCCAGTTCTATATCACGTATGACGCGTTCCCGCATCTGGACGGCGTTCACACCGTATTCGGCAAAATAGTGGAAGGCATGGATGTGGTGGACAAGATCCAACAGGGCGACAAAATGAAGGAAGTCCGCGTGGTTGAGGAATAAAGGCAAGCAAAAACGGCTGAGTCCGGCAAGGGAGATCCCTTGCGGCTCAGCCGTTCTTATTTTGTTAACCCATAACCTTGGCGATGGCTTCGAGCAGCCGCTGCTGCTGCAGGGGCTTGACGATGAAGTCCTTGGCGCCCGCCTGGATGGCGTCCAGCACCATAGCGTGCTGGCCCATGGCCGAGCACATGATGACCTTGGCCTGGGGATCCAGCTTGCGAATATTTTTCAGAGCCGTTACCCCATCCATATCCGGCATCGTAATATCCATCGTCATGACGTCGGGCTTGGCGTTCGGATACAGCTTAACCGCTTCCTCTCCGTTTTTAGCCTCCGCTACGATCTCATGTCCGCTACCCTTAATCATTTCACGGATCATGGCCCGCATGAATGCCGTATCGTCGACGATCATAATTTTTGCCATGGCCATCCTCCTTCTGTCTGTATTACCCTCAATATACCAGAAGAGGAGAGCCGCATGTCTCAAAATCCCATTAAAAATGGTTCAAGAGTGATTCAGACTCCAACTGCGGGTTACCCCGGTGCTCTTCTTCTGATAGAATGATAGACAGAATAAATAAAGGGGCGAGCGACAGTCATGATCCCATCCTCCCATACGAAGCTCCTTCTGATCCGAATCGTCTTCCTGCTCTTGGCTGCCATCCTATGGGGGCCAACCGTTCCCGCCAGCGCTGCTCGCGAGGAGCTGAGCGGAATCAGTCAGGGGCTGCTGGATTTGTCTGCTCCAACCGACAGCTCCCCAAGCCGCGTGTCCCTCGACGGCTTGTGGGAATTCCATTGGGGACAACTGCTTGAGCCGCGGGAGCTGTCCCATGCTGCAGCAGACCCGGCGGCATACATTCAGGTGCCGGGAATCTGGGGGCCGGGTAATCCTTCGGCGCCGGAGAGGCATGGCTATGGCACCTACCGGCTGCAGATTCGATTCTCCGACGCAGAGTCAGGGCATCTGAAGTCCATCTACATCCGTAACGCCGCCACCGCTTACCGCATCTGGGTCAACGGGGTGGAGCTGGGGGGCAACGGCACGGTAGGGACTAGCCTGCATGACATGATCCCCAAGAATTATGCGAAGGTCTTCACCTTTCCGGTGCGTCCGGAGTTCAATGAGGTCGTCATCCAGGTGAGCAACTACGTCCAGCGCAAGGGAGGGCTATGGTCCTCCATCCAGCTGGGGGATCCGTTAGCCATTGCGGACCAGCGGGATGCCAACGCCGCCTCGCAGCTGTTCATCGGTTCAGCCCTGTTCATGATGGGCCTCTATCATCTGGCCGTCTTCCTGCTGCGGCGCAACAAGCTGGCCGTCCTGACGGGCGGCGCCTGCTTCCTGGTGTGCATTCGCTCCCTGCTCCTGGGGGATACCTTGCTGGTCCGGCTTTTTCCCGGCATTGGCTGGGAGTGGGGGGTCAAGTTCGAATACTGGGGCGTCTATCTGTGCGTTTCCATGTTCGCCTTATTCGTCCGCGAGCTGTTCCCGTTGGAGACCAACCGGGTGGTCATCGGCATTCAGTGCGGCATCAGCGCCGGAATCGCTCTCTTCGTGCTTCTGTTCCCCGCCCGGGTGTTTACTTTGGGCATCCTGGTGTTTGAAGTGTTCCTGGTCGCCTCCGCCTTGTACCTGTTCTATACGATCATCCTGGCGGTCCGGGAGAAGCGGGTCGGCTCGAAGCTCTGCTTGTTCGGCGGATTGGTGATTATTGTTACGGTGGTCCATGATGTGCTGTATTACAATCACTACATTGCCGGGATCGACCTGGCTCCCTATGGCGTGCTGGCCTTCTTCTTCGCTCAGACTCTGGTGGTGGCGCTCAAGTTCGTCAAAGCGTATGCGGAGGTGGAGCGGCTCTCCGGAGCGCTCTCGGAGATCAATTTGAAGCTGGAGGAGAAGATCGGGGAGCGGACGCGGGCCTTGGAGGTCAGCAACTCGTACCTGGTCTATGCCAATGAGCATCTGAACCGGGTGGAGAACTCGCGGCGGGAGCTGATCGCCAACATCACCCACGAGCTGGGAACTCCGATGACCTCCATCCAAGGGTACATGAAGGCCTTCCTGGACGGGGTAGTCCAGCCGGAGAAGCAATACATTCGCATCATCTATGACAAAATCCAGCTGGCCGAGCGGCTCGTCCAGGACCTCTTCGATCTGACCAAGCTGGAGGAGGGCCAGACCAGCTTCCATATGGTGGATGTGATCGTGGAGGAGCTGTTCATGGACCAATTCTCCAAGTTCCGGTGGGATGTGGAGGAGATGGGCATCCGCTTCGTAATGAAGCAGCCCGAGTCTCCGGAGGATATGCTGGCCATCGTGCGGATCGACCCGATCCGGATCCGGCAGGTGCTGAACAATCTGATCGGCAATGCGCTGAATTACACGATGGAGGGCGGCACCATCACCCTGGCCGGCGAATATTCGGGCGACCGCCTCATCCTGTCGGTCTCGGATACGGGCAAGGGCATAGCCCCTTCGGTGCTGCCCCATATTTTCGACCGATTCGTCAAGGACTCCGGACCCCGCCGCAACGCCAAGGGCGGCAGCGGACTGGGGCTGGCCATCGCCAAGGAAATCGTACTGCACCATGGCGGCAACATGAGCGTTACAAGCGAACCGGGAAAAGGAAGCACCTTCTTCTTCGATCTCCCGGTCGAATTCATACCAATGGTGGTGGACTAACATGGCTTCTGAGAAATTGCTGGTTGCCGAGGATGACCAAGAGATTCGAGAGCTGATGGTACTGTATCTGGAGAAGCACGGCTTCCGAGTGACGGCCGTCGAGGACGGGCTTCAGGCCTTGAGGATGTTCGAGAAGGAGCTGCCCGATCTGGTGCTTCTGGACATCAATCTCCCCATGATCGACGGTTTCGGGGTTTGCAAGGAGATCCGCAAGGTGTCCAACGTGCCCGTCATCTTCATCAGCTGCCGGAACGATTCGGAGGATGTGGTGAACGGTCTCGAGATCGGCGGGGACGACTACGTCACGAAGCCCTTCGATCCCGTTGTTGTACTCGCACGGGTTCAGGCGAACCTGAGGCGGGCTCCGATCTTCAACCGCTCCCGGACCCAGGCGGTCCGGCCGGAAACAAGCGATGTGCTTCACTTCGGCGCCTTGACCGTGGATTTGAAGAATTACGCCGTCCGGCTGGACGGACAGCAGGTGCCCCTGTCGGCCAAGGAGGTCCAGCTCCTGTTCTTCCTGTCTCAGAACCCCAATCAGGTGTTCACGACCGAGCAGCTGTATCATCATGTATGGGGAGCGGAGAGCAATTCCGATACCCGGACCGTATTGGTGCATATCAGCAGCCTGCGCAAGAAGATCGAGCCGTCGGCCGAATCGCCCAAGTACATTCACAACATCCGCGGCATCGGATACAAGTTCAGCTATGGAAGCTGATGGCAGGCTATGGCAAGCCGACACGAAGTTTCCATACTCATGTCATGTCCAACGCTCGCATAATTTGCTATGATAGGGTTATCTCTGTCAGGGAGGAACCTAAATGAAGAGACATGTGCACAGCAGCGAGGTCCGGAACGCCGTTTACCGCCGGTTGGAGGAGAGGGGCGTTACCCTGGAAGAAATCGCCGAGATCGTCTACGAGATGCAAGTGCCTTACCAGCCCGAATTGAAAATGGAAACCTGCATGGATTGCATCAAGGCGGTTCTGGATAAGCGAGAGGTCCAGCATGCCGTATTAGTCGGCATCGAGCTTGATGTGCTGGCGGAGAAGGGACTTCTGTCCGAGCCGCTGCAATCGCTGATCGAGACCGACGAAGGACTGTTCGGCATCGATGAAACCATTGCCTTGGGCGCGGCCTTTATGTACGGCTCCATCTCCGCGACCACGTTCGGCCATCTGGACAAGCATAAGATCGGTGTCATCAAACGTCTGGATACCAAGCACGGGAACGGTGTCCACACCTTCCTGGACGATCTGGTCGGTGCCATTGCAGCAAGCGCCTCCAGCCGGATCGCTCATCAGCACCGGGACCGGATGGAGCGCGAATACGAGGGGCAACAGCTGCGGCTTGCAGCGGACCCGCAAGAGAACGCAGGCTGAATAGAAGAATCACACCAGGACGGCGGGAGCAACCAGCATACCGCAGTCCTTTTTTATGTGAATCGGGCTTCCATTTTCTGTATCTATCAGGTTTCGTTATAAAACAACGGTTTTGGACCGTTAGGACCGAAATCCGGCTTTTAGGGCGATTCTCGAGGATTCGCCGGAGATATTTCACCTTCTGCCACCATCGCATGACCCGGGAGGAGCACTTCGGCAGTTTGACGCAACAGCCTGTTTCCGTTTATATTCATAATAAGTCTTTATCTATATCTACTTATCAATTGAAGGAGGTGTATCCTAACCGGTCGATTCTGTAGACGGTTAGGAAAACATTTTGGGCATTGACCCGTTACCTGCGTGGTTGAATTTGATTTTGGTGTTGGTTTTTGTCGGTTTGAACGGCTTTTTCGTAGCGGCGGAGTTCGCATACGTGAAAGTAAGGGCCAGCCGCATTGACGCATTGGCTGAAGAAGGACGCGTACTGGCGAAATACGCCCAGCGAATCCTCCGCAATCTGAACGCCTACTTGTCCGCCTGCCAGTTGGGTATTACGCTGACGTCCCTGATTCTGGGCTGGCTGGGTGAGCCTACGGTTTCGAGACTCCTGGAGCCCGTATTTAACCGGATGGGCCTGCCTGAGGCTGCGAACCACACCATCTCATTCATCATTGCATTTGCAGTCATTACCGCATTCCATATTACCCTGGGGGAACAGTTCCCCAAGACGTATGCCATCCGCCAGTCGGAAGCCATTACCCTGTGGACCGCGCTCCCGGTGATCGGCTTCAACTACATCATGTACCCCTTCATTTGGTTCCTGAACGGCGCATCCAACTGGCTGCTCCGCAGATCAGGCATCGAACCGGAGGTAGGACATGAATCGGCGCATACCGAAGAAGAGATCCGCGTCCTGATGCAGGAGAGCCATAAGAGCGGTCTGATCGACAAGGCTGAGATGACCCTGATGGACAATATCTTCGAATTCAGTGAGACCACCGCCCGGGAAATTATGATTCCGAGAACGGAGATGGCGTGCTTGTACGCCAACCTCCCGATTGAGGATAATATAGAAATCGCCTTGAATGAGATGCGCACCCGCTTCCCGGTCTGTGATCCCGACAAGGACAATATCATCGGATATATCCATATCAAGGATCTCTTCAACCCGCGTGACCGGATCCGGGACATTCGGAGCATCCTAAGGCCTCTGACCACCGTGCCGGAGAGCATCTCCATCAGCGCGCTTCTCGCCAACATGCAGCGCAAGAAGCATCAGATGGCCCTCCTGATCGACGAGTACGGCGGTACCGCCGGCTTGGTGACGGTGGAGGACATCCTGGAGGAGATCGTAGGCGAGATCCAGGACGAATTCGACGAAGAACGGCCCAGCATCGAGATCCGTGAGGAGGACACCTTCTCCGTAGACGGACTGCTGCTCATCGCCGACTTCAACGATTATTTCGGAACCGAGATCAGTACGGAGGAATACGACACCATCGGCGGATGGGTGTATTCCCAGGTCGAGATTCCACCGCGGAAGAACGATCGGATCGTTTACGAGAAATTCGAATACACCATCGAGGAAACGGATCACCTGCGGATTGCGAGACTGAAGGTCCGCAAGCTGAAGCAGGATGCCGGCGGTCTGGAGATGGAGGACGGAATCGGCGCATAAGCCTGTTCCCTAATAGGAGCCCCTTGGCGGGCTCCTTTTCTTTTTGCAGGGAAGAGGATTAGCCCGTGTCTTGCGGAGGAATATTGTAATACAGGAGGGGAGCGCATGTATATCAAAGAGTGGACGATCCATGGGGCCGCGCTGGTTATCGTCATCCTGATCTTCATCCGGACCTATCGCCGGCTTCCTGTCCGGGACATGCTTCTGGTGTTTTTCATACAAGCCTATATCTCCAGCTTCTTCGGCGTCCTCGTCGTTTCCGAGGGCTGGATCGATTATCCGGTACGCCTGCTGCCACAATATTTCGACTCCTCGATCCTGTTCGAGTACGTGGCCTTCCCTGCCTCCTGCGTGCTGTTCTACGAGACGACCTTGAAGGCGAACCATAGCGGCATTCTGTTCCAGGCCGTGCTGTACAGCAGCATCATGACGTTGGTGGAGGTGGCCTTGGAGCGGAATTCGATGGTCATCCAATACCATGCATGGGACTGGTATGATTCCTTTGCAAGCCTGGCGCTAACCTTCCTGCTGGTCCGTTACCTGATCGCGGGGATCCGGCATTTGTCCGCAGTCAAGGCAAGTTGATGAAAAGACTCGGGATTTTCTTGCAAAAACCGCATCCCGGTGGTAATATTCAGCTTAAGTTAACTTCATAGCTGAACATCTTCGGGGCGGGGTGGAATTCCCCACCGGCGGTGATCCGGTCGTACAGCGTTCCACAGGCAGCAGCAGCGCCTGGCTTACGATCCGGTCAGTCCGTGACCCGAGCCGGCCAACGGGGCTCCTTATGAGCCTGCCAGATGGCGCCGGCCGGTGGACTTGGTGAGAATCCGAGACCGACAGTATAGTCTGGATGGGAGAAGATGATGGCGTGACCGCTGTTGGACAGATGCGTCTGGCAAGTTCCTTTTTTCACAAGGGGACTTCGACGACCATCGATTCATCGGATTTATTTGGCCATGCTTTCGATATCACCCCGCCCCGGAGCTCCTGAATACAGGAGCCGGGGTTTTTTTGGCGTACAAGGAGACGAGATATGGGAGACGACAGAACGAAGCTGAATGATGAGACTTATATGCGGCTGGCATTGGAGCTGGCTGCCGGTGCGCTGGGCCAGACGGGCATCAATCCGGCGGTGGGGTGCGTCATCGTGAAGGACGGGCGCATTGTCGGCATGGGGGCACACCTGAAGCGGGGCGAGGCCCATGCGGAGATCCACGCGCTGCGGATGGCCGGACCGGAGGCGGAGGGGGCTACGGTCTATGTGACCTTGGAGCCCTGCAGCCACCACGGGCGAACGCCGCCCTGCGCGGACCGGCTGGTCCAGGAGAGAGTGGGCCGGGTGGTCGTGGCTTGTACGGATCCGAATCCGCAGGTGGCGGGCCGGGGGATTCTCCGCTTGAAGGAAGCAGGCATTCCCGTGGATACCGGCTGCTTGGAGCAGGAGTCCCGGGACTTGAACGAGGTGTTCAATCACTATATTCTGACCCGAACCCCCTTCGTCACCGTGAAGACGGCCAGCACGCTGGATGGCAAGATCGCAAGCAGGACCGGGGACAGCAAGTGGATCAGCGGGGAAGCCTCCCGCGCCTATGTCCATACCCTCCGGCATCGCAGCCAAGCCATCATGGTGGGCGTCGAGACGGTGCTGGCGGATGATCCGTCCTTAACCACTCGCCTGACGGTGCCGGGCTTGAATCCGATTCCGGTCATTGCGGATTCCAGTCTCCGGATCCCGGATACAGCCCAAGTGCTGTCCCGGCCGGGAGCGATCCTGCTGACCACTTACGACGCTCCCAAGGAGAAGATCCGGCGCCTGGAGGAGCAGGGTCACACGGTGCTGCTGACGGGCTTCGGCCCCAGAGTGGACCTTCGGGAAGCGATGAGGCTGCTGGGCGAGCGGGAGATCTCCTCCATTCTGCTGGAGGGGGGAGGCAGGCTGAACGGAGCCATGCTGGCCGAGGGACTGATCCAGAAGGTCATTCTGTTCCTCGCACCTAAGATTATCGGCGGCATGGGGGCGCCCGGCAGCTTTACCTTCGACGGCTTCGACCGCATGCAGGAAGCCATCCGGCTCGGGCGACTCCGCACGGAGAGCTTCGGGGACGATATCTGCATCACCGGATATCCCCTATATGGAGAGGAGGGATAGAAGATGTTTACGGGTATTATCGAAGAGATCGGAACCCTTCGAAGGGTGTACCGCCAGGGCAAGGCCATGATGCTGACGGTCGGCGCCAGGAAGGTGCTGGAGGACGTGGCCCTGGGAGACAGCATCGCGGTTAACGGCGTGTGTCTGACCGTCGTCGCGTTCGACTCGGAATCCTTCACCGCCGATGTGATGCCGGAGACCTTCCGCCAGACCAACCTGGGAGAGCTCGCCTCCCGCAGCCGGGTGAACCTGGAGCGGGCCATGGGAGCCAAGAAGCGGTTCGGCGGGCATATCGTCCAGGGCCATGTGGATACTACAGGAAGGATCACCTCCAGGATTCCCGAGGAGAACGCCGTGGTATTCACCGTGGAGCCGGAGGACAAGGACGTGCTGCGCTATGTGCTGCCTCGCGGCTCCATCGCCATCGACGGCATCAGCTTGACGGTCATCCGGGTGACGGAGCGGGAGTTTGCCGTCTCCATCATCCCCCACACATTGGCGGAGACGGTGCTGGCGGATAAGGGGGCCGGTGAACAGGTCAATCTGGAAACCGATATCCTGGGCAAGTATGTGGAGAGGCTCTTGACCTTCCGTAAGGGAGACGAGGGCGGCTCGGCAAGCCATAACGCCAAGAAGGGCGGCCTGACGGAAGCTTTTTTGGCAGAGAACGGATTTCTGTAAGCAGAGGAACTTCAGATAAAGACACTAGGGAGTGAAGAGCCATGAATGAACCGATCCGATTGGATTCCATCGAGGAAGCGATCTATGATCTGATTCTCGGCAAGGCCATTATCGTGGTGGATGACGAAGACCGGGAGAATGAGGGCGATCTGATCGCGCTGGCGGACAAAGCTACGCCGGACATCATCAATTTCATGATCAGGGAGGGGCGCGGGCTGGTCTGCGTGCCGATCACCGAAGAGCGGGCGCAGGAGCTGCAGCTGGACCATATGGTCCATCAGAATACGGACTATCACGGTACAGCCTTCACGGTATCCGTGGACCACGTGGAGACGACGACGGGCATCTCCGCCTACGAGCGGGCGCGGACCGTCCAGGCCCTCATCGATCCCAACGCCAGGCCCCAGCATTTCCGCCGGCCGGGACACATGTTCCCCCTGATCGCCAAGAAGGGCGGGGTCCTGCGGCGCGCCGGCCATACCGAAGCGGCGGTGGATCTGGCTCGGATGTGCGGCTCCTATCCGGCAGCTGTCATCTGCGAGGTGGTCAAGGAGGACGGGGAGATGGCCCGTCTGCCCGATCTGGCGGAGTTCGCCCGCAAGCACGGGCTGAAGCTCATTTCCATCGAGGACCTGATCCATTACCGGAATGAAAAGGAGAAGCTGATCCAGCGCGAGGTGGAGGTCAAGATGCCGACGGACTTCGGGATGTTCACGGCGGTGGCGTATACGAACGAAGTGGACCGTAAGGAGCACGTGGCCTTGGTGAAGGGAAAGATCGACCCCGAGAAGCCGGTGCTGGTCCGGGTTCACTCGGAATGTATGACCGGCGACGTGTTCCATTCCCACCGGTGCGACTGCGGTCCGCAGCTGGCGGCAGCCCTGAAGCAGATTGACGAGGCGGGCTCGGGCGTGCTTCTATATATGAGGCAGGAAGGACGCGGCATCGGGCTCATCAACAAGCTGAAGGCCTACAAGCTGCAAGAAGAGGGCCTGGATACGGTGGAGGCCAACCTGAAGCTGGGCTTCGGGGCGGATCTCCGGGATTACGGCATCGGCGCCCAGATTCTGAAGGACCTGGGGGTCCGGACCATCCGGCTCTTGACGAACAATCCAAGAAAAATCAAAGGCTTGGAAGGATATGGCCTCCAAGTTGTCGAAAGAGTACCCTTGCAGATGGTGGAGAATGAGGACAACACCCGCTATCTCCGGACCAAGAAGCATAAGCTGGGCCACATGCTGCAGTTCCAGGATGAGCTGGCTGCAATCACTAACGAACCGAAAGGATGAACATACAATGACACGAGTATATGAGGGCCATTTAGTTTCCGAAGGCTTGCGCTACGGCATCGTTGCCGGCCGTTTCAACGAATTCATCACCTCCAAGCTGCTGGGCGGCGCACTAGACGCGCTGAAGCGCCACGGCGCCAAGGAGGATGAGGTGGAGGTCGCATGGGTGCCGGGCGCGTTCGAGATCCCGCTTGTCGCGCAGAAGATGGCAGCCAGCGGCAAGTATGATGCCGTCATCACCTTGGGTGCAGTTATCCGCGGCTCCACGCCGCATTTCGACTATGTCTGCTCCGAAGTGTCGAAGGGTGTCGCCGCCATCTCCCTGAAGACCGGCGTGCCGACCATCTTCGGCGTGCTGACCACTGATTCCATCGAGCAAGCAATCGAGCGGGCCGGCACCAAAGCGGGCAACAAGGGCTGGGAGGCCGCCTCCACCGCCATCGAGATGGCGAATTTGCTGAAGCAGTTCGAGGCATAGGCCCCCTCCCATGAAGGTGACGTTCAAGCTTGAAACCTTCGAAGGACCCTTGGACCTTCTGCTGCATCTGATCGATAAGGCGGAAGTGGATATTTATAATATACCCATTAGTGTAATCACGGCGCAGTACTTGGACTACATTCAAGGCATGCAAGAGCTGGAGCTGGAGGTTACGAGCGAGTTTCTGGTCATGGCGGCCACTCTTCTGGCCATCAAGAGCAAGATGCTGCTGCCGAAGCCTCCGGTCATCGAGTACGAAGACCCGGACTGGGAGATGGACGGCGATTTCGATCCGCGTGCCGAACTGGTTCAGAAGCTGATCGAATACCGGAAGTATAAGGGAATCGCCGATCATCTCCGGGAGAAGGAACAGGAACGCAGTCTGCTCTTCACGCGAGAGCCTGCGGACCTGTCCCCCTTCGTTCAGCAGACCGTGGAGAACCCGGTGGAGGGGCTGGGACTGTCCGACTTGCTGCTGGCCTTCAAGAAGGCGCTGCGCAAGCAGATGAGCCGCAATCAGGTGGCCCGCATCCGCAGAGACGAGATCTCGGTGAAGGACCGGATCCGCCAGGTGGCGGAAACGCTCCGGGAGTCGGGTGGCAAGATCCTCTTCTCGGGGCTGCTGTCGGAGGACAACACGCGGGAAGAGATTGTGGTCACCTTCCTCGCCCTGCTGGAGCTGATGAAGATGAAGCAGATTCTCTGCTATCAGCACAAGCTGTTCGAGGATATCGTGATTCAGGCAAGAGAGGACGGAAATTGGGATGGAGTTGCCGAAGTGGAAGTCGATTATTGAGGGACTTCTGTTCGCTGCCGGCGAAGAAGGATTGGAATTGAAGCAGCTTGCGGAAGTATTGGAACTGGATGTGAAGTTTACGGCCGGTCTCGTGGACGAGCTGAGAGAGGATATGAAGCGCTCCGGAAGGGGCATTCAGATGGTGGAGATTGCAGGCGCCCTTCAGCTGGCTACCTTGGCGGAGCATGCGCCTTATTTCGAGCGCCTGGCGGCCTCGCCGAGCCGTTCCTCCTTATCGCAAGCGGCTCTTGAAACCTTGTCCATCGTGGCCTACAAGCAGCCCATTACCCGGGTCGAGATCGAGGAGATCCGCGGCGTCAAGTGCGACAGGGCTCTGCAGACTTTGATCGCCAAGGATCTGATCGAAGAGAAGGGCCGGGCCGAAGCGATCGGTCGGCCGATTCTGTACGGAACCACCAAGTCGTTCCTGGATTATTTTGCCCTGAACGGCCTCCATGATCTGCCGGATTCCTCCCAGTTCGAGCATGAGGTGGACTTGGAGGAGGAGACCCGGATGCTCTTCGAGAAGCTGGATGGCAAGCAGATGACCATCGACGACATGGAACAGGAATAAATGCATGGCCTGCCAATAACAAGGTTACACTAACTCCGCATAACCGGCGCGGCTCCCCGCGTCCCGGTTCGGAGTTTTTTGGCGTTTATCAGGAAAGCTATCTTTTGGGAGGCGGTATAACGGATGGATTGGTGGGCTTGGACACTGCTTGTGCTTGCTGTCGTCGTGTTGGCAGCCTGGGTCAGCAACGTGAAGATCCAGATCTTCTATTCCCGGGTGGAGGACAATGACCGCTTCTATGTGTTGGTCCGCGGCTTGTACGGGCTTGTCCGCTACAAGTACGAGGTGCCCATCATCAAATTCAGGGGTCTGCACAAGGGGATCGATTTCAAGTCGGAGAAGGTCAACGAGCTGAATTCCAGCCTGATCGACGAGAGCGTGGGCAATATCGACCGGGAGAAGATCCTCCGGTATTACGATAAGTTCAAACGGGCTCTTCAGGCGACCTTCGATATGAAGGAATGGGTGAAGGATACTCTGGCCCAAACATGCTGTACGGATATGAAGTGGATCACGCGGGTGGGGATCGGGGATGCGCCGGAGACGGCCATCACGACGGGACTGGTCTGGACCGTCAAGTCCTCTATTTTGGGGTATCTGTTCAAGTTTATCAAACGCGATGTGAAGCCGGATATCCGGGTGATCCCCATGTACAATCAAACAGTTTTTTCCACCGAAATCTCTTGCATAGCCCAAATTCGTCTGGGTCAAGCTATCTTTGCCGGACTGCATTTGCTGGTTCGCATCATGAAAGTGAAGGGAGGAATTAAGGCATGGCAGAACATCCTATCCAAGGCCTCATGAAAGTTGCGATGGAGAACATCAAAGAGATGGTGGACGTGAACACGATCGTCGGTGATCCGGTGGAAACGCCGGACGGCAGCGTGATCATGCCGATTTCCAAGGTGGGCTTCGGTTTCGCAGCAGGCGGCAGCGAGTTTTACGGTGAAGTAGAGGAAAACGAATCCGGCCCGAACGGCAGCGTTCACCGGGAAGCGGATGCCGCAACCGTAATGCTTCCATTCGGCGGCGGCAGCGGCGGCGGGGTATCCATTACGCCGATCGCGTTCCTCGTAGTCAGCAAGCAAGGTGTGAAAGTGGTGCCGCTGGATAATCAAACCCACATCTACGAGCGTCTCATCGACGCGGCTCCGCAGGTGGTGGAGAAAATCCAGAGCATGCTGAAGGGCGGCAAGCAGCAAGCCCAAGGCATGATGGGCGGCATGATGGGCAGCACCATGGGCGGCATGATGGGATCCACCGATACCACTCAAACGCCTGACACCCAGCAATCCGACTGGAGCAGCAACAATCAGAATTGTCCGGTGTAACAGGCTCCACCCAATGCAAGAATTCCTTCTCAAACCGTCCGCGGCCACGAGGCTGCCGGGCGGTTTTTCCCTTTCCGGGGCGTACGCGGCTTGGACCATTCGGGGGACATGAACCCCGGTGTACAGGCATATATATGGTACAAGTATGCTTGGAACCGAAGGGATGGATCACTGTCATGAGAAAAGGAACGCTTCACCTGCTGCTGATCGCGGTTCTGCTCCTGGGATTATGCGGCGGCGGGGCTCCGGCCGCTGCAGCACCCGAGCGGATCGGCACCCGAGCCGAAGCCGCGGCACTGATCGATGTCAAGTCCGGGCGTCTGCTCTACACCCAGCAGGGGGATAAACGGATGCGGATCGCCAGTCTGACCAAGATCATGACGGCCATCGTCGCCGTCGAACAGGGCAGGCTGTCCGATTCGGTCAAGGTCGGCAGCAATGCGTACGGGAAGGAGGGCTCCTCCGTCTATCTGAAGCTCGGTGAGGAGATGAGCCTGCACCACCTGCTGTACGGACTGATGCTTCGCTCCGGGAACGACGCCGCCACGGCCATTGCGGAGCATGTGGGAGGCTCCGAGATGGGCTTCGTGTACCTGATGAACCAGAAGGCCCAGGAGCTCGGGATGATCGGCTCCCACTTCATGAATCCCCACGGGCTGGACCACGACGAGCACTATTCCACGGCCAACGATATGGCCAAGCTGACGGCCTATGCGCTGCAGAATCCCGTCTTTCAGGAGATCGTCAAGACCGAGGTCAAAAAGGTGCCGAACCCCTCCGAGAATTGGGACCGCGTCTGGACCAACAAGAACAAGATGCTGAACATCTACGAAGGCTCCGACGGAGTGAAGACCGGTTACACCAAGCTGGCCAAGCGATGTCTCGTATCCTCCGCCACCCGGAACGGACAGCAGCTGGCCGTCGTGACTCTGAACGATCCGGATGACTGGCTGGACCACAGCCGTCTGCTGGATTGGGGCTTCAAAAGCTTCACGCTGACGCCTCTGGTGAAGCAGCAGGATGCCGTGGAGAACGGCTATGTAGCCGGGCGTTCCTTCTCCTACGCCTTGGAGGAGGGGGAGATCAGCAAGATTGAGAAGAAGGTGGAATGGAACGACAAGACCTCCACGGCTTACCGGCTGGGGGAAGCGGGCAGGCTGACGGTGCTCCTCGACGGAAAGCCGATTGGCGCCGTCCCCGTCTATCCGGCAGGAAGCCCCAGATTAAGCGGCGCCCAAGGCGACGCGGGAGTGAACCGCTATACGAGCCAAGCGGCAGTGGTGGGCTTCCGGGAGGGCTGGGCTGACGTGCTGGGGGCCCTGCTGCGCACCTTGTTCGGCGGCGGGGAAAGGCAGGGATAAACCATGGTGAACTGGATCTGGTTGTTCTTCATCGCCGGGGGCTTCTTGACCGCCGCGGCGACCGGCAATATCGAGGCCGTCACCCAAGCCGTGTTCGACGGTGCGAAATCCGGAGTCACCGTCTGCTTCGGTCTGATCAGCATTATGGTATTCTGGCTGGGGATCATGAGAATTGCAGAGGATTCAGGTTTGCTGGACAAGATCGCCGTCCTGCTCCGGCCCGTCGTGCGCTGGCTGTTCCCCAGCGTTCCGCCTAACCATCCGGCCATCGGCTACATCATGTCGAATATGAGCGCCAACATCCTCGGTCTGGGGAACGCCGCGACCCCCATGGGGATCAAGGCCATGCAGGAGCTGCAGAGCTTGAATCCGGAGAAGGATCAAGCTTCGGCGGCCATGTGTACGCTCCTGGCCATCAATACGGCCAGCATCACCTTGATTCCGACGACAATCATTGCCATCCGCCTGCAGAACGGCTCCGCCAACGCCGCCGAGATCGTCGGCACGACGCTGCTCGCCACCGCCATCGCGACGGCTGTCGCCATATTGGTGGATAAGTATTACCAGCGCAAACATTTTCCGACCCGGAAAGGATGACGGTTCATGTACGCCTTCGTATCCCTCATATCCGCTTGGGCGATCCCCGTCATCTTGGCGTTCATCCCGCTGTACGGGATGTATAAGAAGGTGCCTGTCTATGAGTCCTTCACGGAGGGCGCCAAGGGAGGCTTCGATACGGCCATCCGCATGATCCCGTACCTCGTCGCCATGATGGTGGCGATCTCCGTATTCCGCGCATCGGGAGCCATGGAGCTGATCATCGGGGTGTTCCGGCCTCTTCTGGACCGGGTCGGCATCCCGGGGGAGGTGCTGCCGCTGGGGATTCTTCGGCCCTTGACGGGGGCCGGCTCCCTGGCCTACACCCAGCAGCTGATCGAGCAGTACGGCCCCGACTCCATGATCGGACGGATCGCCTCCACGATCCAGGGCAGCACAGACACCACCTTGTATGTCCTGGCGGTATACTTCGGCGCTGTTGGCATCCGGAGGTCGCGGTACGCCTTGAAGGTCGGCCTGATCTCCGATCTTGTCGGTTTCCTGGCGGCGATCGCCGTCTGTTTCCTCGTATTCGGTTGAACTTCGGCCGAGCTATTGCCGAACCCCGGCGCCCGCGTATTCATATACTGTACACCAAGCAGACCAAGCGGGGTGAGCGGGTATGAAGACGGTGGGCGTTGTCGTTCATCATTCGGTTTGCCCTTCCATCAACGGGAAGGGCTATGATTTTTTTATCATGAAGAACGGGATCATCATTCCTTCCTCCGTTCAGACGGAGCCCGGATACGTGCATATTTGTCTGGAGGGGGATTTCGCCGGGATGGCTGGAGCTGAGCTTGGGAGTCCGGAGCGCAAGGAGCAGTTGTTCTTGTTCCAGAAGCTGGTGATCCGGCTGTCCCGGACACTCGGATTTCCGCTTGATCACATCCAGTCCCACACGGAATCATGTCCGGGGAAAGGTTTTCCATGGGCCGAGCTTGTGATTTCCGTTCAGGACGGGTATCATTAGCATGAGGTGACGGATAACAAGATGGAACGATTACAAAAAGTACTGGCCCAAGCGGGCATCGCCTCGCGACGCAAATGCGAGGAATACATAACCTCCGGACGGGTCATGGTGAATGACGTGCTGGTTACGGAGCTGGGCACCAAGGTGGACCCGACGGTGGACGTCATCCTGGTGGACGGCAGGCCGATCCGGAGCCAGAGTAAGATCTACCTGATGCTGAATAAGCCGAAGGGGGTCATCACCAGCGCGAAGGACCCTGAGGGCCGCAAGGTAGTCACGGATTTTCTTCCAGGCGTGAAGGAACGGGTCTATCCGGTTGGTCGGCTCGATTACGATACCGAGGGGCTCCTGATTCTGACGAACGATGGAGAGTTCGCCAATCTGCTGACCCACCCGAAGCACCATATTCCCCGGACGTACCATGCCACCGTCAAGGGGAACATCCACGGCAACGTGCTGGACAAGCTGAAAGCCGGAGTCAAGCTGGAGGACGGCATGACCGCTCCGGCGGAGGTCGATTATCACGACATCAACCCGGATAAGAATGAGACCGTCGTAACCATCACCATCTTCGAGGGACGGAACCGTCAGGTGCGCCGCATGTTCGAAGCGGTGAATCATCCGGTCATCCGGCTGAAGCGGGTCATGTTCGGCTCCTTGGGCTTAACGGGGCTGCCCCGGGGCAAGTATCGCAAGCTGCTTCCCGCAGAAGTGAAGGCGCTCCGAGAGGAAGCGCTGGCTGCTGCAGCTGAACCTAAATCGTCACAAAATGTTCAAAAGTAAATCGAGAAATTCAGATCCCGAGACGGCTTTCGTTTTACGCCGCCCCGGGTTCTATTTTATACTTATTCTTAATAAAGAAAGGAAAATCCGTACAGGGATTGAAGGTGATTTCCATTGGGTAAGAATAGAAAATGGATCCAGCTGGTCATTCTCGGCGCCATTCTGCTGATCGGCGGCTGGACCATCGGCACCTCCCTGACCGAACGCTCGGACCAGATTCCGCAGAACGGAGACAAGGCGCCGGAATTCAGCGTCAAGGGTCTGGACGGATCGGCGCTGAAGCTGTCGGATCTGAAGGGCAAGCCGGTCGTCTTGAACTTCTGGGGCACCTTCTGTCTGCCATGCCGCGACGAGATGCCAGCGCTGCAGAGAGCGGCAGACAAATGGGCTTCCTCCGGCGTAACCGTATTGGGCATGAACCTGGGGGAGAACGCGGTATCGGTCAAGAGCTTCGTCGAGCAGTACAAGGTGAGATTCCCCGTCTATCTCGACAAGGATGAAACCATCCGCAAGCGGTACGGCGTCATGTCCTATCCGTCCACCTTTTTCATCCGCCCGGACGGCACTATCTTCGAGAAGAAGATCGGAGAGATGGATGACGCTTACATTGAACAAACGTTAACCGCCTTGCTGGCCTCCCGCTAAGGAGGCGCCGGATGCAGCTGCGGCACTCAGGAGGACAGGCATGATCGAGAATACCAAATGCGAATGCGGACACCAGAATCCGCTCGCAACCATCTTATGCGAGTCCTGCGGGAAACCGCTGGAGGAGGGAGGAGAGGAAAGCCGGGAGCCTCTGGAGATGAAGTACGACGGGGTAGCCCGGCGCTCCCAGAGGGACAATCCCGGTCCCATCGACCGGGTGTGGAATTTCTTCTCCTCAGTCAAGATCGCCATCTATCTGATCGTGATCACGCTCCTGGGATCGACACTCGGTACGATCTATCCCCAGGAGAACACGTTTATTAATCTGGATCCGTCCGTGTACTACAAGGAAACCTACGGCACTCTGGGACACCTCTATTATCTCTTGGGCCTGTCCCATACCTACGAGTCCTGGTGGTTCATCACGCTGCTGCTCATGATCGGCACGTCCCTCATCGTCTGCAGCCTGGACCGGGTCCTGCCGCTCTACAGGGCGCTTAACAAGCAGCAGATCCGCAAGCACCAGTCCTTCCTGCGGCGCCAGAAGATCTCCTACTCGGGGACGATTCCCGGAGGAAGCGGGGAACAAGCGTCCAGCAGCTGGATGGAGACTGCGGCCAAGGCGCTCCGCAAGAAGGGATACCGAATCCATACGGATGCTGATCAGGGAGCATTGTTGGCCGAGAAGCACCGCTTCAGCCGGTGGGGACCTTACATCAATCACATTGGCCTGATCGTCTTCCTCGGTGCGGTGCTCATGAGGAGCATCCCGGGCTGGCACATGGACCAGTACATCGGCTTCCCCGAGGGACAGCCGGTACCGATTCCGGAGACGCCCTATTACCTGCTGAACGAAAAATTCACCGTCGAGTTCTACGAGAACAACCCATCGGTTCCGAAGCTGTATGAGACCCAGGCCGTGCTCTATACCTGCAAGTCCCAGTGCGACGATCCGCAGGGAGAGCCGGTCCTGGAAGAGGTTCACCGGCAGAATATTATCGTGAACAAGCCGCTCTCCTACCACGGGCTATTGGCGTACCAGTTCGACTTCAAGCAGAATCCGATGCTCCTGTCGGTGACGCCGAGCCTGCGGAACAAGAAGACGGGGGAAACCTACGGCTCCTTCGAGCTGTCCATGTTCAATCCGAAGCCGGTCTATCAGGCCGGACCTTACAAGCTGTCGCTGAAGGGGTACTTCCCCGACTTCGAGCTGGATCAGAAGGGACAGCCGGTAACCAAGTCGAAGGATCCGAATACGCCTGCGTTTATTTTTCTCATCGAAGGGCCCGGATTATCCTCGCAAGGGGAGGTCTACATGTACTTCCCGAAGCAGGTGGATAAGGAAAGATTCGTTCAGGATAAGCTGAACGGGCCGTTGGCCGACAAGCTGGAGCTTACGGCCGGAAGCATGGAGAACGTGAAGATCTCCGCCTTCGTCAGCTATTTGAACATTCGCAAGGATACGGCCATGCCATTCATCTGGGTGGGAGCCGCCATCTCCATGATCGGCCTGATCATGGGCTTCTACTGGCAGCACCGTAGAATCTGGCTCCGGCTGGACGGCGGGGAGCTGCTGCTGGGAGCCCACACGAACAAGAATTGGTTCGGGCTGCGGAAGGAATGTGCGGATATCTTGGGCAAGACCGGGATTCAGGTGGATCCCAAATCGCTTGATACAGGGGGAAAAGGATCGTGACCGAGCTTCTGGATTCCATCAGCGGTGCGAGCGGGAACTTCCTGCTGGCCGCGTTCTGGCTGTACTGCTTGGCCTTCTTGCTATATGTTATCGCCATCACGGGCAAGCGCTGGAGCGGCAACGAGCCCGAGGCTCATATGAAAGCGTGGGGCAGGGCCGCCTTCATCGCCACCTTGGCCGGCTGGGCCGGCCATCTGCTGTTCTTCTTCACCCGCTGGTATGCCAGCGGTCATATACCGACCAGCAACATGTACGAATTCATGACCTTCCTGGCTATGATGATCGTATTCGCCTCCATTGTCGTGTATCTCATCTACCGGACCCTGGTGATCGGGGCCTTCGCCCTTCCCTTGGGCGTGCTGATTCTGGCTTACGCTTCGGTCTTCCCCAAGGAGATTACACCGCTGATTCCGGCTCTGAAGAGCTATTGGCTCAACATCCACGTCACCACGGCGGCTGCAGGGGAAGCCTTCTTCGCCGTCGGCTTCGCCGGGGGACTCATGTACCTGCTGCGTACCATTGATTATCAGGGGCGCAGCAAGGAGGCGCGGAAGAGGCAGCGCTGGGTGGAGGCCACCCTGTTCGTCCTGCTGGTGATCGTCGGCTTCGTCGGCGGCATCTTCACCTTCAACGGAGCGGGGTATAAAGCGGTCTTCGAGAACACCATCATCACGACGGACGCAAGCACCGGGGAGCAATCCTCCCGGGTCGAGCAGACGCTCTATGTGCTTCCGCCGATCGTTGCTCCCCACCAGTCGGTGGTGAAGGAGATGACTCCGTTCCTCGGTATGGAGGAGGCCCCGTTTCAGGCGCCGTCCTGGATGAAGGGCACCCAAGCCGGCCGTAAGCTGAACACGGTCATCTGGTCCCTCCTGATCGGCGGCGTGTTGTACGGGCTCATCCGTCTGGTGATCCGCCGGCCGCTGGGCCAGCTGCTCCAGCCCCTACTGAGATCCATGGATCCAGAGGATCTGGACGAGATCGCCTATCGTTCCATTGCCATCGGCTATCCCGTCTTTACGCTCGGAGCGCTGATCTTCGCCATGATCTGGGCCCATGAGGCTTGGGGGCGTTTCTGGGGCTGGGATCCCAAGGAGGTATGGGCTCTCATCACCTGGCTCTTCTATGCCGCTTATCTTCATCTTCGGCTTTCGAGAGGCTGGCAGGGGGAAAAATCAGCGTGGCTGGCCGTGATCGGCTTCCTCGTAGTCATGTTTACGCTGATTGGCGTAAATTTAGTGATTGCGGGTCTTCACTCTTACGCGGGAGTATAATATAATTTGTCGTATAATGGCATAAAACTAACTATAATGAGATAAGGGATTATAGTCGGAGACAAACGTGGGGAGTGTTGATGCTTGGCTGAACTCGGATTGAATATTTTGATCGTGGATGACGAAGAACGAATCCGCCGACTGCTGCGGATGTACCTGGAGAAGGAAGGCTATACCATCGAAGAGGCAGAGGACGGTGAATCCGCCCTGCAAAAGGCGCTGGAGAAGGATTATGATCTGATTCTTCTTGATCTGATGCTTCCCGGGATCGACGGCATTGAGGTATGCTCCAGGCTCCGTCAATACAAGGCGACGCCGGTGATCATGCTGACGGCCAAGGGTGAAGAGGCGAACCGTGTGCAGGGCTTCGAGGTCGGCACGGACGACTATGTGGTGAAGCCCTTCAGCCCCCGCGAGGTCATCTACCGAGTGAAGGCGATCCTGCGCCGTTCTTCGGCAACCGCTTACCTCTCCAAGGATGCGAACTCGAGCAACAACATCGTATTCCCCCATTTGGTGATCGAGCATGATGCCCACCGGGTAACGGCGGGAGGGCAGGAGGTCGCTCTGACTCCGAAGGAATATGAGCTTCTGCACTATTTGGCCACGTCGCCGGACAAGGTGTTCTCCCGGGAAGAGCTGCTGAAGGACGTATGGAATTACGAGTTCTTCGGCGATCTCCGCACGGTGGATACCCATGTGAAGCGTCTCCGGGAGAAGCTGAACAAGGTGTCCCCGGACGCCGCCGCCATGATCACCACCGTGTGGGGCGTCGGCTACAAGCTTGAGGTTCCGAAATAGTGTTCATAGCCAAAAATATCGTCGTCAAGCTCTGGATGACCATTATTGCCCTTGTGGCCGTCGTGCTGATCATCCTGGGCTTGTTTCTTTTCCGTTACATTGATTCGAACTTCCCCAAGCTGGACGACCAATCGAACGATCTGGAACGGCTGACCTTCAAGATCGCGGCAGAGGCGGCTCTGAAGGAGCGGGACAACGATTACATCCGTGCCATGAACGATCTCTTGGGCGCGCAGAGCATCGGCATGATCGTAATGGAAACCAACGGCACCGAGCGGAATACGGATTTGAAGAGCAAGCCCGTTCCGCTGAACGAGGTGTTGAGCCAAGAGGAGCGCAGCAGGCTGCTCCGGGGCGAAGTGTTCGAAAAACGCTTCACGCCCTTATCGGTTCATGAGAAAACAGACTTTCTCGCCGTGGCGGTTCCCGTTACCAGCGCGAAGACCGCCGAGATCGTCGGTGCGGTGGTGATGTACCAGCCGATGAAGGCGTCGGACAATCTACAGCTCTTCGTCAAGAGACTGTTCGCCTTCGTTTCCTTCATGGGCTTCCTGTTGACCACGTTCTTCGCATTCTTCCTGATCACGCGACTCACCCGGCCGCTGAAGCAGCTGAAACGGGCGGCCAACCTGATTACCCAAGGCGAATATGCGACCCGGGTCCCCGTGGTATCAGGGGATGAGCTGGGGGATCTGGCCCAAACCTTCAATCTGATGGGAGAGCAGCTGGAGGCCAATATCAACGAGTTGAATCAGGAGAAAAATAATCTATCCGGTGTGCTCGGAAGTATGTCCGACGCCGTCATGGCCTTCGACGCCGCCGGCAAGGTCATCTTCACCAATCCGAGAGGCCAGCGCATTCTGGAGGAATGGAGCGAGATCCAGTGGACCGAGCCGGATCCGGATTCGGGCCACGCGGACAGTCATGTGCCGGAGCCGCTGCAGAACCTGTTCGTCGAAGTGGTGGAGGAGATCCGTCCGGTCTACTCCAAGATTCATGTGCAGCAGGGCGTATGGTCCATTGTCATGGCTCCCTTGTACACCCTGAAGCAGATCCGCGGGGCAGTGGCCGTGCTGCGGGATGTGACGGAGGAGCACCGGCTGGAGAAGCTCCGGAAGGACTTTGTGGCCAATGTATCCCATGAGCTCCGGACGCCGCTGTCCATGCTTCAAGGCTACAGCGAAGCGCTGCTGGATGACATCGTCACCACGGAGGAGGACCGCCGGGATCTGGCTCAAGTGATCCATGATGAATCCCTGCGCATGGGTCGGCTGGTGAAGGATCTGTTGGACCTGGCCCGGATGGAAGCCGGACATATGGAGATGAATATGGGGGAGGTCCAGCTGTCGCCTCTCTTCAAGCGGGTATACCGCAAGTTCCTTACCCTGACGAGGGATCGCGATATTCAGCTGGAAGCGGAGTTTCCTTCGGAGGATGTGGTGCTGGAGCAAGCTGACCAGGACCGTCTGGAGCAGGTGCTGACCAACCTGCTGGACAATGCCATCCGGCATACGCCTGCAGGCAAGAAGATTTATCTTCGCTATCAGACCATGTCTCATCTGGATTCTTCCGCCGCGCTGATCGAGATTGAGGATGAAGGAAGAGGAATACCTCCGGATGATCTGCCCTATATCTTCGAACGGTTCTATAAGGCCGACAAAGCCCGCACTCGCGGTGCAACAGGAGGTACGGGCCTGGGACTGGCCATCGTGAAGAACATTGTAGAAGCCCACCAGGGCTCGGTCAATGTGCGCAGCGAGGTCGGACAAGGCACGACATTTTCCATCATCCTTCCGATTCGCCGGGAGGCATAAAAACGCGAAGCACGGTTCGGAACCTACCGAACCGTGCTTTTTTTTGCGGAATGCTCATCCATAATATTGTTACTCGTGGAACATCTGCGTGGAACATAAAATCGTGTCGAAGCCGAAGAGCTACGGAAGGTGATAGCCCGTGTGATCCGCACGGACCGGAACCAAACGCTGGAGCTCCTCGAGACGGTTCATATACTGGTCGTAGAGAGGGCTGATTCGACGCATAAGGGGTGGGATGATATCGTAATAGCCGCTCCGGGCCAGCGCTTGCTTCGAAGCGTTCATCCAAGGTATCATGCCGTGGAGCGGAGAGGAGGATGGAGAGGCTTGAATGGCTGCCCGAAGCCGTTCCGCTATAGGGATTAGCGCCTCCGGCCCGGAATGGGCCAGATGAAGGGCAGACTTCCGGTTCTGTTCGATCATCTCGCGGACCGCTTCCGGAGAGAACATCCCATACAGCCGCTCCAGCTCCTCCGGATAGGAGGCCGGCTCCAGCTCGTCCAACCGCCGGATCAGCTCCTCCCAGGCGGCCTCCTGTTCCTCCGAGAGGGGCTCCTCCGGTAGGAAGGCTTCGAAATGACAGGCCAGCATGGTGCCGAAGGGTCCGGGGAATAGGCTGCTTAGTCGGTCCCGGAAGCGGGGGAGGCCTTCCTTGCTGCGGGCTCCTAACGCCAAGATAGCGTTCCTTATATCACCGCCTCCCGCTGTTTCGCAGCACTCCAGCAGCTGTCCGAGCCGTCTCTGCAGCTCTGACAAGTGATCTTGCTCCGCAGATATACGCTGCAGATGCTGCCGCAGCAGGAGGAGAAGCTGGGATGGGGGGCAGTCCAGCAGACCGCGGATCTCCGATACGTTCAGATTCAGGCCGCGCAGCTCACGGATCATAGCGAGCGTCTCCACATCGCCGTCCGTGAAGTTCAACCAGCTGCCGGCAGATTGGGTCTCCGGATTCAACAGCCCTTGCTCGATATAATACCGGATGGCCTTCTTGGTCAGCCCGGTGCTTGCCGCCGCTTCGCCGATTAACATCCATGAACACATCCTTTCGCGGTGTCTCGTATACCGGTTCTGCCTTCAGTGTACTCTGTTCCCCTAGGGAACGGTCAAGACCTGTCCGCAAAAGAAAAGAGGCCATCGAATGGCCTCTTCCATCGTGATAGGATTACAGCGCAATGTCCTTAGCTACGCTGATCTCCGGTACATTCTTCAGCTTCGCCAGCAGATCGTCCGAAGCCGGCTTGTCGATGGTGAGCAGCATGATGGCTGCACCGCCGACGACCTTACGGCCTACCTGCATGCTGGCGATGTTGACTTCATTGTCGCCCAGCAGGGTGCCGACTTTACCGATGATACCCGGCTTGTCGTTATGTGCGATGAAGAGCACGGTGCCTTCCGGTGCGACGTCAACCGGGTACTGGTCGATCTGAACGATCCGCTCGCCGTAACCCGCCAGCAGGGTACCAGCGGCTACGCGCTCTTCCTGCTTGGTCTTCAGTGTGACGGTTACCAGGTTGGTAAAGCTCTTGGCTTCCGCAGACTTCTGCACGACGACGTTGATATCGCGGGTCTTGGCCAAGTGCATGGCGTTGACCACATTGGCTTCTTCGCCCAGATGAGTGGACAACACGCCGAGAACGATGTAACGGGTCAGCGGGTTGGTATCCACATCCATCAGCTCACCCGAATACTTGATCTGGATCTCGCTGACGGCTCCTTCGGTGATCTGGCTGATGACCTTGCCAAGCTTCTCGCCCAAGTTAAAGTAAGGCTGGAGCTTTTTCAGGACGTTAGCCGGAACGGAAGGCATGTTGACGGCATTCTTGAACGGCTCGCTGCGGAGGATGTGCAGCACTTCCTCGGATACGTCCACGGCTACGTTCTCTTGGGCTTCGATAGTCGATGCGCCCAAGTGCGGGGTTACGATGATCTTCGGATGGTTCAGGAACGGATGGTCGGCAGCCGGCGGCTCTTGGGTGAAGACGTCGAATGCGGCTCCGGCGACGATGCCTGCGTCGATGGCTTCCACCAGGGCGCCCTCATCGATGATGCCGCCGCGGGCACAGTTGATGATGCGGGCGCCTTTCTTCATGATCTCGAACTGCGGACGGCTGATAATGCCGCGGGTTTCGTTGGTCAACGGGGTATGAACAGTGATGAAGTCGGCTTGGCGAACGATGTCTTCCACCGAGCCCAAGGTGATGCCGAGCTTCTCAGCGCGTTCTTCGGTCATGAACGGGTCATAGCCGATGATGTCCATGCCGAAGGCCTTGGCCCGCTTGGCCACTTCGCTGCCGATCCGGCCCATGCCGATGACGCCCAGTACCTTGTTGCGCAGCTCGACGCCTACGAACGTCTTGCGGTCCCATTCGCCGCCGATCGTTTTCTTATATGCTTGGGGAATCATACGGGCCAGGCCCATCATCATGGCAAAAGTCAACTCGCAGGTAGCGATGGTGTTGCCGTCCGGAGCATTGACGACGACGATACCGCGCTTGGTAGCAGCCTCCAGGTCGATGTTGTCCACGCCTACGCCGGCGCGGCCTACAACCTTCAGGTTCTTGCCGGCTTCCATGACGCGATCATTGATCTTGGTCTGGCTGCGGACGAGTACGGCGTCATAGTCGACGATGACGTTCAGAAGCTCGGCTTCGGGCATTGTCGCTCTGTTATCCACTTGCACGTCCGGTGCGTCATTCAACAGTTGAACCCCTTGCGCGCTGATTCCATCCAATACGAGAACTTTAAACATGTGTGATTCCCTCCGTTTGATTAGGTATGGTTTCTGTTACATCCAGCTGCAGATGAAGCGGGAGCAGATAAATAAAAAAACTCCAGTCCATCTACGTTAATGAGTAGAAGGGACGGGAGTTGATCTCCGTGGTGCCACCCTAATTCGCCGGAAGCTCACGCTTACGGCCTTGGCCGGTCAGAATTGACCTGGGAAGATAACGGCTTCCTGCCGAGTATATTTAAACCCCAGAAAATGACGAATTCCTTCGACTTATCCAAGATCTCATATACCAACTCTGGAATGGACCGTATTATTGCGGCCACCGGTTCGCACCACCCACCGGCTCTCTGGAGGCTTCCTAATACTTGATTCCTTCATCGCTTTGGTGTACTAATGTTTTTCATAATGTACCACGCTCCCGGTTTTGCTGTCAATAAGCTCCTGCATAAAAAAATACGTACCCGGGACAAAGGTAAATTTTATCAGCAGCTGTCGGATTATGGAGCGGCGTTGTAGCGTTTCATGCATTCCTCATACAAAGATTTGGCAAAATCGGCATCTTTCCAGCCCTCGATAAAGGTCGTTTTGTTCTCCAGGTCCTTGTAGACCTGGAAGAAGTGGGCGATTTCCTTCAGCTTGTGCTCCGGAATATCCTCGAGATTAAGCACGTCCTTAAACCGGGGATCGCTGGTGGGAACGGCCAGCAGCTTCTCGTCTTGTCCCTTATCGTCGGACATGACGAGCACGCCGACCACCCGCGATTCGATTATACAGCCGGGGAAGGTGGGGAAGGAGGTGATGACCAGAATATCCAACGGATCTCCATCCAGCGCCAAGGTACCCTCCAGATAACCGTACTCGGTGGGATAATGCATGGGGGAGAACAGGACGCGGTCCAGAACATAGCCCCCGCGCTTCTTGTCGTATTCGTACTTGTTCTGGCTGCCGGTAGGGATCTCGATGAATGCATCCACGATTAGGTTGGACATGGGAAAACCTCCTTATGGAAGAAAGTTATGGGAACTTCTGGAACCATTTATAGCAGAACTTCGATGCGGTTGCAATGCTTTCCGCTTGAATGAATGTGAACATTTCGTTATTCTTTTGGAGAGGGGAGGCGAGCGGATGAACAGGACGGATATGACTCCGGAGGAGTTCCTGACTGAGTATGGTAACGCAGAGCGAATGCATCAGGCGGTTCTGCTGGACGTCAGAGAGCCGGCGGAATGGGATTATTATCACCTGGAAGGGGCAATTCTTATGCCCGTTGGTACGATACCGGAGGAGCTCGGCAGTCTTCCGAGGGACCGAACGTTATACGTCATCTGCGCGCACGGAGTCCGCAGCGAGATGGTATGCCGGTATCTCCGGCAGAACGGCTTCCGCAATGCGGTGAACGTGGAGGGCGGCATGGCCGCCGTGGCGGAGCTTCGCGGCTTTTCATACGATTGACCGATAAAAAATAGCCGGATGCAGGTGTGCATCCGGCTTTCATATGAGACAAGCTCCTGATCGGCGCTACTCCATCTTCGTGAAGAACGGAAGCTGGGGCAGCAGGTCATCGGGATAATATTTGGATTTGCCGTGGACGAAATCGCCTGGGCGGACGGCATGCGTTCCGATTAGGATATCCATGACTTGGGAGATCGTGGAGGCATTCAAGCGTTTGGCCTGACCGGATTTGATCATCTCATCCACCCGCAAGGTTACGTCCTGCGGCGTGAAGAGAGCGAATTGCCGGCTTGACGCCAGGATGGACGCGATGCTGGCATTCTTCAAGTTCAAGTTCAAGGCGTTCCAGTCATTGAAGTTCAAGGCTGCGGGGTCCTTGATGGAATCCATCCCCCGTGCTCCTTCTTCCATAGACTGATGCCAAGCGACAATCGCCGCGTAATACTGCTTCTGGGCTTGAAGCGCGAAGTTCTTGGCCTCGGTGAAGGAGGCGTTCTTCTCGATCTCCGTCATCAGCACGGCCGGTGCCAGACCGTTGGCCTTGGATTGCATGCCGCTGGCGGCTTGACTGAACAGCTTCAGACTCTTCAGGTAATTCTGATGCCCTTCCTTCAGCAGGGGCGAGGTTTCGGGCATGGACTGGGAAACCATGGATTCGTATTTCTCATCGGCCAGCTTGGCCAATTGCTTCAGAATCGAAGAGGCATCCGCGCTTTGACCGGCCATCTCATCTTGGGCATCGTCCCATTTGGTATTGAATTCTCTAAAGGGAAGATATACGGTATGATAGAAGGACACCAGATACGACTGGTGGTAGGCGGTCAGGCCGCCGCTTTTCTCTTCGTACTTCTTCAACAGTTCGGTATATTTGACTTCGGTGCGGTCCGAACCCATCTTCATGCCGTAGAAGAAAGCTCCCAGGGCTAAGATCAGCATGAAGATGAAGACCAGTATGAATACAAAATCCGACCGTGTTAACCTTTTTTCCATCGCGAGGCTCCTTTATCAAGGCTGTCTGTAAGGACTTTTGGCAGTCATACCAACAGTATATGGGATATCGAAAGAAAAGGGAATATGGCGAAAAGACTAGGATGATGGCGATGAAACGGTTCCGGCTGCGGGACTTTAAGCTGAAGCAGGTTGATATCCATGATTTGGACGACCGGTTGCTTCTGATCAATCTTTATCTTACCCAAGGTCTAACCTTACTTCTCGGATTGGCCATTATGGCTTGGCAGCGTCAGAATCCCTTGAAGCTGCTGGCTATCCCCCCCAACATCACGCCGTTCCTATGGGGAGCGGTCTTCGCGGCGCTGGTGCTGGCGGCGGATCTGCTGATCTCCCGTTGGGTGCCCGAGGAAATGACCGACGACGGGGGAGTGAACGAGATGCTGTTCGGCAGCCGGCCGGTCTGGCACATCGCCGTGATCTCGCTGGTGGTGTCCCTCTGTGAGGAGCTGCTGTTCCGCGGCGCCGTCCAGCACGCATGGGGCCCATATTGGACGAGCATCCTGTTCGCCGCCATTCATGTCCGTTATTTGCGGCACTGGCTGCTTACCGGGATGGTCTTCGGCATCAGCTACGGGCTGGGGACGCTCTATGATTGGTCGGGAACGCTGTGGGCGCCTGTTGCGGCCCATTTTATTATCGATCTGTCCATGGGACTGATTCTGAGATACCGGAGGGATAAACCATGAGAGTAGAAGAGAAGGATGAGGACTACACCCTGCCTCCCCGAAGAACCCTGCATCCTTCCGGTGCTTTGAAGTGGACGAGGCGGTTTTATGCGGCGCTGGTGATTCTTTTTGCACTCCTGATCGCGGCGCTGGCGAGTTGGTTTTACTGGTCGGGAGGGTTCTGACCGGGCTTGTTTCGCTTCTGTACTATATGCGATATTGATTCTGTTATATATCTCTTTCAAAATTGTCTAAGTAGTGAAAACCTTACGGGATACGCAGTTTGAGCATTTTTTCACAAAGAAATAGGCTTGTTTGTAAAGGCTTCCGGTGATGTTAATAAAAACTGTTGCTACTCTTTTCGGATGTTGTTATAATGATTAGCATAGAATACTTACTTTTATAGCCCTGCAGGACGAGGACAACTATATACTTCCTTTGGGAGAGGAAGAAAGGGGATAAACAATGTCTAGCTTGCCTAAAAAGAATGAATTGGGATTTTTTGAGATCCGTATGGAATCCATCGGCGGTCTTGGCGCCAACCTGGCCGGCAAAATGCTGGCGGAGGCCGGTGTCGTCGGCGCCGGTCTGAACGGCGTAAGCTTCTCCTCGTACGGTTCGGAGAAGAAGGGCTCTCCAGTTAAAGCCCATATCCGCTTCTGTGACATCGACACCAACATCCGGGATACATCTCCGGTCGAGCGTCCGCACGTCGTTGTCGTATTCCACGAAGCGCTGTCGAAGACCGTCAATGTCGCCAGCGGCGTTATGGAAGACAGCATCGTATTAGTCAACTCCACTGACACTCCGGAAGTGCTCAAGGAGAAGATGAAGCTGGTCGGCGGCACCGTCGCCGTAGTAGACGCCATCGGCATCGCCCTGGAAGAGAAGAACCGCGTTAATATGGCTATGATGGGGGCGATCTTCCGGATCGTCGATTTCTTGGACCCGCAGATCATGCGCGACATCATCCGCAAGTCCCTTGAGAAGAAGTACCCGCAAGCCGTCGAGCCGGCACTCCGGACCTTCGACCGCGGCTACAATGAAGTGAAATTCCAGACCTTCAACCTGCCGGAAGGCGTGACCATGCCTGCGTTCGTACGCCACGATACACCGGTGCTCGGCTATGAGACCCAACCGATGGGCGGCTATGTAGCGAACCCCGGTAACAGCATACTGAAGGATCTGTCCATTTCCCGTTCGGGCATGATGCCCCACTACCACGAAGACAAATGTATCCACTGCGCCGCTTGCGACAACGTCTGCCCGGACTTCTGCTTCGTATGGGAAGAGCAGGCCGATAAGAAGGGCCGTCCGCAAATGTTCCTGCAGGGGATTGACTACCAATATTGCAAGGGTTGCTTGAAGTGCGTCATTGCCTGCCCGACCGAAGCCTTGACCGGCGAACGTGAAGAAGTAGGATACGGCGAGCAAAACCGTGTTCCGCACCGCTTTGACCGTGCGGTAACTGCCTAATCTGGAGAGGAGCGTGTACTTGACATGGCAATCGAGATAAAGAAAGAAATCAGCGAAGGCAAAGTCGAGCAGCGGATGGTTTATGAATCCGGCAACGAAATGGCCGCTTATGCCGCCCACCAAATCAACTATCATATCATGGGTTACTTCCCGATTTCCCCGTCTACGGAAGTCGCGCAGTTCCTGGACTTGATGAAAGCCAGCGGCCAGCATGACGTGAAGCTGATCCCGTCCGACGGCGAGCACAGCTCCGCGGGGATCTGCTACGGCGCGTCCACTGCAGGCGCCCGTGTTTTCAACGCTACCAGCGCCAACGGTTATCTATACATGCTGGAGCAAATGCCGGTTCAATCCGGTACCCGCTTCCCGATGGTCCTGAATCTGGTGTGCCGTTCCGTATCCGGCCCGCTGAACATTCACGGCGACCACTCTGACCTGTACTTTGCACTGAACACCGGCTGGCCGATCCTGATGTGCCGCGATCCCCAAGCCGTATACGATATGAACATTATGGCCATCAAGCTGGCCGAAGATCCGGCAGTCCGCCTGCCTGTCATGGTCGCTTCCGACGGCTACTTTACTTCTCACCAGAAGCGCCGCGTTCAGACCTTCGCGAACCGTTCCGACGTTCATGCCTTCATCGGACCGCAGCCGCCAGTCGGTTACCCGGACGTGCTGGACCGCAACAATCCGATCACCGTCGGCCCGTACATGAACGAGCCGGACTACATCAATAACTGTTGGCAGCAATCCGTGGCCATGTACAATGCGGGAGAAGTGTTCGATCGCATCCGCAAGGAGTACAAGGAGCTGACCGGCCGCGACTATCCGATTCTGGATCTGTACCGCATGGAAGACGCAGAGGTTGCCGTATTCCTGATGAACTCGTCCTCCGAGATCATCAAGGACGTGGTCGATCAGCTGCGCGAGAAGGGCATCAAAGCCGGTTCCATCGCGCCGAACATGATTCGTCCGTTCCCGCAGAAGGAAATTGCCGAAGCCCTGAAGAACGTGAAGGCCATCACCGTCGGCGACCGTGCCGATTCCTACGGCGCATACGGCGGCAACATGGTTAACGAGATTAAGGCAGCCTTGTTCACCCACGGCAACTCCAGCACCATGGTCATCAGTCGGATCTACGGTCTGGGCGGCAAGGACTTCTACGCTGAAGACGGCCATGCCATGTTCCAATACGCACTGGACGCTCTGGCCAAGGGCAAGGTTGAAGTGCCGTTCGACTACCACGGACATACTCCGGGTGACCCGACCAAGGCTCCGAAGCGCGTGCTGAACCCGATGAAGTTCGAGGACTTGAAGACCGGTCTCATCACCGTTACCAAGGACGAAACCACCAACAAGCTGAACGTGAAGATCCCGCCGCTGCGCGCTCTGACCAAGAAGCCGAAGCGGATCGCACCTGGACACGGCGCTTGCCCGGGCTGCGGTATCTTCTCCGGCCTGGAGCTGTTCTTCAAGGGGATTGAAGGCGACATCGTCTCCCTGTTCCATACCGGCTGCGCGATGGTTGTTACAACCGGCTATCCGTATTCCGCACACAAAGCAACCTATATCCATAACCTGTTCCAGAGCGGCGGCGCTACGCTGTCCGGCGTAGTCGAAGCCTTCTGGGAGCGCAAGCGCCGCGGCGAGCTGGACCACCTGGGGCTGAAGGACGACTTCACCTTCGTCATGGTAACCGGCGACGGCGGTATGGACATCGGTATGGGTGCTGCAATCGGTGCCGCACTGCGTAACCACAAGATGATCATTCTTGAGTACGATAACGAGGGCTACATGAACACCGGCGCCCAGCTGTCCTACTCCACGCCTCTGGGACACCGGACCTCCACGTCCAACGTGGGCAAGCACCAGGGCGGCAAGATGTTCCACCACAAGGACACCGCTCAGATTATGGCGGCTACCAACATTCCTTACGTCTTCACCGGCTCCGAAGCGTTCCCGCAGGATCTCGTGAAAAAAGCGGCCAAAGCTCAATGGTACGCACAGAACGAGGGCTTGGTATACGGCAAGATCCTGATCACCTGTCCGCTGAACTGGCTGTCCGAAGAGAAGGAAGGCACATCGATCATCGGTGCCGCCGTCGATTCCTGCTTCTTCCCGCTGTTCGAAATCGAACACGGCGTGACGTCCATCACGTACAATCCGGAAGAGAAGGGCAAGCGCGTTCCGCTGTCCGACTGGCTGAAGACCATGGGCAAGACCAAGCACATGACCAAGCCGGAGTACGCCGAAGCGCTGAAATCCTTCGAGAACGAAGTGGAGCGCCGTTGGGTTCGCCTGAAGGCCCGCCACGAGAACGAATACTTGTAAGAAACACGAAAAAAGCACCCGCAAGGGTGCTTTTTTGCGTGATACCTTAGTCCACAAGCTCGATCGTTGCCGGATCGACAAAGCCGTATCCTTTGCCTTCCAGCTGCGTCAGCAAGCTGTCGAGGGCTTCTGAGGTCCAGGCCAGCTCGTGCATGAGAATGTTGCTTCCCGGATGGAGCTGCTTCATGACGTTCTCGATGACTTCCTTGGGTTTGTCGCTGGTCTTCGTATCCCAGTCCAGGGATCCGTTGGACCAGGTCATGTAGAGCAGCTTCTCCTTCACCGCCTTCTCGCGGACATAGTCGCTGCCGCTGCCGAAGGGAGGACGGAAGAAGCGGGGGCTGGCGCCCGTCAACTCCTGAACCTTCGCTTGGACGTCTCCGATCTGCTGGTCGATCTTGGCGTTGGATTCCTTCTTCAGATCGATGTGATCCCACGAATGGTTCCCGATCGTCTGCTTACGCTCATGAATCAGCTTCAGAAGATCCGGGTTCTGCTTCACCCGGTAGCCGTTCACGAAGAAGATGGCCTTGGCGTGATGCTTGTCCAGCGTATCCAGCATAGAGGTCAGCACCGCCCGGTCCTTAGGGCCGTCGTCAAAGGTCAGCAGCACGACCTTGGTGGGAGTGCCCGCATTCGGATCGATGGGGACGAAGTCGTAGTTTTTGTTGATCTTGTAGAGCTTCGCCGCCGGCACCGGCGCAGGCGTGGGAGTTGGCGCTAGAGATGGACTGGCCTGAACCGGTGACGGCGCGACGGACGCCGCGGCTGACGCTGCGGCCTGGGACGTACTCCCCGGCATGGGGGAAGTATTGCCCGGTGCGGAGGATTTCTGGGTGTTCTGGCAACCTGAAGCCAAGAGAAGAGCTCCAAGTGCCGCTAAAGCTGCTCGTTTCATACGGTTCTCCTCGTTAGGAAAGTAGGGTCGGATCCTATTGTACCATAAACGGGCGGGTTCATATCGCTCCTTTATTCCCTGTTTTTTGCAGACATAACCCTGGGCCCTGTGTAGGAAACTAAGGCCGAATCAACTATAAAAGGAGGCACATCCATATGCGTATGACCACATTTCTGGTTGGCGCGGCGGCAGGCGCTGCAGCTGTCATGTACATGAACCGTACAAACAAGTCGGTGATGATGAGCTTCTCCCAGATGGGCGACAATCTGAACAAAGCGGTGGACAAGGCCATGATGTCAATGGCCGACAGAAGCATGAAGCCTTACCGAGAGCCGGAGAATAGCCAATCCCTCGACAAGGTGGAGCAGCTCGTCAACTGTGACCCGCAGGTTCGGTCTGAAGTGGATCAGATCTTGGCCGAAAATCAGATGTCCGCTCACTGATTAACGCAAGAATGCTTCGGACGATAGGCAACAAATCCAGCGCGCCGTGCTTGAACGGTGCGTTTTTTTTTGCCCGGATGGAACAACCTGTTATACATAAATTTTCGGGTGCGATTAGCAATAAAGAGTGGTAACATGATATAATAATAGTACTACCCGATTCCGTTTCCGGGGTGACACGAACCAAGGATCGCCGTTCAGATGGTCTCCAAGGGTCCAGTGGCCGCAGTGGGCTTTTTAGCACACTTTTTCACGCTTTTATTCATAAACTATCAGTACGCTGCGCTTCTTAGACCATGAAACGAAGCTGGCAACAAAAGGAGGATCCTGGTATGAAAATTGAGCGTTTAAGTACGGATAAGATTAGGATTTTCCTCACTTTTGACGACTTGACCGAACGCGGGATCCAGAAGGAAGACATGTGGAGGGAAATTCCGAAGGTCCATGAGCTCTTCAGTGAGATGATGGAGCAGGCCTACTCGGAGCTGGGCTTCGATGCAACCGGTCCTTTGGCCGTGGAAGTGTTCGCGCTTCCCGCACAGGGAATGGTGGTTATCGTAACCCGCGGCAAAATGAGCGGCACACCTGCATCCGACCAGCTGGAGGATGAAGAGGATATATATGAAATGGAAGTCACGCTCGAAGAGAGCGAGCTGATCTCCTATGCATTTTCCGACTTTGAAGATCTGCTGCGCATGTCTAAGGTGATCCTGCCCCTTCTTCCGGAGGGCGGAACGTTGTTCGCTTACAAGGGAAAGTATATTCTGCAGGTGGAGCCTTCCGAATGGGATGAGAAGGACGGCCGTTATCAGGCTTTGATTGCGGTCATGTCCGAATTCGGGGAAGCCACCTCCGTCACCCGGGCCGTACTCGAGGAATACGGGAAGACCGTCATCGCCGACGATGCGGTCAAGGTGCTGTGTTCGCATTTTGCATCCTAATCGGAACAACCGCATAGCGGAATCGCAACAGGATAATCGGTAGTACCGGCATCCCCAAAACCATAGGTTTTTGAGGATGCTTTTTTATGGCTTCCGGCAGGAATGGGCGTTTCCTGCCGGACCTATCAACGAGAGAGAGCCGGGTGAGGATCGCATGAGCCAAGCAGAGATGAAGTGGGGCGCAGGGCGGGAATGGGACCTGGAGCAGCTGTCCCAAGCCCTTCAGAAGAATATGAATGCAGATGCCTATTACTATCTGGAGAAGCGTGGGGTTAACCGGGATTCGGCAGAGCAGTTCCGGGTCGGCTTCGTCCCGGCACGGATCGGCTTCTACGTGGCGGATGAGGATCCCGTTGCCGAGACCTTCGAGAACCGGGTGGTCATCCCGCTGGTGAACGGGGAAGGAGAAGTCGTAGACCTGATCGGCCGTTCGGTGGACCATCGGGAGCCCAAGTACCGGTCCCTGTACGGTATCGAGGACGTCTTCTTCCAGGAGAGCGTGCTGGAGGATTCCGACGATGTGATCCTATGCAACGGCATCTTCGACGTGATGGTGCTGCAGCAGGCCGGCCTGCCGGGAATCTGTCTGCCGAACATGCTGCTCTTCAAGGAAGTCCATGCGGAGCGCTTGAAGGATAAGCGGGTCTTCATCTGCATGGGCAATGATGAGACGGGCCGCCGGGAATCGGTCCGGCTTCAATCCCTGCTCGCTTCCGTGGCCCAAGAGACCTTCATCGTCCAGCTGCCGGAATCCGTACGGGATATCAACGATCTGTTCGTACGGCTGCAGCAGCCGGTCGACGTCTTCGTGAAGCTGCTGAACCATGCCATCGAGGAAACAATCTACGCGCCGATGTCTCCGGATATCCGGAACATGACGGTCTTCAACGAGGAGTATATCAAGAGGTTCAAGGGGCGCGGAAATGGGCCCGCCACCGGACTCGCCGCGCTGGACCGGATGCTGAACGGCACGCTGCCTGATGGGCTTAGCGTTATTGCCGGACCGCCAGGTTTAGGCAAGACCACCTTGCTGAAGCAGATCGCGGACCGGACTGCCGCCCTCCAGCAGCCGGTGCTCTATATCAGCTGGGATCTGTCCCCCTTCGAGCTGTGGGCGGTGAGCATCGCCCGCGTGCTCGGTGTGCCTTACGGCTCGGTCCTGCGCGGGGAGCATGAGCCCGAGGCGGTACACGGCGCCAACCAGATCTACATGCAGGCCGGCAAAATGCAGTGGACCCTGGAATGCGGCCGGTCCACGGAGCTCAGGCAGATTGAAGCGGCCATCGAGCGCATCCATGTGGTCACCGGCAAGAATCCGGTGGTGTTCGTGGATCCGCTCCACCGGTTTCTGGAAGCCGACGAAGCGGGCAAAGCCAAGGGACTTCGGGCCACGGCCTATCAGTTGAAGGAATGGAGCCGGGATTGGAACGTGCCGGTCATTGCGGCTCTGCCCGCCGAGCGCCCAGAGGAGGTCACTCTGGATATTCGGGCCTCCGCAGACCTGGTGCTCGCTCTGGAAGCCTCCGGAACCACGGCGGACGGGGCCCGCAAGCTTCGTATATCATCCCTTAAGAACCGTTCAGGCGCCTCCGGCACCGTCTTTGTGAAGTTTTACGAGAATCGGTCCCAGTTTACGGACGCTTTGTGGTAATATAGAAGGATCATCTGTGGAAGGAGGAAGCCGGATTGTTCCCGTTGTCCGTATTAGCGGCAGCCATAGCACCGGGTCTGGCGCTAATGGCTTACTTCTATCTGAAGGACCGTTACGAATCCGAGCCGGTCTCCTTGGTGATCCGAATGTTTGCATTCGGCGCCCTGCTTGTTTTTCCCACCATGGTCCTCCAGCGGGCCTTCGTGCTGGGCTTTGGGGAGAACCGCATACTGTTCTCCTTCGTCTATTCTTCCTTCTTGGAGGAATTCCTGAAGTGGTTTCTGGTCTTCTTCGTCATATATAAGCATCAGGACTTTAATGAGCCCTACGACGGTATCGTATACGCCGCAGCCGTATCGTTGGGCTATGCAACCGTAGAGAACGTCATTTACGCGTTTCTCGGATCCATGGATTTCTCCGCCCTTCTGATGAGGGCGCTGCTTCCGGTTTCCGGCCATGCCATGTTCGGAGTGATCATGGGCTATCATTTAGGAAGAGCCAAATTCCTGAAGAGCCGCGAAACCTATCACCTGACGATGGCCCTGCTGCTGCCTGTGTTCTATCACGGAATCTTCGACTATATTCAGCTGGATAACCGCAAGTATTGGCTCTGGCTCATGCTTCCGCTTATGGCATTCTTATGGTTCCGGAGCATCTGGAAGATGAACAAGGCCAACGACATCTCCCCGCTGCGCGGATTCATCCGGGAGGAAGAGGTTAAAATTTCCTGAACACGTCCATACTGGTAATGGCATACTTGCTTGATACAAGGAGGTACCATGAACCCGGGACGGACGAAGGTGAAGATCCGCTGCAAGCAGTGCGGCGAACGGTTCGTGCTCAAGGGCAAGCGGGAGAAGGGGAAGGTTGAGACCGGCTTCCGGCAGTGCCTGTGCAACAACGACCGCGATTTCGAGATCGAATACGAGGATTATTGAAGAAGGGCGACCGCTCACACCTACGTGCAGCCGGCGCCTTTTTTCGTTTCCTATACGGGGGACATCAGCCAGATTTGCATATTCAGACGGCGGAGGGCAAAAGCTAGAACCATTCGAAGCATCAGCCGAAAGGGGAAGCGAATGCCGCCATGTATAGAAGATTAACCTACATTTTGTTCCCGATAATGACCTTGGCGTTTCTTGGGACGGCCGTATGGGGCTACCAGGAAAATCAGGAGAAAAATGCGGTTTTGATCAAAGCGGAAAACCAGTACCAACGGGCCTTCCATGACTTGTCCTACCATATGGAGCAGCTGCAGTCCGAAATGGGCAAGACCATCGCGGCCAATTCGGACTCCAGCGATTATTACAGACGCGGCTTGGCGAACGTATGGCGACTGGCCAGCCAGGCACAGAACGAGATCAACCAGCTTCCGCTGACGCTCCTGCCCTTCAACAACACGGAGGAGTTCCTGTCCAACATCTCCAACTTCACGTACCGGACGGCCGTGCGGGACTTGACCAAGAACCCGCTCTCCCCGGACGAGCAGAACACCTTGCAGGAGCTGTATAAGCGGTCCAAGGAGATGACCTCCCAGCTTCAAGACGTGCAGAGCAAGGTGCTGAACCAGAACCTCCGTTGGATGGACGTGGAAACCGCTCTTGCGACCCAATCCAAGCAAATGGACAACACGATCGTCGACGGCTTCAAGACCGTGGACAAGAAGGTGCAGGAGTACGGCGAGCTGAATTGGGGGCCGACGATGGCAACCTTGTACCAAAAGCGGAGCTACGGCACACTGCCCGGCATGGAGATCAACGGGGACGAAGCAAAAGCCAAAGCTGCCCAGTTCGTCCAAGCCCAGGATGCGAACGCCCTGCAGGTCACGGAGAACGGGGGAGGAACGGAATACAGCAGCTTTACCGTCCGGGGCAAGCATCCGTACTACGGACAGGACATGCAGCTCGATCTGACCAAGAAGGGCGGGCATATCATCTACTACATGGCCGCTCGGGATGTGCAGGAGAAGAATATCGACATCAAAGGGGCGAGGGAAGCGGCTCAGGAGTTCCTGGACGCCCACGAGCTTCGCGATATGGTTCCGGTCAATTACGACGAGTATGAGAACGTGGCCTCCTTCACCTTCGCTCACAAGGTCGGCAACGTTACGGTCTATCCCGAGAAGATCGTGGTTAAGGTGGCTCTGGACAATGCGGAGGTAACCGGCATGCAGGCATCGGATTACCTGTACGAACAGAAGAGCCGGACCTTTACGGCGCCATCCCTGTCCGAGGAGCAGGCTCGCAAGGAGCTGAACCCGTCCTTCCAGAATGAGTCCGTGACGTTGGCTTGGATCAAGAACGATCTGGACCAGGAGGTTCTCTGCTACGAGTTCACAGGCAAGATCAACGGCAGCGGATACCGGATCTACATTAATGGAGATACCGGACTGGAGGAGAAGATCGAGGAGTTCCGCCTGGACGGCAAATAATCCTGCAGCCTGCTGCCTTAAGAAGTCGCAAACGTCCAAACCGGACGAATGCGACTTCTTTTTTCATTTTATGACGATATTCAGCTGCAAAAATGCTATAATCAGGTCATGTGTCAGGAAATCGTGGCAACATCAGGAGGTGCCGGTTATGCTCCCCAAGATCAACCAAGTGCTGCATATGCAAATCAACTCGATTGATGAAGAAGAAGCCAAACAGGAGTACAAGTCCCGCATTTCCGATATTGCGGCTGATTACATCACGATGGAAGTGCCGCTGAATGAAAAGTCCGGCCGTTTAAAGCGCCTGTTCGTCGGAGATGAGCTTTCCGTCTATTTCTTGACCGACGGCGGGGTCAAGAATTATTTTACCACTACCGTTCTCGGCTTCCGGGAAGACGTGGTGCGGATGATCCTGATCAAGAAGCCGGAGCCTGAAGCGATTACCAAGGTCCAGCGCCGCAGCTTCCTGCGGGTGCCAGCCGAGCTGGAGATTGCCGTGAAGCTGACGGAACAGATCCAATTCATCGCCATGACGGATGATGTGGGCGGCGGCGGAATCTCGCTCTTGTGCGATGGGAGCATCCCGCTGAAGGCGCAGGATAACCTGCATTGCTGGCTGCTTCTGCCCTACAAGAGCGGCAAGGTGGACCATGTGCCGTTCAAGGGCGAGGTGGTCCGGGTGAAGCCTCTGGAGTCCGGAAGGCAGCAGATCATGATGCGTTTCTCCGACATAACCGATAAAGAGCGGCAGAAGGTGATCCGATTCTGCTTCGAACGCCAGCTGGAATTCCGCAAAGTGTAATATCCCGGCGCGATAAGGGTATACTGCCTGATGGACAAGAACCCGAAGGCAGGCGGAATTTCGATGGACATGAAGCGTTACTCCGGCAGTCAGCCGGCGGAGGTTACAGAAGCGGAGCTGGCCGGGGATGAGCCCGGCTATGAGGAGACGTTCGCCGTCTTCTCGGCCGGTGTCGAACGGATGCTTATACGCGCAGCGTTGGTCTTGGCGGTTCTATTGGCAGCCGCCCAGCTGGCGCTGCTTATTCCTGCGGTGCGGGAGGCTTGGGTCCGCGTCGAGCGGCTGGAGGGAGTGCCCTTCGGATCGGGAGAATCATCCCAATCGGATTCCTAGCATTTTTGCACCTGAGAGGTTTGTATGGTATAATTTTCATCGTTCGCAGGCGCGGCCTGCTTTTTTGCTGATAGGCCGGCGGCCCGGCGTCTATCCCGGACACCGGTTCGGACCTAGGAATTCACAAGGGGGCCACATCTTTGGGGAAGTTCAATATTGCGCTTGATGGTCCCGCAGGGGCAGGCAAAAGCACCGTTGCCCGATTGGTGGCGAAGGAGCTTGATTTCGTATATGTGGACACAGGAGCCATGTACCGCGCCATCACCTGGAAGATTCTCTCGGAAGGCATTCCCTTGTCCGACACCGAGAAGATCGCACAGACGGCAGCCCGGACCCACATCGTCATTAAGCCCGGACCACTGGGCCAGACGGTGGAGCTGGACGGTACGGACGTGACCGAACGGATCCGTTCCACGGAGATCAATCAGCACGTATCGCATGTGGCGGCTATTCCCCGGGTGCGGGAGGTGCTTGTCCATCTTCAGAAGCAGATGGCGTCATCCAAAGGGGTTGTCATGGATGGCCGGGACATCGGCACAAGCGTGCTTCCGGATGCCGAGGTCAAGGTATACCTGACCGCCAGCGCCAGGAGGCGTGCGGAACGCCGCTTTCAAGAGCTTACGGAGCCCGGAATGACCCTGGAGGAGCTCGAACGCGACATCGAACGCAGAGACCAGCTGGATCGGGAACGCAAGGTTTCACCCTTGCGGCAGGCGGAAGACGCCATACTCCTGGACAGCACGGACATGTCCCTGGAGCAGGTCGTACATGCCGTATTGGATCTGTGCAGAATGAAGACGGAGTGGAGGTAATCGACCCCATGCTGTTATACCGAAGCTTGCGTGCATGCTTCCGCGGCATGTTCCGGATTGGCTTCCGGTGGGAAGTCAGCGGTCTGGAGAACATCCCCGCCCAAGGCGGAGTGGTGCTGTGCTGCAATCATACCAGCAATTGGGACCCGCCCTTTATCGGTTCGCCGATCGAGCGGATGGTTCATTTTATGGCCAAGGCGGAGCTGTTCCGCATCCCAGTCTTCGGCTGGGTGATCCGGAGGGTGGGCGCGTTTCCCGTCAAGCGGGGAGGCGTAAGCAAGGAATCCATCAAGCTGGCGCTTCAGCTTCTCCGGGACGGCAACATCCTGGTGGTATTCCCGGAAGGGTCCCGCAGCAATGCAGGCGGGATGGGCAAGAAGGGCGCGGCCATGCTGGCCCTGAAGTCCGGAGCCACGGTCATCCCCGCAGCCGTCGTCGGAGGCTACAAGCTCTTCCGGCGGACCTCGGTAGAGTATGGGAAGCCTGTGGATCTGTCGGAATTTGCCGACGGAGGCTCGGATCAGCTCGAAGCGGCTACCGAGAAGATCATGGCCACGATCCGTGCCATGGTGGAAGAGAAGAAAAGCAAGAATCAAATTGATTGAAATGAATGGAAATGGTATCTTGGAATTATACTACATCCATCATAAACATGTGGTTTGGGTTGTCAAACAAGGAGGAATAGGACAATGACTGAAGAAATCAAGATGCAGGACCAGCAAGACCAACCGGCTTCCGCTGTTGAGGCAGAAGTGCCGGCAAGCGAGAACACCGTTGACTTGACCCAGGTGACGACCGTGAAGAAGGGCGACATCGTGAAGGGCAAAGTCGTAAAAGTGGAGAACGACCAAGCGATCGTAGACATCGGATATAAATATGACGGCGTCATCCCGCTTCGCGAGCTCTCCTCCGTTCAGCTGGACAATGCAGCTGACGTAGTTAAAGTGGGCGACGAGCTGGAGCTGAAAGTCGTCAACATCAACGACAACAAAGAGGTTCTTCAGCTCTCCAAGCGCGCCATCGACAGTGAGAAAGCTTGGAGCGTTCTGCAAGAGAAGCTCGAATCCAAAGAAGTCTTCGAAGCAACCGTCGCCGACGTGGTGAAGGGCGGTCTTGTCGTGGACGTGGGTCTGCGCGGCTTCGTTCCGGCTTCCATGGTAGAGCGTCATTTCGTAGAAGACTTCAGCGACTACAAGGGCCGTACGCTTCGCCTTCGCGTGAAGGAAATCGACAAGGAGAAGAACAAGGTCATCCTTTCCCAGAAGGATGTATTGGACGAGGAGTTCGAAGCCAGCAAGAAGACCATCCTCTCCGGCATCAAGGTCGGCCAAGAGCTGGACGGTACCGTTCAGCGCCTGACTCCGTTCGGCGCATTCATCGATATCGGCGGCATCGACGGTCTGGTACATATCTCCGAGATGGCATGGCATCATGTTGAAGTTCCGTCCGAAGTGGTGAAGGAAGGCGACCAAGTGCGCGTTCAAGTTCTGAAGGTCGATCCGGAGAACGAGCGCATCAGCCTGAGCATCAAGGCCACCCAACCGGGACCGTGGCAGCGTGTAGCCGGCGACATCAACACCGGCGACACCATCACCGGTACCGTGAAGCGCCTCGTCACCTTCGGTGCATTCGTAGAAGTAGCTCCGGGCGTAGAAGGCCTCGTGCACATCTCCCAAATCTCCCATTCCCACATCGGAACTCCGCATGAAGTTCTGAAGGAGGGACAAGAGGTTCAGGTGAAGGTGCTGGACATCAACGTGGACGAGAAGCGCATCAGCCTGAGCATCAAGGAGACTCAAGAAGCTCCGGCACGGGAAGAGAAGCCGCAGCGTGAGCCGAGAGAAAGAGGCCCCCGCGGCAACCGCGACAACCAAAATGCAGAGTTCGCTCCGCCGACTCAAAACCTGAACCTGACGTTGGGCGAGCGGTTCGGTGACAAGCTGAGCAAATTCAAAAAATAAGAACGGGAGCGGCTCTAGAGATGAGAATCCCCCGCAAAATGGAGCATGTGCATCATGCTCTCGCGATCGGCCCATCCGGGTACACCGGATTGGAGGACGTGCGGCTTGTGCCGAATGCGATTCCGGAAACCTCTCTCGACTCCATCTCATTGGTAACCCGAATCGGCGAACTCACTCTGAGTTCGCCGATTATTATTAATGCGATGACCGGCGGCGCGCCGGAAACCGAGGAGATTAACAAGGGATTGGCCCTGGCGGCTAGGGAGACGGGAACGGCCATGGCGGTTGGATCCCAGATGTCTGCCATACGGAACAAGAGCATGCGCGCAAGCTACGAAATCGTACGCAAGATGAATCCAGACGGTCTGGTGTTCGGCAACCTGGGCAGCGAGGCCACCCTAGAGCAGGCCAAGGAAGCGGTTGAGATGCTTCAAGCCGACGCCCTGCAGATTCATCTGAACGTCATGCAGGAGCTGATCATGCCGGAAGGAGACCGGGATTTCCGGGGGATGACCGAGCGGATCGCAAGAATCGTGGAAGAAGCCGGCGTGCCTGTTATCGTCAAGGAGGTCGGCTTCGGCATTACCCGTGAGCCCGCGGAACGGCTGTGGGAGGCCGGAGTTCGGATTCTGGACGTAGGAGGCACGGGAGGCACCAATTTCGCAGCCATTGAGAATGCCAGAAGAGAAGATCCGATGCTATGGCTGAACGGCTGGGGCTGCAGCACGGCCATTGCCTTGGCGGAAACGGTCGACGTGTTCCGACAAGGGTCCGTCATAGCGACGGGCGGTATTCGGACAGGAATGGACATTGTTCGGGCCATCGTGCTGGGAGCTTCCGCCGTCGGTATGGCTGGCGTCTTCCTGAAGGCGCTGCAGGAGAACGGGACGGACGGTCTGATTCGGGCTATCCGTGAGGCTCAGGATGAGACCCGGCTCTTAATGACCGCATTGGGAACGACGGACCTTCCTGCTCTGATGCGTGCCCCGGCAGTGATCACAGGAGAGACGGCGGAATGGTGCAGGGCCCGCGGGATCGATCTCTCCAGATGGGCGGCCAAGCGGTAGCCGGAAGGGCTAACGGAATGAGATGATACGCCTTGATTCATACTACAACCAAGCAGCTACCAAGATGGCGCCGGTGAACCGATTTTTGCGTCGGGGCGTCAGCTGGAAGATGGGTGAGGGTATGAATCCGGGCTATTTGTCTTTCCTTTTGATTGTAATAGGTCTGGTGCTGTTTGCCAGCGGCTGGAAGGATGTATTGTTCCGTGGGATCTCCCACACAAGGATCCTTCTTTTTTTTGGCGGCTGGTTCACCTGCTGGGGGTGGAGTGTAAGTCTGGCTGGGGTCCATGTTAGGGGAACGGTGATCGTCTTATTGATTATGGCAGGGGCATGCACTTGGTCCATGAAGGATGCCCTGCAGAGGGTACATGTATGGAGCGCCGGATTCCTGCTTGGATCCTTCGATCTGCTCATGAGGGAGTTGAACGGCTGGCATATTCTGATGCAGCAGTTCGGTCCTTTCCTTCCATCCACGGTGCTGCTGGCCGCCGTGGTCTTCCTTCTTGGCCGGCATCCGGTATGGCAGCTAACAGCGGTTACCGTCGGCCTGTTGTCCTCGGAATGCGCCTATCTGTGGCTTCACCGGGCCAGCTTGTCCCCCATATGGGTGGGACGAGCCGCTTTTGCAGACCATTGGTGGCTTACCTTGGGCGCAGCGCGGCTGTTGACGGTATCCATCGAGCAGACGGCCCGGCTGGCGGCTTCATCCTATAGGCACTGGGCCGGAAAACCGTAAGGAATGGGGGGAGTAGAGTGCTGGATGTGTTCCACATCTCGGAGTATACGCAAGGGATTCTGATCGGCACCGTGTTCGGCATCGTGGCCCGTCTGACGATGCTCCGGACCGACCACCGCCAATATCCAACGTATCCGCACGGCCGGATCATCCACCTGGCGCTGGGGGTCATAGCCGCGGCGTTGGGATCCCTTGCGGTACCGTCTCTGCTGGAGAAGGAATACACTGCCGTCACCTTCCTCACCTTGGCCGCGCAGCAGTTCCGGGATGTCCGCAATATGGAGCGGCAGACGCTGAAGAACATCGACAGTATGGAGCTGGTGCCGAGGGGAGCCACCTACATTGAAGGAATCGCCATGGTGTTCGAGGGGCGGAATTATATGGTCATCTTCACCGCCTTTACCGCTTCCCTCTGCACCATTGTCTTCGCTTGGTATTGGGGGATCTTGGCTGGAGCCGCAGCTCTCGCCCTATCCAACCGGTTTAAGACCGGCAAGTCCATCAGCGCCATTGCGGATGTGGACAATGCGGAGATCCGAATGGACGGCCCCGATCTGTATGTCGGGGACATCTACATCATGAACGTCGGCCTCGAGGAAACCCGGAAGCAGATTGCGGAGCATGGCCTGGGGCTCATCGTGAAGCCGAGAAACAAGAACAGCCGGGTTACGCTTGCTAACGTGGGGCAGCGGCAGGCGATGCTGCATGACGTATCCACCATCATGGGCGTATTCCGGGATACGGGCGAGCCTTCGCTGATGCCTATGGCCAAGCTGGATATGTCCGACGGCCGATTGGCCGTACTGATTCTTCCGCAGGAGAAGGATCCGGAGGTGGCCCGGAAAGTGCTGCTGCGGGTGCCCTTGCTGGAGAGTGCGGTACGAATGCCGTCGGAAGCCCACGTCCGGTCCGGCGAACAATTGTGAGCGGGAGGGTGCGTCATGGGCAAAATCTTGGCGATCGTTACGATGAACAAGGATAGCGTAGCGGGGGGAGCACCCATCTTTATCGCTGCCACTCCCGAGGAGCAGAAGATGACCGCCTTCCGGTTGGAGAAGATTCTCGATGCTTCCGTGCATGATTTGCAGAACGGCCAGCTGATCGTGGTGGAGCACGAGAGCGGAAGAAAAGAATAATCCAGAACGGACGGCTATCCCCAATTGCGGGATAGCTTCTTCGATTAATTTTTGTTATGATGGAAATTGTGAAATTTGGAAAGTAATCAGTTGGGAGTGAAAAATGTGGCCAAACCCATCATCGCGATTGTGGGACGACCAAATGTAGGCAAATCCACAATCTTCAACCGGATCATCGGAGACCGGCTGGCCATTGTTGAGGATAAACCCGGCGTAACGCGGGACCGGCTCTATGGAAAAGGCGAATGGTTGAATCAGGAATTCAGCATCATCGATACCGGCGGCATCGAGATCGACGGGGAGGATCAGATTCTCCGTTCCGTCCGGATGCAGGCTGAGCTTGCCATTGAGGAAGCAGACGTCATCGTCTTTATGGTCGATGCCAAAGCCGGCGTGACGGGAACCGATCAGGAGATCGCCCAGATTCTCTTCAAGTCGGGGAAGCCTGTGGTTCTTGCCGTCAACAAGGTGGACAACATCCAGCGTCAGGAAGACATCTATGAATTCTACTCGCTGGGCTTCGGGGATCCGGTCGGAATCTCGGGCTCCCACGGTCTGGGCATGGGGGATCTTCTCGAGGAGTGCGCGAAGCATTTCCCGGAGGCGACGGAGGACGAGTACGGGGAGGATGTAATCAAGGTCGCCTTGATCGGACGTCCGAACGTAGGGAAGTCCTCGCTGGTTAACGCCATGCTGGGCGAAGAACGGGTCATCGTAAGCGACGTGGCAGGAACCACCCGAGACGCTATTGACACCCCTTTCGAGAAAGACGGGCAGAAATACGTCTTAATCGATACCGCGGGGATGCGGAAGCGGGGTAAGGTCTACGAGTCCACGGAGAAATACAGCGTCATGCGCGCCATGAAGGCCATCGAACGGGCCGATGTCGTCCTGGTCGTCATCAACGGCGAGGAAGGGATTATCGAGCAGGACAAGCATATTGCCGGTTACGCTCATGAAGCCGGCAAGGCCAGCATCTTCCTCGTCAACAAATGGGACGTGGTCGAGAAGGACGATAAGACCATGCAGCACTTCATCAATAACATCCGGGATCACTTCCTGTTCATGTCGTATGCCCCGGTCGTCTTCGTATCGGCGAAGACCAAGGCGCGGCTGCATAAGCTGTATCCGGTGGTCAACAAGGTGGCCGAGAACCACAACATGCGTATCTCCACCCATGTGCTGAATGATGTGATTAGCGATGCCGTGGCGCTCAACTCGCCTCCAACGGACAAGGGACGCCGGATGCGCTTGAACTATGCCACCCAGATCTCGGTGAAGCCGCCGACCATCGTCCTGTTCGTGAACGATCCCGAACTGATGCACTTCTCCTACGAGCGTTACCTGGAGAACAAGATCCGCGATGCTTTCGATTTCGAAGGAACACCTCTTCGGTTGTTCACACGGCGAAAGTCGGATGATAACTAGGAGGGAACTCGGATGACCGTAATCTCGGTAATTCTTGCTTATCTGATCGGCTCCATCAGCTTCAGCTACCTGTTCGGACGTATGCTTAAAGGCATCGACATCCGGAAGCACGGAAGCGGCAATGCAGGAGCCACCAATACGTTACGTGTGCTGGGTAAGGGACCCGCCATCACCGTACTGCTGCTGGATGTGGCCAAAGGCATCGTAGCGGTGTGGCTCCCCGTTTGGTTCGGACAGGACGGCAGCTGGCCGCAGGTGCTCTGCGGCATTGCTGTCATTGTCGGCCATAATTGGCCGGTCTTCTTCGGCTTTAAGGGTGGAAAGGGAATCGCTTCGACCATCGGCGTCATGTCGACGCTGGCCTTTTTGCCGGCTCTACTGGCCGGAATCGTCGCGATTGTGGTCATTGCCCTGACCCGATACGTATCCTTGGGATCGCTCTTATTCACCTTCTTGATGCCCATTCTGATTCTGGTCATGGACAGACCGGCGCCGATTCTTCTGGTCAGCATCCTGATCGCCGTATTTGCCTTCGTCCGGCACCGGTCCAACATTGCGAAGCTGCTGAAGGGGCAGGAGAACAAGCTGGGCAGCAAGAAAGCATCCTGACAGGCAGCATTCGAACAGGAGGCGAATAATGATGAGTAAAAAAACGGCGGTTCTAGTAGCAGGCAGTTGGGGAACGGCGCTTGCTTCCGTTCTGGCGGACAACGGGCATGAAGTCCGGCTGTGGACTCGGCATCCCGAGCAAGCGGAGGAAATCAATTCCTTACATACGAATCAGCGGTTCCTTAAGGACATGAAGCTCTCTGAGAGGATCCGCGCCACTACGAGCATGGGGGAAGCGGTCACGGACGCAGATGCGGTCGTACTGGTCAGCCCTTCGGCCGGTGTCCGGGAGGTTACGGGCAAGCTCCGCAGCTTTCTGTCACCCAGTGCACTCTTGATTCATGCAACCAAAGGCTTCGAGGCCCAGTCCTTGAAGCGAATGACGGAAGTGATCGCCGAGGAGCTGCCGGATTACGATCCGGACCGGATCGTCGTGTTGTCTGGACCCAGCCACGCAGAGGAAGTCATCGTCCAATGCCCGACGACGGTGGTGGTAGCCTCGCGCTGTGAAGAGGCGGCCGACGCCGCACAGGACTTATTCATTAATTCCTATTTCCGCGTCTATACGAACCCGGATGTAACGGGCGTTGAAATCTCCGGCGCTTTGAAGAATATCATCGCCCTCGGCGCCGGCATGAACGACGGTCTCGGCTATGGCGACAACGCCAAAGCCGCCCTCATGACCCGCGGACTGGCTGAGATCGGCCGGCTGGGCCTTGCCATGGGCGCCAATCCGCTGACCTTCGCCGGACTGGCCGGCTTCGGCGACCTGGTGGTCACCTGTACGAGCAAGCACAGCCGGAACTGGCGCGCGGGCTACATGCTGGGCCAGGGCAAACCGCTCGCCGAGGTGCTGGAGGAGATGGGCATGGTGGTGGAAGGGGTCAAGACGACCCAAGCCGCCTATGCCTTGTCCCGCCAGTTAGAGGTTCGGATGCCTATCACGGAGGTCCTCTACCAGGTGCTCTTCGAGGGCAAGACGCCCAAGCAGGGAGTCGAGGACCTCATGGGCCGCGTCCGCACCCATGAGCTGGAGGAGGTGGCCCAGTCGGCCGCCGTCAAGTGGAAGAGCGAAACCTAGTCGAAACGCCCAAACCTTTGCCCGGCCTGATACATACAATACCTTAGTTGGCGGACACCGCCTATGAGGGAGGTATGATCATGTCGGGCAAAGACGTTTCCAAGGACGTGCTGAAGGCTGTGAAATCCAAAACGGGTAAGACCGTTTCCGAGAAGGATATCCATAAGCTGGCCAGCGGCGTGAAGCCGTCCACCGTTCAGAACGAAGCTCAGCTTCGCCAGCTGATCAAGCAGGTGGCATCACTGGTAGGGGCTCCCGTCTCCGAGCAGACGATCAACGAGATCGTGCACGCCGTCAAGAGCAGCAACTTGAACCCCAACAACATGGAAGCCTTGATGAAAATGATGATGGGCAAGAAATAAGCGATTCACGGGAATGATGTGCCGTTCGGCTGAGCCGGACGGCTATTTGTTTTGTACGATGGATACCCTCGCAGGAGCAGGCGACATTTGCCGGATTATGCTATACTAATTCTTGTTTTGAACCTTTTCATAGGATTGGTGGTGGCCCCCATGAGCAGTATGGATAAAATGTGGATGTCCTTCATCGCCATCGGCTTGATGATCGCGGCCTCTCTCTTGGTGATGTTCACCCGGGCCAAGCTGAAGAACCGGTTCCTCCGCTTCTTCTCCATGCTGGCAGCCGTGGTGCTGCTCTTTTATGGCGTCATCTTCATGATGGTTTCCATCCTGTAACGACACCAGGAGAAAGGGGTGGATGATGTGCTGGAATTAGAGGGCCGGACGGTGGCCAAAACGGTGAACGCAGCCGTTGGGACCACGCTGCTGGATGCCGCCCTTTCTCATGGGGTGGACGTGGGATTTTCCTGCTCTCGGGGAACCTGCGGCCGATGCCGCTGCTTCATCGAAGACGGGATGGAGCATCTGACCCGGGTGACCGACGAAGAGTGGGAGCGGTTGACCGATGATGAGCTGGAGTCGGGCTATCGGCTGGCGTGCCAGGCGGCGATAAAGTCCGAAGGGAACGTGAAGGCCGTGCATCGGCCTTATTACTGACAAATGCAGGTGACGCGTGATGGTGAAGGTTAGATTCCAGCCGGTGGACAAATCGGCGGAGGTCAGGCCGGGCACGACGCTTCTGGATGCGTCCCGGCGCGCCCGGGTGCAGGTCCGGTCCAGGTGCAGCGGCGGATTAAGCTGCCTGATGTGCAAGGTCAAAGTGCTGGAGGGTGCGGATGCCTTGTCGCCTCCCCAGCCCAACGAGCTCCTGAAGCTGGGCGCTCTGGCGGAGGAGGGCTTCCGGTTTTCCTGCCAGGCCAAGGTATCGGGTGACGTGACTGTGGAGCTTCCGGAGGATCCGTTGAAGGCGGCAATCCGGCTCCAGCTTCTGAAGCAGCGGGAGGAGGAGAACGGCATATGAGCACATGGAAGCAATCTCGGCTTCTCTCGGCGCTCCTTGCCGTGATTCTGCTTCTGCCGGGGTGCATGTACGGGGACCGGATCAAGAAACAGGGGGCTCCCGCGTCGGGCGAATATCTCACTCTGGTCCAGAGCGCCATGGAGCAATACCGGACCAAGACGGGGGTTCTGCCCATCCACAACAAGGAAGCCGTCCGGACGGAATATGAGCGTTATCTGATCGACTTCAAGAAGCTGCAGGACGCCCGGCTTCTGACGACCGTGCCGACCAATGCCTTCGAGAACGGAGGAACGGCCATGTACGTGGTCGCCCGTACGGAGAGCACCCCTGTGGTTAAGCTGTTGGATCTGGTGACCTACCAGGCGATTGCGGAGCTGCAGCGGCAGGTGGACAGCTACAAGAGCGGCCACAACGGCGCTGTGCCTAAGGGAGAGGCGGTATCCGACGGCTATTGGCTTCCGGATTACAAGCTCTTGAGCTTGAAGGAGCCGGAGCTCAGGAGTCCGTATTCGCCCGCTAATCTTCATGCCGTGATGAATGGGGCGGGAACGGTGGGCATCGATTACGGGCCGGAGATCCTGAAGCAGGTGCAGAAGAAGGGCTTGAAGCCGGACCCCCAAGCGGATCTGCGGGATCTGCTCCTGGATGACGGGCATTTCGTGCCGGCGGTTTCTTTTCCCACCCGCTGGTCGGGTCAGGCTCCCGTGCTTGCCCCCTAGCGTAAGCTTTTCCACTAACCTATGGAAAGGTAAGGTTCCATAGGTTCTTTGCTATGTTCAGGAAGCCTCTTCAACAGTTGAAAATTCGGGCATAACGCCAAGTAACGGGTCATATATCATATCGGAGAAGCTTTTGGAAGGCCCCTGCCCCTTAAGGGACCGGGAGCGGGAGGAGGAAAAAAGCTGTCATATTCCGGGGCTGTCTACATATATTTTTACTAGTCCAAAAGATGGTACGAGTGTGGCCGCTCCGCGGTCCCGCCAGGCATCTTTCATGGTTCGTATGACAGACGCCGAACCCGTTAATCAACCTGTAGGAGGGGATCTTTTTGGAAAGAGTCGATATCATTAAGGACATTGCCGAACGAACCGGCGGGGATATCTACCTGGGGGTCGTCGGTGCGGTGCGTACCGGCAAGTCCACGTTTATCAAGCGCTTCATGGAGTCCGCCATCATCCCGAACATCAAGAACGAATCGGACCGCGTCCGCGCCATCGATGAGCTGCCGCAGAGTGCTGCCGGCCGCACCATCATGACTACGGAGCCCAAGTTCGTCCCGAACAATGCGGTTCAGATCGCCGTGGCCGAAGGCCTGAACGTCAACGTGCGCCTGGTCGACTGCGTCGGCTATGCCGTACAAGGGGCCAAGGGGTACGAGGACGAAGCCGGTCCCCGCATGATTACGACCCCCTGGTTCGACGAGCCGATTCCCTTCCAGGAAGCCGCGGAGATCGGCACCCGCAAGGTCATCCAGGAGCATTCCACGCTGGGCGTGGTCATCACGACGGACGGCAGCATCTCCGAGATTCCGAGATCTTCCTATGTGGAAGCGGAGGAGCGGGTCGTGGCTGAGCTGAAGGAGGTCGGCAAGCCGTTCATCCTGATCATCAACTCGATGAAGCCGGACAGCGAGCCTGCCCAGGAGCTTCGTTCCGAGCTGTCCGCCAAGTACGATATTCCGGTACTGGCACTCTCCGCCGCCTCCATGAACGAGGATGACGTGCTTGGCGTCCTCCGTGAGGTTCTGTACGAGTTCCCGGTCCATGAGGTGAATGTGAACCTTCCGAGCTGGGTCATGGTTCTGGAGGAGAAGCACTGGCTGCGCAGCCAGTTCGAGACCTCCGTCCGCGACACGGTGCAGGATATCCGCAGACTCCGCGACGTAGACCGCGTAGTGGGCCAATTCGGCGGCTATGAGTTCATCGAACGGGCGGCGCTGGCAGATATGAACATGGGCCAGGGCGTGGCGGAAATCGACCTTTACGCGCCCGACGAGCTGTATGACAAGATCCTGATGGAAGTGGTCGGTGTCGAGATCCGGGGCAAGGACCACCTGCTCCAGCTGATGCAGGAGTTCACTCACGCCAAGCGGGAGTATGACCAATTCGCCGAAGCGCTGGAGATGGTCAAGACCACCGGCTACGGCATCGCGCCTCCGACGCTGGCGGAGATGGCTCTCGACGAGCCGGAGCTGATCCGTCAAGGCTCCCGCTTCGGGGTGCGGCTGAAAGCGACGGCGCCTTCCGTACATATGATCCGGGTGGACGTGGAGTCCGAATTCTGCCCGATTATCGGTACCGAGAAGCAGAGCGAGGAGCTGGTCCGCTACCTGATGCAGGACTTCGAAGAGAACCCGCTGAAGATCTGGGAATCCGATATCTTCGGCAGGTCCCTGCACTCCATCGTGCGCGAGGGAATCCAAGGCAAGCTGGCCATGATGCCGGACAACGCCCGCTACAAGCTGCAGGAAACCTTGGGCCGGATCATCAACGAAGGCTCCGGCGGCCTCATCGCCATCATCTTGTAAGCAGCCGACACACCGTCAAAATGTGTCCTAGGACACAATTGGATCAAAGCTCTGGCCTCAGGCCGGGGCTTTTCTGTTTCGGAAGAGCGAAAATTGATTCTTTTTGTCGGAATAAAGGCCTATTTATAAGATTCTGCTCTTGAAATTGGATCGGACGTGTATTACTATAAATTTGTTCGTTTTTTTCCAATGAACAGGTATAATATAACAAGTTTCGGTTAACACCAGTAATAGACCGGGGGGAGGTGAAAGGCATGAATAAATCCGATTTGATCGCTAAGGTTGCGGAAGCTTCCGAGCTCTCCAAAAAGGACGCTACGAAAGCTGTCGAAGCGGTATTCGAAGCAATCACCGAAGCATTGCAAAGCGGTGACAAGGTTCAGCTGGTTGGATTTGGTAACTTCGAGGTTCGGGAGCGTCAAGCCCGCAAAGGCAGAAACCCCCAGACCGGAGAAGAGATCGAAATCGCGGCTAGCAAGGTACCTTCCTTCAAGCCCGGCAAAGCACTGAGAGACGTAATCCAATAATTCTCTCTCGTACATATTCGAGACCTTCCTAAACCGTGTGCCCTTCGGGGCCCACGGTTTTTCAATGGGGCCGTGCCCGACCCAAGCCGGGTTTCTCCAAAAACTTTTGGCTCAAAGTATTGACTTTCTCTTTGAAATGCGATAGACTCATTTTTGCCGCCGAAAACGCGGCTACCTGATATGGCATCGGGGTATAGCGCAGCCCGGTAGCGCGCACCCTTGGGGTGGGTGAGGTCGCACGTTCGAATCGTGTTACTCCGACCATGATGAAGAAGACATCGTTATATGCGATGTCTTTTTCTTTTTGTGCGGGTGATTTGACAGACCCGGGGTTCATCCTTCATCATGGAGGTATCGAAGCTCTAGGAATACGGAGGAGTCTATTTCCATGCAGAACGAACACAGCGAATACTTCGTCATCAAGGCTAAGGACAACGGCGTCCATGTCATCGGGCTGACCCGCGGCCAGGATACCCGGTTTCACCATACCGAGAAGCTGGACAAGGGGGAGGTCATGATCGCCCAGTTCACGGATCATACCTCGGCGGTGAAGGTTCGGGGCAAAGCGCTGATCTACACGAAGTTCGGCATCATCGATACGGAAGAATAAAGGCCGCGGCAAGGGCGGCACTTCAGCGGAAGCAGGCATAGCCTGCTTCTTTTTTATGTACAATGGGTAGTAGACGAGTGTGGAAGAAGGGGGATCCGGCGCATGAAGGGGTTAACGAGGGCTGCTGCGGTGGTGTTGATATCGGTGTCCATAGCATGGGGGATGGCGCTTCTGCCCGATGCGGGCTCGAAGAAGGCCAATCCCGTGTTCCAGTCGGACCGGACGGAGAGACTGACCGAAACCAACATGGTCGACGCGCTGGTCGGACTGCCTCTCGAGCTTCGGATTGCCAAGGCGGATCTGAAGCAAAACGTGCTGTCGGTGGATCTTTTTCTTCCGAAGGGTGTGACGGGCGAAGGTTTCGTCTATCATGATTTATATGAGCTCACGCAGTTTGCCTGGGGCAAGACCACGAATGTGGAGCGGGTGCTCATCCGGATCCTGCTGAAGACCGGAGATGAGCGGGCGGAGCGGGTGCTGCTCGTCGCGATGGAGGCGAAGCGGACCCAAGCGTTGCCTGGTGAGCGGAAGCCGGCCACCGTCCCTGAGCTGCGCGGTTTCCTGGAGAGTCGATACCACTTCACATACACGGCCAAATGGAAGGATCAAACCTGAAGGATATGGATTTCGCCATAAGTTTCACAAAATCGTGCGACACTTAAGCGGTTATGCTATAATTAGATGCTGTAGATTTTTTGTGCTATTTTTCACTCAATCTTCGGAGGCATTCGGATGAACGCATTTCACATACCGGAATTGGCTAAGCGGTTCACAGATTACGACATGATCCAAACTCACACGGAGCTGCCCGATTTTCCGGCGTCCCGAACACGTCTATTATGCGCATTCCTGGAGCAGGATCCCCAAGCGGGCAAGAATGGGGAGCTCTATGCTCTGGCGGCTTCTCTGGTGCAGATGGGAATCGATACGCATGAAATGGTATCCGTTTCCAATGATGTCAAGGAGAAGAAGGCGGTCCGCTCGCGCCAGCTCAAGGTGCTGGCCGGCGACTATTTCAGCTCGGGCTTCTACCAGCTTCTGTCCCAAGCCGGTCAGATTGACATGGTGAAGCAGCTCTCCGCAGCCATCTGCGAGGTGAACCGGTTGAAGATGACCTTCTACATGCGCATGAAGCAGCTGAAGCTGACGGCTGAGGATTACATCCACCAAGCGGTGAAGATCCGGATCCAGCTGTTCGAGCACTTCAGCCGCCTGATGGAAGGCGTGCAGCATAAGCTGTGGCCGGAGATTCTCTACGGTGTGGCCCAATGCGAAGTATTGGCGGGTGAAATCATCCGAAGCGACGATCCGAAGGCATTCCGCGGCAGCTGGGGCTACTGGCTGATTCTGCAGAACGGTACCCGCGACGAACGCAAGCACTTGGAATCCTCCGAGCACGAGGAGAGCAAGGTTCGTCCCATGCTGCTGAAATACAATATCAAAGGCCAGCTGTACACCATGCTGGAGGAACAGGCTCTCCTCGTATTGGACAAGGCCAAGCAACTGGATTCCGAGAAGCTGGTGCAGGAGCTGGTCCATATCGGCGAGCCCTTCCTCCGCATGGTGAGACAGCCTAAGGTTCTGGAGGAACGGTGAGGTGGCATCACGATGAGCAGAGCGAAGACAAAAGAGCAGTTTGTCCATGAGGTGTTCGAGAGCATCGCTCCTAAGTATGATCTCATGAACGACATCATCAGCTTCGGACGCCACAAGCCGTGGCGGAAATTCACCATGAAGAAGATGAATGTGAAGCCGGGAACTACCGCGATCGATCTGTGCTGCGGCACCTGCGACTGGACCATCAGCCTGGCGGAGGCCAGCGGGACGGGTCAGGTGGTCGGCCTGGACTTCAGCCGCAACATGCTGGACTTCGGCGACCGTAAGATCAAGACCTTGGGTCTCGACAAGCAGATCACCCTGGTCCAAGGCAACGCCATGAGCCTCCCCTACGAGGACAACACGTTCGATTATGCCACCATCGGCTTCGCCTTGCGGAACGTGCCGGATCTGGTGCAGGTCATCAAGGAGATGCACCGGGTGGTCAAGCCAGGAGGACTGGTGGTATCCCTGGAGCTGTCCAAGCCTACCTGGGAGCCCTTCAAGTCCATCTATTACTTCTACTTCCGCCGGTTACTGCCGCTTATGGGCAAGCTGATTGCGAAGCGCTACGAGCAGTACCGCTGGCTTCCGGAATCCCTGGTGCACTTCCCCGACCATAAGGAGCTGGCCCGGATCTTCCGGGAGACCGGGTTGGACCGGGTCGAGGTGTATCCTCTGGCGGGCGGTGTTGCGGCCGTTCATATCGGGACGAAGCCGGAATCGCCGGGAGGAGGGATCAACCTTGCTCCGTAAGGTGAAGATATTCCTGGAAATGATTAAATTCGAGCATACGCTGTTCGCACTGCCCTTCGCATATATGGGAGCGGTGCTCGGGTCCGTGGTGGTCTTCGGCCACCTGCCTTCCTGGGCGCAGATCGGATGGGTCAGCCTGGCCATGGTGGGCGCCCGTACGGCAGCCATGAGTCTGAACCGGCTGATTGACAAGGCCATCGACGCCAAGAATCCGCGGACGAAGAACCGGGCCATTCCTGCCGGGCTCTTGAATACGGCGGAAATGATTGTTTTCATTGCGGTCTCATTCCTGTTATTATTCTGGGCTACATCGCAGTTAAGCTCCCTGTCCATGAAGCTCTTGCCCATCGCGGTCTTTTTCCTGGTCTTTTATTCATATACCAAACGCTTCACTTGGCTGTGCCATGTGATCTTGGGCATGACCATTGCCTTGGCTCCTCTCGGAGGCTGGGTTGCCATAACCGGCAAGATCGATCTGGTGTCGTTGGTGTTCTATATCGCGGTTGCCAGCTGGACTGCGGGCTTCGACGTCATCTATGCCTGTCAGGACGAAGACTATGACCGGAAGGAAGGACTTTATTCCATTCCAAGCCGATTCGGTGTCGCTGCCGCACTGAGGATTGCCCGCGGGATGCATATCGTAACGGCACTCGGTCTCGGAGCGCTGTATTTCATGACCGATCTCAGCTGGTGGTACTTCGCCGGACTGGTGATCGCTTATGCGCTGATGGTCAAGGAACACCGGTTGGTTAAGCCGAATGATCTGTCCAAGCTTAATACGGCCTTCTTCACCATGAACGGCGTGTTGAGCGTCGTCATGTTTGCCTTTACCTTACTCGACGTGGTGGTGCGCTGATGCCCGGAACGGGAAGCAAGCCTTGGATTGTGGGTATGACCGGCGCCAGCGGCGCCGTTTACGGGGTGCGGCTGTGTCAGGTCCTGCTGGACTCAGGCGTCGATGTTCATCTGGTCGTGACCGATGCGGGCTGGCGTGTGCTGAAGGACGAGATGGGGTGGAGCCTGTCCGACCGCCAAGCGGCCCTAGAGGAGCACTTCGGCGGACGGGGAGGCAAGCTGCGGGTTCATGCCGTGAAGGATATCGGGGCTTCCATTGCAAGCGGCTCCTTCCGTACGGCGGGAATGGTCATTGTCCCTTGCTCCATGGGAACCTTGTCCGCCATTGCGCGGGGGGCCTCGGACAATTTATTAGAACGCGCGGCGGACGTCATCCTGAAGGAGGGACGGCCGCTTCTGCTTGTTCCCCGGGAGACGCCGCTGCATGCCATCCACCTGGAGAACATGCTGATCCTGGCGAGGATGGGCGTGAAGATCGTTCCGGCCATGCCGGGCTTCTACCATCTGCCTTCGACCCTACAGGAGGCGGTGGATTTTATGGTGGGCAAGGTGCTGGACCTGATGGACATCGAGCACGATTTATACACAAGATGGGGAGAGCATGAACATGAGCGAGCGTCCGATCCGAATCGGCCGGATTGATTATACGAACGTGTGGCCGGTGTTTCATCATTTCGCGGAGAGCCGATTTGCCGGCCGGCTGGAGCTGGTACTGCAGGTTCCGGCACAGCTGAATCGCGGTATGGCGGAGGGCTCCATCGACATGGGGCCTATTTCCAGCTTTGCGTACGGCGAGCACGCAGACGAGTACGTCCTGATGCCGGACCTGTCGGTCAGCGCCTGGGGCAAGGTGAATTCCATCCTGCTGTTCCACCGCAAGCCTCTGGAAGAGGTCGCACAGGGCCGGATCGCCTTGGTGAACACATCGGCTACCTCCGTTAACCTGCTGAAGATCCTGATGGAGCGCTTCTACGGCGGCAAGCCGGAGTACTTCTCCTATCCGCCGAAGCTGGACGAGATGATGGAACAGGCGGATGCTGCCCTGCTGATCGGAGACGATGCCATACGCTCCTCCTGGGAGAACCACGGATACCGCGTCACCGATCTGGGCGAGGAGTGGAACCGCTTGACCGGCTGTTGGATGTCCTTCGCGGTGTGGGCGATCCGGCAGGAAACGGTAGAGCGGGAGCCCGGCCTGGTGGCCGAGATCTACCGTTCCTTCCTGGAGAGCAAGGCAAAGGGTCTGAAGGATCCGACCGGTATGATCAGCCGGGCCGTGGAGACCGTAGGCGGCACCGAGGAGTACTGGCATCGTTATTTCGGACAATTGAACCACGATTTCGGCCGGCCCCAATGGGAAGGACTCTCGCTGTACTTCCGCTACGCTTATGAACTGGGCCTCTTGAAGAACCTTCCCCCGATCCGGATATGGAACGAGAATCAGATACTGCAGGTGACAGAATGAAAATCGTCGATATTTACGCAAGGCTCAAACGGGATTTGAATCTCATCGAGAAGGAGCTGGAGGGGAACGTCCGGACGGACCATGCCATGCTGAGCGAAACCTCCCTGCATCTTCTGAAGGCAGGCGGGAAGAGGCTGCGTCCGGTGTTCGTGCTGCTGGCCGGACAGTTCGGGCAATACGACATGGGGCGGCTGAAGCACGTCGCCGTGCCGATGGAGCTGATCCACATGGCGTCGCTGGTTCACGACGACGTCATCGATGATGCGGAGACGCGGAGAGGGCAGCTGACGGTCCGCTCCAAGTGGGACAACCGGATCGCCATGTACACCGGCGATTACATCTTCGCCAAAGCGTTGAATGTCATGACCCAATTGACGAACCCCCGGATCCACCAGGTCATGTCCCATGCGCTCGTGGAGATGAGCATCGGCGAGATGGAGCAGATCCGGTTCTTCTTCCATTCCAACCAGCGGGTTCGGGACTACATGCTTCGGATCAAGCGGAAAACGGCTCTGCTGATCGCCATCAGCTGCCAGCTCGGCGCCATGGCCGCGGAAGCGGGGGAAGAGATCAGCCGCCGGCTGTACGATTACGGCTATTATGTCGGCATGGCGTTCCAGATCCGTGACGACGTGCTGGACCTGTGCGGGACCGAGGAGCAGATCGGCAAGCCTCCGGGCAGTGACATCAAACAGGGGAATATTACGCTTCCCGTCATCTATGCCCTGCAGGAGCGCGAGCTGCGCCAGGAGCTGCTGGCCGAGCTGCAGCGGATCCACGCGGCGGACGGTCAGACGGATGTGAGCCGGTTCCTCCACCTCATACGGGGGAGCGTGGGCTTGAAGCGGGCCGAGGAGCTGGCGGAGCGGTATATCGAGAAGGCCATCCGGACGCTGGACGGACTGCCCAACATCCGGGCCAAGGACGATCTGATCCGGATCGCCCACTTTGTCGGCAACCGTTCCTACTGATACCCAAATGCCGAGCCGGTTGCATGTTGGAAACATTTGGGGTAAACTGTAGTTATGTGATTTTTGTCATAACATAATCTTTTGAGGTGAACCCACTTGGAGAAGACGTTCCTGATGGTCAAGCCGGACGGCGTACAGCGCGGTTTGATCGGAGAAATTGTGAAACGGTTCGAGAACAAAGGCATGCAGCTGGTCGGCGCCAAATTGATGGTCATCTCCCGGGAGCAGGCGGAGTACCATTATGCGGAGCACCAAGGTAAATCCTTCTACGGCGAGCTGGTGGACTTCATTACATCCGGTCCCGTATTCGCCATGGTCTGGCAGGGCGATCAGGTTATTGCGCTGTCCCGCGCCATGATGGGCAAGACCAACGTTCTGGATGCCGCCGCCGGCACAATACGCGGGGATTATGCCCTGCACACCGGCATGAACCTGATCCACGGCTCCGATTCTCCGGAATCCGCCGAGCGGGAGATCGGCAACTTCTTCCGGCCTGAGGAATTGACCGTTTACGAGAAGCCGATTAACCGTTGGATCTAAGCGAAACAGCGCTTATTTGTACGTACATATGGCAATTCATTCCCGGGTTCGACAGATTCCGGGATTTTTTGCTGCCGCAAGCAGGAAAATGAGAGCTGCCCATGGAATACATTAGCGCAGATTTCAAGATCCATGCGGGAGGTCCCTGATCATATGGAAGATAAGGATTTTGCCTTATTCATTAAGAAGGTGAAGGAACACACGGCCATCGACCTCGCCCAGTACAAGGAAGCGCAGATGAAGCGCCGCCTGACCACGCTCCGGCAGAAGAAGGGCTACGATACGTTTGCCGCTTTTTTCGATGCGATGCTGAAGGATAAAACGCTCTTCTACGAATTCCTGGACCGGATGACCATCAACGTGTCCGAATTCTGGAGAAACCCGAACCGCTGGGAGGTGCTGGAGAAGCAGTTTATTCCTCCCATCGTGAAGGCCAGCCGCAAGCCCAAAATATGGAGCGCCGCCTGCTCCACCGGCGAGGAGCCTTATACACTGTCCATGATCCTGGCCGAGCAGGCCGGTCCGGATGCACAGGTTCTTGCAACCGATATCGACGAGGGCGCGCTGGAGAAGGCCCGCAAGGCCATATATCCCGACCGTTCCGTCCGGGACGTGCCGGCCAACTATCTGAAGAAATATTTCCGCCAGGACCAGCTGACCTACTGCATCACCGACGATCTGAAGCGGATGGTGAAGTTCCAGAAGCAGAACCTGCTGGTAGACACCTTCGACGAGGGCTTCGATCTCATCGTCTGCCGCAACGTCATGATCTACTTCACGGAGGAAGCCAAGAACCTGCTGTACCATAAGTTCGCCAAAGCCCTGAAGCCGGGCGGCATCCTGTTCGTCGGCAGCACGGAGCAGATCTTCTCTCCGGGCCAATACGGCATGGAGCCGGCCGAAACCTTCTTCTACCGGAAAAAGTAAGGAAATGTATAAGGCTTTCCAACATTTCCTATACTAGTCGTAGGAGGGGGCCGAGGGTGCCCCTAGTCGAACAGGAGGTTCTCGGTATGGACAAGCGGAAGGTAATCACCGCCTACCGTCGCGGGTTTATCTCGATGCAGGAATGCGCGCAGATCCTGGGCATTGATTCCGTGCAGATCATGGGGATGATGAACGACCCCGATCTGCAGGAGCCTTCGAGGGTGATGAACAAACTGCCGATGAACAAGTAACAAGGGAGTTGGACACGCTGCCGGGCTGGAGGGCAGCGTGTTTTCTTATATTTATCTGAAGATTCAGGTGACTTCGATGCCAGAGGGCACACCTGTGACGGACGGGAAGCATGGTTCCGCGGCCTTATCCGCAACCAACGGCACACATGCCGTTGACAGTCCGAAATAAACACAAAGACCCAAATCAAGGGCAAATATGCCGCTTGTTTCCCCATGTTGGGGAATAGGGGCTTCACCCTAAAAAATCAAAGGCATAAATGCCTTTCATCGAGACGGATGAAGGGGAAGCTGATGAACCAAGGGCAAATGTGCCGTTGATCAGACGGAAGGGGAGGGCCCATGGAAGGTACCGCTGAGCCGGTGGTGATAACTTTCGAAGAACCGTGGGCCATGGGGGCCGTAGCTTTGCTTGCATTGCTATAAACAAAATCTATTGCGAGAAACCCAACTAATAACAGCTTTTTGTTGTCAAACCAACACCGGGTGTACTATAATAAGGGCCATATATTAGTGCATAAAAGCGCTAAAGTGTTTGGAAAAATAATTTAGTGCACTAAAGTGAAAGAGCCTAAATAGAGGAGAGACGGTCTATGCGCTACTTAACAGCAGGCGAAACACACGGTCCACAGTTGACCGCGATCATTGAAGGATTGCCCAGCAATTTGAACGTATTGGCCGAGGACATCAACTTCCAGCTGGCCCGCAGGCAGAAGGGCTACGGCCGTGGCCTGCGGATGCAGATCGAGAAGGACACGGTCCAGATTGTCGGCGGCATTCGCCACGGCAAGACCACCGGTGCTCCTGTGGCGCTGGTCGTAGAGAACCGGGATTGGACCCATTGGACGAAGGTCATGAGCATCGAGCCGGTGGAGGAAGAGAGCGAAGGCAAGCGACGCGTCAGCCGTCCCCGTCCCGGACATGCGGACCTGAACGGCGGTCTCAAGTATAACCAGCGAGACCTGCGCAACATCCTCGAGCGCTCCAGCGCCCGTGAAACCACGGTCCGCGTGGCCGTTGGCGCCATTGCCCGGGCATTCCTGGCCGAGTTCGGCATCAAGGTAGCCGGACAAGTCATCCGGATCGGCGACGTAGAAGCCGTCCGGCAGGACCTGCCCATCGACGAGTTGATCCGCATTACGGAGGAGTCCCCGGTCCGTGTGGCCGATAAGGACGCCGAAGCCAAGATGGTGGCCGCCATCGATGCGGCCAAGGCGGACGGCGATACGCTGGGCGGCGTCGTAGAAGTCATCATCGAGGGAGCACCGGTCGGCCTCGGCAGCCATGTGCAGTGGGACCGGAAGCTGGACGGACGGATCGCCCAGGCGGTCGTATCCATCCAAGCGTTCAAGGGCGTGGAATTCGGCATCGGCTTCGAGGCGGCACAGCGGCGCGGCTCCCACGTGCATGACGAGATCCTGCACTCCGAGGACAAGGGCTTCGAGCGGCGCACTAACCGTGCGGGAGGTCTCGAGGGCGGCATGACCACCGGCGAGCCCATCGTGGTCCGCGGTGTGATGAAGCCGATCTCCACTCTGTACAAGGCGCTCCAGAGCGTGGACATCGACACCAAGGAAGTGTTCACCGCCCAGATCGAGCGCTCCGACACCTGTGCCGTACCGGCTGCAGGCGTCATTATGGAGAATGTGGTGGCCTGGGAAGTGGCCCAAGCCTTCCTTGACAAGTTCGGCGGAGACTCCATGGAGGAGATCCGCCGGAATTACGACAGCTACCTGGCCCAAGTAAAGGAGTACTGATCCTATGGGAACCGAGATCAAGGTACTGCCCGTCGACCTGGGCGACCGCTCTTACCCGATCTATATCGGAGAGGGCATCACGGCGGAGATCGGCCGGCTGTTCGCCGAGCGGGGGATTAAGGCGGCGAACCCGCTTCTCATCATTACCGACCGCAACATCGCCAAGCTGCACCTGGAGCGAATCGAGGGACTCCTGCAGGAGGCGGGCTACAAGACCGGCGTCTATATCGCCGAGCCCGGCGAGAAGACCAAATCCCTGGCCGTGCTGGAGGATATCATCGGAGCGGCTCTGGACGCGGGTCTGGAGCGCAACTCCGTCATCGTCGCCCTGGGCGGCGGCGTCATAGGCGACCTGGCGGGCTTCGTGGCCGCCAGCTACATGCGGGGCATCCGGTTCGTGCAGATTCCAACCACCATCCTGGCTCATGACAGCAGTGTCGGCGGCAAGGTGGCGGTGAACCATCCGAAGGCCAAGAACATCATCGGAGCGTTCCATCAGCCGGAGATGGTGCTGTTCGATACGGCGCTGCTGCAGTCCCTGCCGCCCCGTGATGTTCGCTCGGGTCTGGCGGAGATGATCAAGCACGGCTTGATCTGGGATGCGGACTTCACCGCCTGGTGCGAGGAGCATGCGGAGGAGCTCTTGGCTCTGGACCCGGCTGCGCTTCAGCACGGCTTGTATTTCGGCTGCGGCGTCAAGGCCCAGGTGGTCTCCCAGGATGAACGGGAGGGGGGCCTTAGGGCCATCCTGAACCTGGGGCATACCATCGGCCATGCGCTGGAGGCGGTTGCCGGCTACGGAGAGCTGATGCATGGGGAAGCCATCTCTATCGGCATGGTCGGGGCCGCCCGCTTGGCGGTGCGCCACGGTCACCCCGAGGAGATCTATACCGTGACGAAGCGCATCATGAAGAAGTTTGGGCTGCCGGTTCTCGTTCCCGCCCACTTCGATACGGACGCCATCATGTCCGCCATGATGCATGACAAGAAGTTCAAGGACGGGAAGATGGTCTTCATCATCCCTACTGCCATAGGCAAGGTCGAGATCAATAAGAGCGTCACCGCCGAATCCGTCCGGGAAGTGGTGGAGGAGCTCAAGAGGGAGGAATAAGCCGTGATGGTACGTGGCATTCGCGGAGCAACCACCGTTTCACAGGACGAAGAGAACGAAATATTGAGGGCCACCACGGAGATGCTCCTGAAGATCGTGGAAGAGAACCATGTGGTACCGGAGGATATCTGCAGCGTCTTCGTCACGACGACCGCGGATCTGACGGCGACCTTCCCGGCGAGAGCCATCCGGATGATGCACGGCTGGGAGCTGGTGCCTCTGATGTGCTCCCTGGAGATCCCGGTTCAGCCGAGCCTTCCCAAGTGCATCCGTCTGATGGTGCACGTCAATACGGAGAAGAGCCAGAAGGACATCGTCCATGTATACCTGAATGAAGCCAAAATTTTGCGTCCTGATATCATTCGTTCCTAATGTCGGTATTGACGGTTCAGATTGCCTTGCGGTATAGTAGGTACCAAGCAGAGTGAGTAGAGTCGAGTTGCAAGGATGCCCGCACAGGCGGGGATCTTGCAGATGAGCAGAGCGAGTGTTACAGGTGAGTCAGTTGAGCTTAGGAACCAGGGGCTGCAGGCCCGTTGGTCTCTCTGTTAATTCCGTCGGGCCGTGTAGTTGCTGTTGGCCTGATCGGGTTTATTTCTCATACCGACCTGACCGGCATATCGCCTACGACCGCCTCTACTGATGCAGTAGAGGCGTTTTTTATTTATTCGGACTCTATAGATTGTACAGCACAACGTAAAGGAGAAGGTGACCATGTACGCTCCAGAAGTCCGGGAAGTGATCCGCTTGGCGCGGGACTATAATCTGATTCCGGTGGTCCGCCACCTGTTGGCCGATACCGAGACGCCGATCCGGGTGTTCCAGCAATTCTATTCCGAGAAGCGGGCGTTCCTCTTGGAAAGCGTGGAGGGCGGCGTCAAGTGGGCGCGCTACTCCTTTATCGGGACGGATCCGTTCCTGACGGTCAAGGCCAAGAACGGCGTCACCGAGGTGTTGAACGGCAAGGACCATAAGCGGTACGAGGACAAAAAGCCCATCGAGGTGCTGAAATCCCTGCTGCGGTCCTACAAGAGTCCGTCGCTGGAGGATCTGCCCCGGTTCACGGGAGGAGCAGTCGGATTCTTCGGGTACGACCTGCTTCAATATTACGAGCGGCTGCCGAAGCACCGGATCGACGATCTTCAGATGGACGACATCCAGTTCATGTTCTGCGATCAAGTCATCGCGTTCGACCACTTCAAGCAGCAGCTCAAGGTCATCGCCAATGTCCACGTGCCCCTGGGCGCGACGGCTGAAGAGATCATCCGGGCTTATGATGAGACCTGCGCCAAGATCGACGCCACCATCGCGAAGCTGACCCGGCCGATCCCGGCCAACCGGATGGTGCACCGGCCGATTCCGGCGGACGTGGAGCTGGGTGAGATCCAGTCCAACGTGACGAAGGAGACGTTCATCGAGAATGTGAACACGGCCAAGGAGTATATCCGGGCCGGCGATATTTTCCAGGTGGTGCTATCCCAACGGTTCGAAATCACGACGGACGTGGAGCCACTGGAGGTCTACCGGATCCTCCGCACCATGAACCCGTCCCCTTACATGTATGTGCTGAAGATGGACGACGAGATCATCGTCGGCACCTCGCCGGAGCTCTTGGTCCGCGTTGAGGACGAACGGGTGGAAACCCGGCCCATCGCCGGCACCCGTCCCCGGGGCAGAACGCCGCAGGAGGATCTGGAGCTGGAGCAGGATCTGATGGCCGACGAGAAGGAGCGGGCGGAGCATCTGATGCTGGTGGATCTGGGCCGCAACGATCTGGGCCGCGTCTCGGAGTTCGGCTCCGTCAAGTGCGACACCTTCATGGAGATCGAGCGGTATTCCCACGTCATGCACATCGTCTCCAACGTGTCCGGACGGATCCGCAAGGACAAGGATTTCTTCGACGCCTTCCTGTCCTGTATGCCGGCGGGAACGGTATCAGGCGCTCCTAAGCTGAGAGCCATGGAGATCATCGCCGAGCTCGAGAATGAAGCCCGCGGCGCCTATGCGGGGGCCATCGGCTACCTGGGCTTCTCCGGGAATCTGGACACCTGCATCACGATCCGGACCATCATCTTCAAGCATGGCAAGGCCTATGTGCAGGCAGGAGCCGGAATCGTGTGGGATTCGGTGCCGGAGAAGGAATACGAGGAAACCTGCAACAAGGCGAAGGCGCTGCTGAAGGCCATACGCACGGCGGAAGCCGTATTCTGCGGGGAAGAGCCCGTGTCGGTGAACGCGGATTACTACTTGAAATAAGCACGGATCGCAGGAGCGGAACAAAGGGAGGGTACGGACGATGTCCAATTCGTTTTCCATACAGCAGGGACTGCATAAGATCATCGGCGGGTCGGATCTGACCCGGGAGGAAGCCGCCGCGCTGATGGCGCAGATCATGGAAGGGCAGGCGACCGGCGCCCAATTCGGCAGCCTGGTTACCGCCCTCCGGATGAAGGGAGAGACCATCGAGGAGGTGACCGGCTTCGCCGAAACCATGCGGCGGTACGCCAGCCGGGTCACCACGGAGCAGTCGAACCTGCTGGATACCTGCGGGACCGGCGGTGACGGAGCCCATACCTTCAACATCTCCACCGCCTCGGCCATCGTGGCGGCGGCAGGCGGCATCCGGGTCGCCAAGCACGGCAACCGGGCCGCCTCCAGCAAGAGCGGGAGCGCTGATGTATTGGAGGCGCTTGGCGTCAATATCAGCCTGAACAACGAGCAGGCGGCGCACTGTCTGGATCAGGTGGGACTGTGCTTCATGTTCGCACAGGTATTCCATCAGTCCATGAAGCATGCGGCGATGCCCCGCAAGGAAATCGGCATCCGTACGGTGTTCAATCTGCTGGGTCCCTTGACCAACCCGGCTGGGGCGGACCGGCAGCTCCTGGGCGTCTTCGACCGTTCCAAGACCGAGCTGATGGCTCACGTGCTGCGTCACTTGGGGCTGAAGCGGGCCATGGTCGTCGCCAGCCATGACGGTCTGGATGAGATCAGCATCTCGGCGCCTACGCAGGTGACGGAGCTCAAGAATGGGGACATCACCACCTTCGAGCTGACGCCGGACGATCTGGGCCTTCGGGCCTCGGGCATCGATGCCATCGCAGGGGGAGATGCGAAGACGAATGCGGAGATTATACTCTCCATTCTCCGCGGCGACCGCGGTCCGTACCGGGACGTGGTGTTGGCCAACGCAGGCGCCTGCTTCTACGTGTCCGAGCGTTGCTCGACCCTACAGGAAGGTGTAAAATTAGCAGCGGCGGCCATCGACAGCAACCGCGCGTATGAGAAGCTGCAGCAACTTATCCAATATACGGGAGAATTGAACCATGTTTCTTGACCGGATCGTCGCCACGAAGAAGAAGGAAGTGGAAGTACTGAAGGCATCGTTCGTCCTGGCCGAAGCCGAGAAGCGGATTGCGGAGCTGCCGGCGTGCCTGGGCTTCGAGTGCGCTCTGATGGCGGGACGCAAGCGGCCCATGGGCCTGATCGCAGAGGTGAAGAAGGCGTCGCCCTCCAAGGGGCTGATCCGGGAGGACTTCCATCCGGTGACCTTGGCGTCCGCCTATGAAGCGGCCGGAGCCGACTGCATCTCCGTGCTGACCGATACGGAGTACTTCCAGGGCAGCAATGACTATTTGAAGGCCGTCCGGCAGGCGGTGAGGGTGCCGCTGCTCCGGAAGGATTTTACCATCGATGTCCGTCAGATTTATGAAGCGCGCCTGATCGGCGCCGATGCGATTCTCCTGATCGCTGCGATTCTGACTACGGCAGAGATGAAGGAATTCCTGGCCCTGGCACGGGACCTGGGGCTGGACGCTCTGGTGGAGGTCCATGACCGGGAGGAGCTGGAGCGGGCCTTAGAGCTGGATACGACGCTCATCGGCGTCAATAACCGGAATCTGAAGACCTTCGTCACCGACCTGAAGACGACGGAGGAGCTGATCGGGCACATGCCGTCCGGGATCAACGTCGTCAGCGAGAGCGGTATCGGCAAACCGGAGGAGATCGCTTATCTGCGGGAGATCGGCGCCAAGGCTGTGCTGGTCGGCGAGCACTTCATGCGGCAGCCCGAGGTGGGAGCCGCCGTGCATCACCTGATGGGGCCGCTCCCGGTCTCCGGGGTGTAAGGGGGCGGATGGACGACATGACCACCGTAAAAATATGCGGCATCAAATCGGCCGATACCCTGCGGGGAATGGCTGGCCTGCCGGTTGATCACATCGGGTTCGTCTTCGCCAAGAGCAAACGCCAGGTGACGCCGGCGGAGGCCGGTGAGCTGATCCGGGTGCTTCGGGAGGAGGGCCTGCAGGCCGACGGGCTCTTCCATACGGCCGGGGTGTTCGTGAACCCGGGCTTGGACGAGCTGGAGCGGGTCTTGGAAGAGGCGCCGCTTGACATCATCCAGCTGCACGGACAGGAGCCGCCGGAATTCTGCGCAGAGGTGAAGGCCCGGTTCGGGAAGGAGCTCTTCAAGGCAGTGCCGATTCCCGAGGGGGAATCCGCAGTAGGCGCAGAGCAGGGTGAAGAATTGACGTCCCGGCTGGAGCCGTACGCGGGCTGCGTGGATGCGTTCCTGCTGGACACCTACGACCCGGTGACCGGCGGAGGCAGCGGGCGGACGTTCCCGTGGGAAGCTATCCCGGCGGTCCGGGATTGGGCCCGGTCCCGGGGCCTACGGCTCATCATTGCAGGCGGGCTGCATGCGGACAATGTGGAGGAGCTGCTCCGGCGGTATGCGCCGGACGGCGTGGATATATCGAGTGGTGTGGAAACGGAAGGCGTGAAGGATATCGGCAAGATCGAGACATTCGTAGGAAGGGTGAAGCCAGCATGACCAAGCCACAGGTACCGGACGCCAACGGGCGGTTCGGCAAATTCGGCGGGCGCTACGTGCCCGAAACGCTGATGAACGCGCTGATCGAGCTGGAGGAGGCGTACCGGCATTATTCCCAGGATCCCGTATTCATCGCGGAGTACAAAAGCCTGCTTCAGAACTATTCGGGACGCCCGACCAATCTGTATTATGCCGAACGGCTGACCGAGCATTTGGGCGGCGCGAAGATTTATCTGAAGCGGGAGGACCTGAACCATACGGGGGCCCATAAGATCAACAATACCATCGGTCAGGCGCTGCTGGCCAAGCGGATGGGCAAGAAGAAGGTCATCGCCGAGACCGGCGCCGGCCAGCACGGTGTGGCGACCGCTACGGTGGCGGCACTGCTGGATCTGGAGTGCAAGGTGTTCATGGGCGAGGAGGACACCAAGCGCCAGCAGCTGAACGTGTTCCGGATGAACCTGCTGGGCTCCGAGGTCATCCCGGTCACCTCCGGTTCCCGGACCTTGAAGGATGCCGGGAACGAAGCCCTCCGCTACTGGGTCAGCAATGTGGACGACACGTTCTACATTCTGGGCAGCGTCGTAGGGCCCCATCCGTATCCGATGATGGTCCGTGATTTCCAGCGGATTATCGGTGACGAATCCCGCGAGCAGATCCTGAAGGCCGAAGGCCGTCTGCCGGATCTGGTCATCGCCTGCGTGGGCGGGGGCAGCAACGCCATGGGCATTTTCTACCCGTTCGTGAAGGACGAGAGCGTCCGGCTGATGGGCGTGGAAGCCGCCGGCAAGGGCGTGGATACCGACAAGCATGCGGCCACCATGTCCAAGGGAAGCCACGGCGTGTTCCAGGGCTCCATGAGCTACCTGCTCCAGGATGAGTACGGCCAGGTCATCGAAGCCCACTCCATCTCAGCAGGCTTGGATTATCCGGGCGTCGGTCCGGAGCACAGCTATCTGAAGGATACCGGCCGGGCAGATTATGTGCCGATCACGGACGCGGAGGCGCTGGAGGCGCTGCAGCTGTTAAGCCGCAAGGAAGGGATCATCCCGGCTCTGGAGAGCGCTCATGCCATTGCGCAGACCATGAAGGTGGCACCGACGATGAAGAAGGACGAAATCATCGTGGTCAGCTTGTCCGGACGCGGGGACAAAGACGTGGAATCCATCATGAAATATTTGGGAGGCGGGGCGCAATGAACCGGATCGACCAAACGTTCGCAGCCAACAAGGAGAAGGGGGCCAGCACCCTGATCCCGTTCATTACCGTCGGAGATCCCGATCTGGTTACCACCGTTGAGATCATCCAACAGCTGGAGCAGGCCGGAGCGGATATTCTGGAGCTGGGGGTGCCGTATTCCGACCCCTTGGCCGACGGTCCCGTGATCCAGGCGTCCTCCTCCCGGGCATTGAAGCACCAAGTGTCCATCGTGGACTGCATCCGGGTGGCCGGCCGGGCGCGGGAAGCGGGCGTACAGATGCCTTTTATTCTCTTCACCTATTACAACCCTGTGCTGCAGCTGGGCTTCGACCGCTTCTTCGCGCTTCTGGCCGAGAATGACATCAGCGGAGCCATCATTCCGGACCTGCCGGTAGAGGAAAATGAAGAGGTCCGTGCTCTGTGCGAGAGCCACGGCGTGCATCTGATTCCTCTCGTTGCTCCGACCTCCAAGGAGCGGGTTCAGAAGATTACTAAGACGGCCCATGGCTTCATTTACTGCGTCTCTTCCCTGGGTGTGACGGGGACCCGGATCCAGTTCGCCAGCGGCGTTGAGGAGTTCATCACCGATGTACGCCGATCCACGGACCTTCCGGTGGCGGTAGGCTTCGGCATCTCCAGCCGCGAGCAGGTGGAGCGGTTCGAGAAGGTCTGCGACGCCGTAGTCGTCGGCAGCGCCATTGTGCGCAAGATCGGGGAGTCCGTTCCGCTGCTGGAGAATCCATCCACCCGTCAAGAGGGGCTGGCCCAGATCCGGGAATTCGTCCGCGCGCTGAAAGGATAAAGAAGCCGCATCCGACAAGACCGCGGCAAGGGATGGCGAAACCGAGCGAAGAATGTCCTCCTGGGGAGGGCATTCTTTCGTTTCGAGCCGTCTCCGACTCAAAAAAAGATTTACATACGAGACCCGTGTATGCGACAATTACATGCATAGATGCGTTAAAGCGGCATAATGCCGCCGCCAAGAGCCATGCACTCCCAAGGCTATTCAGACGAAAAACGAGGTGTTCTTCTTGCAGCCGAAACCGAATATTGTCCATTTGCCGGTGTATCAGCCGGGTAAGCCTATTGAAGAAGTGAAGCGGGAGCTGAACCTGCAGAACGTGACTAAGCTGGCCTCCAACGAGAACCCCTTCGGCTGTTCGCCCAAGGTGAAGGAAGCCCTGCTCACCGAGATGGAGAACATGAGCCTGTATCCGGACGGCGGAGCCGTAGAGCTGACGGCGGTTCTGGCGGAGCACCTGGGCGTCGGAACGAACCAGCTCCTCTTCGGGGCAGGGTCCGACGATGTGATCCTGATGATCGCCCGTGCTTACTTCGTCCAGGGGGATGAGACGGTGATGTCCTACCATACCTTCCCACAATACAAGCACAACGCGGAGATCGAAAATGCTATCTCCATCGAGGTTCCGCTGAAGGACGATACTCATGACCTGCAGGGCATGCTGGCCCGCATTACGGAGAAGACCAAGGCGGTCTGGATCTGCAACCCGAACAATCCGACGGGAACGTACAACACCCATGCCGAGCTTAAAGCCTTCTTGGACGCCGTCTCCCCGAAGGTGCTGGTCATCTTGGATGAGGCGTATGCGGAATACAACATGTACGAGGATTACCCGGACGGGCTGGCCCTTCTGAAGCAATACCCCAACCTGGTACTGCTGCGGACCTTCTCCAAGATCTACGGGCTGGCTGCGCTCCGGATCGGCTATGCCATCGCTCATCCGGACGTCATTCATACGATTAATCTGGTGCGGGAGCCGTTCAACACCACAAGGTTCTCCCAAGCAGCCGCCATTGCGGCAATCAAGGACCAGACTTATGTGGAGCAATGCCGGGAGGCCAACCGGACCGGCATGCAGTATTTGACCGGCCAGTTCGACCGGTTGGGACTTCCGTATATTCCGTCCAACGGCAACTTCATTATGGTGGACGTGAAGCGTCCCGCGGATCAGGTGTTCGACGCGCTTCTTCGGAAGGGCTACATCATCCGCGGCGGCCACAAGCTGGGCTTCCCCACCAAGATTCGCGTGACCGTCGGCAGCCAGGAGCAGAACAAGGGTTTTATCGCCGCCCTGGAGCAGGTGCTGGCGGAAGTGGCCGTATCGGCCTAATCGACTTCTACGAAAAATGAGGCCATAGCCATGACGAAAATCGCCATATTCGGAGTCGGATTGATGGGGGGCTCACTGGCCCTCTGCTTCAAGGGCAAGCCCGGCCTGCAGGTCGTCGGCCACTCGAAGAATCCGGCATCCGTAGAGAAGTATATGAAGCGGGAGGTGGTGGATACCGCCACCACCTCCATCCGGGAAGCTGCGGAAGGGGCCGACTTCATCTTCCTATGCGTCCCGGTGGGCAATCTGGAGGAGTATCTGCAGGAGCTGCACCGGCTGGAGCTGAAGCCGGGCTGCATCATCACCGACGTGGGCAGCACGAAGGCCTCCGTCACCCGCTGTGCCGAAGCCTTCGATTGGAGCGGCGCCTATTTTATCGGGGGCCATCCAATGGCCGGCTCCGAGCGTTCGGGGGTGGAGGCGGCAACCTCCTATCTGTATGAGAATGCCTTCTACGTGCTGACGCCGGCCGCCGGTGTTCCGGAAGCCGCCGTAGACCGGCTGGCGGAGCTGTTGGCGTGCACCAAGGCCCAGATCGTGCGGGTAGACGCCGTCCAGCATGACAGCATTGTGGGCGCCATCAGCCATCTGCCGCATATCATCGCAGTGGCCTTGGTGAACCAGATTGCCGGTTACAACAAGACGGATCCGCTGTATGAATCGCTTGCCGCCGGCGGCTTCAGGGATATTACCCGGATTGCCTCCAGCGAGCCCGCCATCTGGCGGGACATTCTGCTGAACAACCGTGAGGTTGTGCTTCGCCTCCTGCGGGACTGGGGCCACGAGATGGCGCGGTTCGCCGATATGCTGGAGCACGAGGACGGGAATGGGGTGGAGGCGGCCTTCGCTTCCGCCAGGGAGTTCCGCAACCGTCTGCCGGAGCGCAGGAAGGGCATCCTGACCTCCCATTATGACGTTTACGTCGACGTACCGGACCATCCCGGCGTCATCGGCCACATTGCCTCGACCTTGGGGGAAGAGGGCGTCAATCTGGCCAATATTCAGATCATCGAAAGCCGTGCCGACGTACCGGGCGTGCTTCGCCTGTCCTTCCGGAACCAGCCGGATCTGGACCGGGCGGTGGAGCTCTTGAAGCCGCTTTACCCGATCCATCTGTAGAAACATGAGCCGTTCCCGGAAGGGGAGCGGCTTTTTTATGTGTTGCCTTCACTTCATCTGCGCCTTCAACCGCTCGGTTTCCTCGGTAATCCGGGAGGGGTCGATCCGTTCGAACAGCAGCTCCAAGCCTTGTACGGCCGTACGGGCAGATGCTTCCGCCCATTGCCAGGCAGCCGGGCCCAGCTGCAGGAAGCCCCGCACCTTGGCTGAGGAGAAGGGAAGGAAGGGCTCCAGCAGATTCGCCAGATTGGCGATGATCTGAACGCAGGTATAAAGCGTGTCGGCACAGGAAGCCGGATCCTCCTTCACGGTAACCCAGGGACGGCGCTCGTCGAAAAACTTGTTCGCGCCGCGGACGCCCCCGAAGATGCGCTCCAGCGCCTCCTTCAGATTTCCCTCGGCAAGGAGTGCCCCTGTTTCCCGGTACAGCTCCAAAATGCGCCCCTTCCATTCCGGAGCCAAGGCACCATCCGGAACCTGTGCGCCGAAGGACTTGACGATGAAGGCTAGCGTCCGGTTGACCAGGTTGCCGTATGCGCCCAGCAGCTCGCCGTTATGGCTTGAGATGAACTCCCGCCAGGAGAAATCCGTATCCCGGCGCTCCGGGCCGTTGGCGATCAGAAAGTAGCGGATGGAGTCGGGATGGTAGCGCTCCAGGAGATCGGGCACCCACACGGCATAGTTCCGGCTGGTCGAGAACTTGCTTCCTTCCAGCGTCATGTATTCGCAGGAGAGAATCCGGTCCGGAAGGTGAAGCCCGCCGACGCCGGTCAGGATCGCCGGCCAGATGATGGAGTGGAAGGGGACGTTGTCCTTGCCGTGCACATAATAAGCCGTGATGCCGGTTCCTTCCTCCGCGGACCAGAACGGGCGCCAATCGTGTCCCGTCTCCGCCGCCCACTGCATGCTGGCGGACAGGTACCCGCTGACGGCCTCGATCCAGACGTAGATCTTCTTGCCCTCGAAGCCTTCTACCGGCACATCCACACCCCAATCCAGGTCCCGCGTCACCGCCCGGTCCGGAAGCCCTTCCTCCAGGTACCGCCGTGTCAGACGGACGGCGTTATCCTTCCAAGCGGCGGCATGCCGGTCCACATAAGACTGAAGCGGCTCCTGCAGCTTCGATAAGGCCAAGTAATAATGCTCGGTATCCCGTTCCTCCGGTGTCCGGCCGCACAGTATGCATGTACGGTCGATCAGGTCGGACGGATCCAGCAGCGTGGAGCAATGGTCGCACTGGTCTCCGCGGGCCTGGGATCCGCATACGGGACAGGTGCCTTCCACGTAGCGGTCCGGAAGAAAGCGACGGTCTGTTCCGCAGTAAGTCTGACGGACCGTCTTCTTGTAGAGCAGCTCCGACTCCAGCAGCCGGCGGAACAGGTCCTGCACCACTACATGGTGGAAAGTCCGGTCCGTCCGGGTATACCGGTCATAGCTGAAGCCCATCCGGCGGAAGACGTCCTCGAACTCCTGATGGTAGCGGTCTGCAATCTCCGAAGGGGGAACCCCTTCCTGCGCGGCCAGCACTTCGATGGGCGTGCCGTGGCAGTCGCTTCCCGAGACGTATAACACCTCGTCTCCCTTGGCCCGGTAATAGCGGGCGAGCACGTCGCCGGGCAAGAGACTGGCCAGCCGTCCCAGATGCAGAGAGCCGTTGGCGTAAGGCCAGGCTCCTCCGATGAAGATGTGTGCCATGGTTCATTCCTCCTCGTAGCCATAGATGCGGACAACGCAAAAAGCTCCCAATCCCAATAAAAGGGACGGGAGCATCACAATAAGCCCGCGCGGTACCACCCTTGTTCACGGCTGCCTCGCGGCATCCGTCTCTTCGGGCACGCCGCAGACGCGGTTATGCCCTAGCACGGTAACGGGTGCGGGATCCGGCGCAGCCTACGACCGCAAGGGGTTCGGTGCGCAGCTCGGAGACCATGTTCGCGAAGGGCGTCTTTGCTCCTTTTCACCATTACGGAGCTCTCTGGGTAAGCCGCAGCCTCGGTACTCTTTCTCTTCACAGCTGTTGGAAGTGAGATGATTCAGTTAATTGGTGATTATAGACCTGCCGCATAGCCTTGTCAACAGGCAGATGCCCGCATCGAACGGAACTGTAATCGCTTGCAAAAAAAGTATTGACATATTGAAAACGGATACATATAATAAGAACTACAGTATGGTTTCTCTCCACTCCTATCCGAATTGCACAATGTGCGGCCGCCGACTATCGGCGGTTTTTTTTTGCTATCCAACTCTTGGAGCTTGGAGGAGATTTCGTTTTTTTGTCGAACGAAGCAGGAATTTTGACGCTTATAAAGAATTATTCAAAGCATGTCTATTTTGACATCGCCTGAAGTATATGTTTTTATGACGGCGGTTCGAAATTATTTGTGCGCCATGCGCAACTTTTATTCCCGTACTCGGTACAATTGGTTAGATAACACCGGGGCGGGAATGCAAGCAAGGAGGGTCGCTTGTAATGACCGATTCCCAGTTGATCCGCGAAATCAAGGACGGCAACGTAGAGTTATATGCCGAGCTCATGCGTCGTTACGAGCGGAAGATACTCGCCTTTGTCTTTCACATGCTGAAGAGCGCCCATATGGAATCCTTGGCCGATGACCTATGCCAGGAGACCTTCTATAAAGCATATCGCAGTCTGGGCACATTCCGCGAGGTGGACGCTTCGTTCTCGACTTGGCTGTACACCATCGCACGCAACACCGTATTAAGCGAGCTGCGCAAGCAGAAGCACGTCAAGGTATCGCTGGAGCAGAGCGGGCATACGCCCCATGCATCCTTCGATTCCATGCCGGAGCAATCCATGCTCCGTAACGAAAAGGTGTCGATGGTCCGGGACGCGATCAACAATTTGCCCGAGAAGCAGCGCTCCGCACTGATTCTCCGAGAATATGACCAGTTGGATTATCAGGAGATCGCCAATATTCTGGGACAGACCGTCAGTGCTGTGAAGTCGCTGTTGTTCCGGGCAAGAGCGAGCGTCAAGCTGCAGTTGGAGCCGTACTTTATCGACCCGATCTTCGAGGAGTATGAGGGGATGAATCAACGATGAAATGCAACGAAGTTCAGGAACTGTTCGGGGTATATTTCGATGTGCCGGATGACGATCCCAGACGGGCCTCCGTGGATGAACATATCAAGACCTGCGGCTCCTGCCGCGAGGAATTCGAGATGTGGGAGGAGAGCACGGATCTGATCCGTCTGGCCAAGGAGGATACGGAACCCTATCTCGTCACCTCTTTGCCGGTCACGAACCGGGTGATGAGCCGGATTTATACCGACGAATCTTGGCGCATGCCGGTAACGGGACGGATCTATTCGATCCCCTACAAGCTCAGACGCAACCTGACAGCCGTAATCGCCTTCTGTCTGGCGCTGTTTGTCGTCAGCTTCGTGTATCAGTTTAACGAGTCGGATTCCAGGGATGTCCAGGCATCCGCCCAGTACGGCATCAAGCAGACGGCCAAGGCTTCCGACAATCCTGCCGATTCCCTTAATGTTCACAGCATGTCGAGGGCCACGCTGGTCAGTGCCAGCCCGACCATTATCGACCCGGTGAAGCTGGGACCGATCCGTACAGTTCCCGATTATGCCTTGTCCATGTCCATATTGGGCTTGATCAGTACGCTCTTGATTATGAATTGGCTGAATCGGACCCGAGCCTAAACCTGCAATGTCCAGATGCGCCTCTTGCGTTCAATCGCAAGGGGCGCTTTTTTTGTGCCGCGGGGCGAAGAAGTATACAACGTGCCTGACTTTCCCATAATGGGTACTACAGAACAAATGTTGCCGCTCTCGCGGTTGGAGGTGGTCAAACGTGAATCTGGCGGAGATGTTGTGCTACGCGGATATCCATGAGCTGAGCCGGATTGCCCGGAATTACGATTGCGAATGCAGCAGCCACTCGAAGAACGACCTGATCCAATCGATTCTCTCGACCGTGAACCGCAAGGACGTATTCGAGTCGCTGGTCACGGGGCTGGAGTCCGAGGATATCCGGTTCCTGAATTCTCTCTTGTTCGACCGGAGGGAAACCTTCAGCTTGGAGGAGCTGGTGGCCCGGGCCAGCCAGACGCTGGAGAATAAGAACGACAAGCCCGAATGGAACCCCAGGGAGCTGATTACCCGCTTCAAGCAGCGTGGCTGGTTGTTCAACGGGTATTCGCAGCAGACCAAGTACCTGTTCCGGGTGCCGGAGGATCTGAAGCGAAGATTCTCCGAGACGCTGGCCCGTTATTTCGCCGGGAAGCTGGTCTATGCGGAAGAGACGCCGAGGGTGTACCGGGACGAACAGAACATGCTGGCCGATGATCTTGTGGCATTCCTGAAGCAGCTGGAGCAGCAGGATCTGCCTCTGAATCCGGAGGGCTTCCTCTATAAGCGGAGCCTGCAGCAGGTGCTGGAGGGACTGGCGGTCCGGGAGGAGCAGGTGGCCAAGACGGCTTGGAGATTCGGCTACGGACGAAGATTCCGCGAATATCCGACCCGTTTCTCGTATCTGTACGACTACTGCTACTACCAAGGCTTCGTCGAAGAGTTCGAAACCTCTCTCCGGCTGACGGAGCAGGGAGCACTCAAGCTGGTAGAGGGCAGGAAGGATCCGGGTGCGGAGCTATACGGCTTCTGGCTGAAGCTGTACCGCGGACCGGTGCCGAACCTGCTGTCGCTAGTTCATTGGATTGACCGGCTGGCGGACCGTTGGGTCACCGCTTCCTCGCTGGGCGGCGTGCTGGTGCCGCTGATCAAGCCGTATTATTACGATACGCCGCAGTCCATCTTCGAGCAGCGCCTGCTGCCGATGCTGATGCATTTGGGCCTGCTGCGGATCGGGATGCACGAGACTCTCGGCAGTGTGGTCCAGATGACCAAGTACGGAAGCAGCATCATCCGGGGCACCTATGTGCCGGAAGAAGAGACCATCGATATCGGTATTGGAATGAATTGACATTCGGTCGGTGGATACGGTACAATCACTCCTTACCATAAGCATCTCCAAGGAGTGATCGACATGTGGATTCCATATCAAGGCAAGCTGCCGCAGGTGGACGAGACGGCTTTCATCGCGGATGGTGTGAAGCTGATCGGGGACGTTATCATACAGGCAGAAGCCTCCGTTTGGTTCAACTCGGTGCTCCGGGGCGATCTGGCTCCGGTGATCATCGGGAAGAGGACCAACATACAGGATGGCAGCATCGGCCATGTGAACGAAGGGCAGCCTCTTATCGTAGAGGATGAGGTGTCCGTCGGACACGGTGCCATCATCCACGGCTGCCGGATAGGCAAGGGTACATTAATCGCCATGGGGGCCATTATCCTAAACGGCGCGGAAATCGGTGAATATGCTTTAGTAGGGGCAGGGTCGCTCGTAGCCGAGAAGCATAAAATTCCGCCCTACACGTTGGCGTTGGGGACTCCTGCCAAAGTGGTCCGCGAGTTGACAGAAGCGGATCTGGAACGGATGCGGCGCACAACGGAGAGCTATATTCTGCGGGGACGGGAATATAAATCGGAGCTTGCGAGATGACAGCTGGGGGGCATACAAGTCCTATCGGACACCCGAAGAGCGGTACCGTCGTCCCGAATGGGAAGGCCTGGTCATGGCTGAAGTCTGGAGGTAGGTTCTATGGGCAAAATGTATGCATCTTACGAAGCGATGCTCTCGCTCTATGCGGAGCTCATACTTGATGAAGCAATCCGGAAGCATCGAGAGAAGCACTTGTACCAAGAGATCGACGATGCGCTTGCCAACCGGGATGAGCAAACCTTCCTGGAGCTCACCAATGAGCTCCGTATGTTGATCGCCCATTCCGAGCATGCCGCCGGTATTCGGAGAACAAGTGCTTGATATGCCGCTGGTCCGTGACGAAGTCACGGGCCTTCTTTTTTTGGAGAGAAGGCTGACGAAAGGTGTACATCTATTGTAAAATAGTTGTAAAGGGTTCATTGGCTGCACGAATGATGTCACAACAAGAATCGAGGAGAACCCCATGTTTCGAACCCGACCCGCCTTAGCACTCGCCCTATCCGCCGGTTATCTCCTCTTGCAGGTGGCCGCAAACCTCCGCTTCCCGGACCAGCATGGATTGCTGCTGTCTCTTCAGCTTCCGGTGTCAGCGCTTGCAGCCGTTCTCCTCTGGCTTGCCGGCCGAAGGACCCGGATGAAGGGTCCGCTTCGATTGTTCTGGTTCTACTTGGCTTCCGGCAGCCTGTGCTACTTCATCGCTGAAGCGATCTGGTGGATGTACACCTCCGTACTCCGGACGGAGCCTCCTATCCCGAGCGTTGCGGATTATATCTGGAACCTGCAAGGCCTTCTATTTCTGGTCGGACTATGCGTGCTGGTATTCACCAAGTCCGGCATGATCAACAGTATCCGTTACGGCTTCGATACGCTGCTTCTGATGCTGCTGCTCGGGTTGGTCAGCTGGGAGTTCATCCTTAGTCCGAATTATGACAGCCTCATGTCCTCGGGAAATTGGGAGAGCATCGTTTCCTCGCTGGCCTATCCGATCTCAGACTTTGCCACGACATGCACGATGATCGTACTGATGGCCGGCAACAAAACTCTCCTTCCGTCCAAGGTTCAAGCCTGCATCATTTCAGGATTCGTGGTGTTCGTCTTCGCCGACACCGGTTATTTCATTCTCATGGTGAAGGATTCCTATCAGGTGGGGGCTTGGGTGGATCCGATGTATTCCGCCGGTCTGTTCCTGTTCGGAATGGCCGGTTATCTATACCAGGAGTCAGCAGAGCATCAGGGGGTGCGAAGCATCCGGAGGTCAGGCGTCTGGAGCGCCAGCTACCTGTACCCCAACCTCTGCAGCATCCTGCTTGGCATCCTCTTGATCCATCATATCGGACATATGGACGGAGCCATCTTCGGAAGCTTCCTGGCCTTCCTGCTGCTTCTTATCCGGCAGGCTATGGTTACATACGAGAACAAGGCGCTGGCCGCCAAGATCGCATCGGTATGGGAGGAGACGGAATTCAAAGCCAACCACGATGCCTTGTCCTTGCTGCCGAACCGCCGCTATTTCGAAGCTAGGCTTAATGATGAGATCCAGAGGATGTCCCGGCTGGAGTCAGCCGGTGATTCGGATGGAGCTGGGGGAACAGGCATGTTCGCCGTGCTCTTCCTGGATCTGAACCGGTTCAAGGTCATTAACGACAGCCTGGGGCATACGGTGGGGGACCAGCTCATCCGTTCCGTTGCCGAACGGTTGAACGGATTGGCCGGCAATGATCGCTTTATTGCAAGGCTGGGAGGCGACGAATACACGGTCCTGATGACAGATATCACGGGGGTTCAGGACATCCGGGCATTTATGGAACGGATTCACAAAGCCTTCGCTGTCCCCTTCGAGGCAGGACACCATACGCTGACCGTCACAACCTCCATCGGGGCGTCCCTCTATCCCGAGCACGGGAGGACCGCCACGGATCTCATGAAGAATGCGGACTCCGCCATGTATAAGGCCAAAGCCTCCGGTTCGGGAGCGGGATGCTTGTTCACCGCCGATCTGGAACGGGAGTACCTGTTGAAGGCGGAGCTGGAGCGATGGCTGTATCAGGCCTTGGAGCACCGGGAGCTGCTGGTGTACTACCAGCCCCAGGTTCGGGCGAAGGACGGCAAGGTCATCGGTCTGGAGGCCCTGATCCGTTGGAAGAGCCCGAGAGGATTCATCTCTCCGGGGGATTTCATCCCCTTGGCGGAGGAGACCGGACTCATCACGGAGATCGGTGAATGGGTGCTCCGCACCTCTTGCGAACAAGCAGCGGAGTGGCTGAATGAAGGCAAGGAGCCGTTCTCCATGTCCGTCAACGTCTCGCCCCGGCAGCTGGAGCATCCCGCCTTCGTAGAGACGGTCCGGCACATTCTGGACGAGACGGGTTTTCCGCCTTACCTGCTGATATTGGAGATTACGGAGAGCTTCGCCATCCGGGACGACGGAGATACGGTCGAGAAGCTCATTGCCTTGAAGCAAATGGGCGTGCAGCTGTCGATGGATGATTTCGGTACCGGGTACTCGTCCTTGAACCATCTGCAGCGGTTCCGGGTCGATGGCTTGAAGATCGCCCAATCCTTCATCAGCCGCATCACGGATATCCGGGAACAAGGCATCATCGTGAAGGCCATTTTGGCCATGGCGTGCAGTCTGCAGCTGACGGTGGTGGCCGAAGGAGTGGAGACCGAGGAGCAGTACCGGCTGTTAAAGGAGCTGGGCTGCGACGTGATCCAAGGCTACTATTTCTACAAGCCGATGCCCGCCGAGGAAGCGGGTCAAGCGCTTGATGGCAGACTGGCGCCTGCATCCGCTTCATAATGCGAAGGAAACCGTTCCTGCAGGGACGGTTTTTTTGCGTGATTTTGGGCCAAAATGGCCTTAGGAGCTTTTATTCCCGTTATATGGTAAAGTAAGGGGTATAAACGAATGGGGGGATCCAAGTGAAGTTCAGCGAGATCGAGAAGATGAGATGGTCCGAGCTGGCGCCTTACATGGATACGTGCCTGGTTCCCGTTACGGGCTTGACGGGGAAGGAGCCGCCTTGGCGGGCTACCGAGGCGCTGGAGCAGCTTCGAGATGCGATGGAAGGGTTGGAGAGAAGATACGTGGGACGGGTGGTCACCTATCCGGCCTTCCATTATACGAGCGGCGGGGATGCTGCGGCTTCGTTGTCCGCCCTCTGCAGGAATCTGAAGGAGTCTGCTGGATTCGCTTACGTGGTTCTGATTACGTCCGATCCGGCTGCAGCGCTTATGCAGGCTCCGCAATCGGCGGATCTGTTCTTGAATGCGCTGCACGTTCAGGCGGGACAGGCCGATATGCTGATCGGAGAATTGTGGCGGAAACCGGACAATCCGGGTGAAGGTGAATGAAGGAAGCTTTGCCTGCAAATGCTACCGGATAGCCTGAACGCTGACGGTGTGGCGCCAGCAGCACGCAAATTTGAAATTGTGGAGAAAATGTGACAAATTTGTTAAAATCACAACTAACGATAGTCATTCTTATCTACAATTAATGTGCGTGATTCTTGACGGTCCCAGGGGTGTAGGCTATTATATTAATGTCCTAGTAAATGTGTACACTTTATGTCCATTGCGGCATCAGATATGAACGGTAAAAGGGGGTAGGAAAGGTACATGACGAAACGAGAAATGTCGAGACGGCAATTTTTGTCCTACACTTTGGGCGGTACGGGCGGTTTTCTGGCCGCCGGTCTGACGGTTCCGATGATCCGCTTTGCTATCGATCCGGTGCTTAAGCCGAAGAAAGCGGCCGACTGGATCAAGGTTGTAGAAGAATCCAAAGTAACGAAAGAGCCGAAGTCCTTCAAATTCCAGATTCACCAGGTGGACGGATGGTATGAGAGTGACGTGGAGCTGGAAGCTTGGATCTCCATCGATGACAAGGGCAAGATCTTCGCTTTGAATCCGACCTGCAAGCATCTGGGCTGTACGGTCAACTGGAACGGCAACACCAAGTTCCCGGAGCAGTATTTCTGCCCGTGCCACGAGGCTCATTACGACAAGAACGGTAAGAATCTTGCGGTTGCCCCGGCTCCGCTTGACGAATACGACGTAAAAATCGAAAACGGATTCGTATATGTAGGTCAACTGCATACGAATTCCAGAGTGTAGTCATGAGGGGGCGTAAAGCGTAAATGCTGAAAAGTGTTTATAACTGGATCGACGAACGCCTTGACATTACACCGATGTGGCGTGATGTGGCCGACCATGAAGTGCCCGAGCACGTCAACCCGGCCCACCATTTCTCCGCATTCGTCTATTGTTTCGGCGGACTCACGTTTTTCATTACGGTCATGCAGATCCTCTCGGGGATGTTCTTGACCATGTACTATGTGCCGGATATCCAAAACGCTTACAAAAGCGTGGACTTCCTTCAGCATCAGGTGGCCTTCGGCGTCATTGTTCGGGGCATGCACCACTGGGGCGCCAGTCTGGTTATCGTCATGATGTTCCTACATACCTTGCGGGTGTTCTTCACCGGTTCCTACAAGGCACCCCGTGAGATGAATTGGGTCGTAGGGATGCTGATTTTCTTCGTTATGCTCGGCCTTGGCTTCACCGGTTATCTGCTGCCTTGGGATAACAAGGCCTACTTTGCCACCCAGGTCGGCATCAAAATCGCCGCTTCCGTTCCTTTTGCGGGAGACTACATCAAGACCTTCCTGCAGGGCGGCGATATCGTCGGCGCCCAGACTCTGACCCGATTCTTTGCCTTGCACGTGTTCTTCCTGCCGGGCGTGCTGCTGGCACTCCTAGGAGGACACTTCTACATGATCCGCAAGCAGGGCATCTCGGGACCGCTATAAGGAGAGGAGGGCACCCATACCATGGCCCATGGACATCAACCATCCGGCGAGAAGATCGTATACGTCGGAGATTCGCGGGTGAAGGCAAACAACCGTATGCCGAACATTCCGCGGGATTACAGTGCTTATCCCGGCAAGTCCGAAGCGTTCATCCCGAACTTCCTGTTAAAGGAATGGATGGTCGCCGTCGTCTGCTTGGTCGGCATTCTCGTGCTGGTCATGTCGGAGCCGGCGCCACTCGGCTATCCGGCTGATCCGACCAACACCCAGTTTATTCCCATGCCGGACTGGTACTTCTTGTTCCTGTACCAGCTGCTGAAATACCCATACACCTCCGGTGATTATCTGCTGGTCGGTGTGCTTGGGGTTCCCGGCATCGCGTTCGGCGCACTGCTCCTGGCACCGTTCCTCGATACCGGCAAAGAACGCCGCTTCTACAGACGCCCCATCGCCTCCGGTATGATGCTGCTGTCCTTGGCGGCCGTCACCTATCTGACCGTCTTCTCGTGGCATCACTACACGAAGGAGCTCGAGGAGAAGAACATCATCCCCGAGCACATCAAGCGGGAGGAAGAGCGGAAGGCCGGCAAGGAAGGCGGAGGAGGCAACCAAGCCCAGACGCCGGCTAAGGCCGCTACCGCCATCGTGGAGCCAGATGATCCCTCCTATAAGGTATTCCAGAAAGCCAGCTGTGCCGCTTGCCACGGCAAAGAGCTTCAAAAGGGCTCCGCTCCGAAGCTCATCGGCATCGGCAGCAAGTATGACGCGGCCCAGATTCTGGATATCATCAAAAAGGGCAAAGGCGGCATGCCAGCCCAGTACGATGCGCTCAAAGGCGGCGGCTTGGCCGATGCCGACATCGAGAAGCTGGCGGCTTGGCTTGCTAAGCAGAAGGCACAATAACAATGGATGGAACCTGACCGCCGCAAGGGGTCAGGTTTTTCCTGTATGAAGAAGGGTTGGGTATCGGTTGCAGCTGCGTCGTCTATGGAATCAGGTTCTCTATTGGCTGAGCCCGGAGGGGCTCCGCTCCGGTTTTATGTTAAGCGCTTTATTATGGATCAATGCTATCGGCACCGTCTATGGCTACTATTGGTACGGAGGGCAGATTGAGGATACGCTGGTCAGCCATCCGATCTGGCATGTGCTGATGGTTCCCGATAGCCCGACCGCCAGCTTGTTCTTCACTGCCGCAATCTGGTGGCTGTACAAGGAGCCGGAGCGCCGCCTGTCTTCGCCGGGTGTCCGGTGGTTCCGAAGCTTCATTGAAGCGTTCGCCGTCGTGACTTCGGTCAAGTACGGCATCTGGGCCGTCTCCATCATCGCGATGGGGGCCGCCCAAGGAGGAGGCCTGTCGTGGCAGGACTATATGTTGTCCGGCTCCCATCTAGGAATGGCGGTAGAGGCGCTGCTATACGTACGCTTCTTCCGGATCGGAATGGGCCCATTGGCAGCCGTAGCGGTATGGACGCTGTTCAACGATTATGCGGACTATGCCTATATCATCTATCCGTATCTCCCCTTGGAGCTGGATGATGATGTCGGTACGGTCCAGACCTTTACCGTATACTTAAGCATCGTCAGTCTACTTATAACCTGGCTGGCGTCCAAGCGGACAGGCAAAAGCAGGGTCTAAATTCGGACATCCCTCCATATGATCATCATAGGAGGGATGTCCGATGTTTGTTGGCGGGAAGAAGCGGAGAGGGGTCCTGCTTCTGTTCATTCTTGTGGCGATCATGGCATGGGGAGCCGGGTGCGGGATGCTCCGGAATGAAGCAGGCGATTCTCTGCCGGCTGTGGATCCGGCTAGACAGCAGCAGCTGGAGGAATTGAACCGGACGGCGGACGAGCTGTACGAGAATGCGACGGCGGGCTCTTTTATGGGGGCGAGAGATCGGTTGTACCGGCTGGGGGATCAAGCGGCAGGATTGTCGTTTACCGGCATTACGGGAATCGAAGGCGTGGACGCCCTGTCGGACGCGATTGTGGAGGCCAAACGGGTATTTAACGCGGCACGGCTGGATCCGTCGGAATGTGTCCGGATGGCAGCCATCTTGAAGCTGGCCGTCGATACGCTTACCCATCCGAACCAGCCCATGTGGCTTCAATATTACAAGGTGCTGACCGAGGATACCAAGCAATTCGAACGAGCTGTCCGAGCGGGCAGCCGTACGGAGGCGGCACCGGCGCTCCGTCATATGAAGGAGCATTACGGAACCATCCGGCCGGCAGTGTGGATCAGCCGCAAGCCGGAGGAAGCCGAGAAGATGGACTCCTTGCTGACTTACTTTACGAAAGCCACGGAAACGGGAAGCTTCCGCCCGGAGGTGCTGGAGACGGAGATCGGCCAGTGGAAGGAATCGCTGGACACTTTATTCCGGAAGAATGGGGACCGTACGGCGTATATGCCCGGCATACAGCCGGACCGGCCCGTTCTGTGGACCTTTACAGTCGGCTCGGTCATCATCGCCGTACTGATGTTCGCCGCATGGCGGATGTTCGTATCGGAGCGGGATTCGGTCCGGCGCCCACGTCGGGTGGACGGGTAGGAGAGCAGGGAGGAGGCACGGTTATTCCGGCTTGAAGCCTTCTCCCAATACATCATGGACGTCGCTGATGATCATGAAGGCCATCGGATCCAGGCTCCGGACCAGCACCTTGAGACGGTGGACCTCCGAGCGGCCTACGATGCAGTACACCACGTTCTTCTCGGTTCGGGAGTAAGCCCCACGAGCGGGAAAGAGAGTGACGCCCCGTTCCAGCTCAGCCGTAATGGTCTGGGCCATCTCCTCGCCTTTGTCTGTGATGATGGTGAATTCTTTGGCGGCATAGGCCCCCTCGGTGATGAAATCGATGGTCCGGGTGGCGATGAAGACGGAGACCAAGGTATAGAGCACCTTCTCCTGGGGCAGGTAGATCAAGGATGCGCCGATGACCAACGCGTCGAAGACCAGAATGACTTGTCCCATGCTCCAGCCCATCTTCTTATTCCCGAGTCGTGCCAGAATGTCGCCGCCGCCGGTGGTCCCGCCGTACCGGAAGACCAGGCCGAGACCGGCCCCCAAGGTCAGACCGGCATACAGGGCGGCCAGGAGGTTGTCATCCGGCGCGCGGAAGGGTTTGATCCAGCCGGCGTGAATCCAAACCTCCATGATCCAGAGGAAGAAGGAAACCGACACGGTGCCCAGCACGGTCCAGCCCATTTGCTGCTTGCCTAGTGTTTTCCACCCCAGCAGGAATAATGGGATATTCAAGACCAGGCTGGTTATGGAGGGCGGCAGGTCCGCCGCATATTTCAAGAGAATGGCGATGCCGGTTACGCCGCCTTCCATCAGCTCGTTGGAGATGACAAAATAGTGGAGGCCGAAGGAATACACGGCGGCTCCCAGAACAATTAAAAACAGACTCTGAATCGTGTTCCAGCGGGTTCCCGTATTCAATGGAGGTTCTCCTTTCATAAGTTCGGCAAGGGTATGACGGATGGATGCTCCATCCATTATACCCTTTTTGCGTTTCGTCTACCAAAACGGGACCGCGAGGAATGTTTTTCTTGTTTGCGTTGTGTTCGCTCCATCTTTGCGTTAACATGGAATAAAAATTAACTAATAATCTGTAAGCGAGGTGCAGCTTTTTGTCGGAAAAAACACTGAAGGACATCCAGGGGGAAGTGGATCGGTACATCTCCCAATATAAGGAGGGCTATTTCAGCCCGCTCTCGATGATGGCCCGGATGACGGAGGAAGTGGGAGAGCTGGCCCGCGAAGTGAATCACCGGTTCGGCGAGAAGCCGAAGAAGCCCGATGAAGAGGACAACTCCATCGAGATGGAGCTGGGAGACATCCTGTTCATCATCGTATGCTTTGCCAATTCCTTGGGGCTGGATTTGACGGAAGCCCATGACAAGGTGATGCATAAGTTCAACACCCGCGACGCGGACCGGTGGACGAAACGGAACACCGAGTCCTAAGGATGCGCATATGCTGTACCATCAACTTGGTTCGCCAAAGGGGGTGGGATCACGCATGAACGGTGAAGCTTATATCAAGGAAGCCTATCAAGCCATATTGGCAAGTGACTTCGAATCAGCCATCGACTGGTTCGAGAAGGCCATTGCCATGGAGCCGGACAATGCCTCGTTTCATTATAGACTCTCGATTACCTGCGCACGCAGCAATCGGTTAGTCAAAGCCTTAACGCATGCCCGTACAGCAAACCGGTTGGCTCCGGACGATCCGTCCTATATGATCCATCTGCAGCGGCTGGAAGCAAGAGAACGGGTCCTGCAAGCCGAATCCGCCTTCAGCCAAGAGAGCGGACAGCTCTATATGGCCGTAGCCTTGTTGAAGGAAGCCGTCCGGTTAGACCCGCTATCGGTCGAGGCCTATATGCTCTTGGGGGTGGCCAGTGCCGCATTGGGAGAATATCCGGAAGCGGTGCGGGCTATGCAGGAAGCGCAGAAGCTGAACCCTCTGCATACGGGAGCAGCCGCCCTTCTGGAGGAATACAAGAAGAAGCTGGCTGTAATGCTGAGCGAATCATAACATCATCACATTCTCAATGGATGCACTCCAAATCGAACAAACGAGAGGAACAGGTGAAGCAGCATGAACGGGACGATTAAAGTTGCGGTAGCAGGGGCAAGCGGCCGGATGGGCCGGGAAGTCGTGAAGATGGTACTGGACGATCCGGAGCTTCGCCTTGCCGCCGCAGTGGACAACTCCAGTAATCCGATCGATGCCGGAATGATGGCCGGTATGGGACCCTGCGGCGTCATGATGTCCAACAGTCTGGAGCAGGCTCTGCTTGAGACCAAACCGGACGTGCTGGTTGACTTTACGACTCCGAAATCAGTGGTGGGCAATACGAAGCTGGCCATCCAATATGGAGTCCGTCCGGTCATCGGCACCACCGGATTCACTCCGGCGGATATTGTGGAGCTGGACAAGCTGTGCCAGGAGGCCGGCATCGGCGGACTGATCGCACCGAATTTCTCCATCGGTGCCATCCTGATGATGAAATTCGCGGCTCAAGCGGCCAAGTATATGCCGCATGTGGAGATTATCGAATTCCACGGGGACCAGAAGCTGGATGCCCCATCGGGCACATCGGTGAAGACGGCGGAGCTGATCGCCGCCAACCGCCGGGAGCTCCGCCAAGGAAATCCGGAAGAAGAGGAAACTATTGAAGGAAGCCGCGGCGGGTACTACAATGGGTTTAGAATCCACAGCGTGCGCCTGCCGGGGGTATTCGCCCAGCAGGAGGTTATTTTCGGCGGGCACGGCCAGACGTTGAAGATCCGCCACGACTCCTATGAGAGAGCGGGCTATATGCCGGGAGTCAACCTTGCCGTGAAGAAGGTCATGACCTATCAGGGCATGGTCTACGGATTCGAGCATTTTATCGATTAAGAGATCAGATACATGAAGGGACACGAGCGGCGCTCCTGTCCTTTCGTAGTAGGAGAGACGGGGAGAGATCCGGATGTCAATGAACATTGCATTGATCGCACACGACCGCAAGAAGGATGAGATGGTGAATTTTGCCGTTGCCTTCGAGCATGTCTTCATCAACGGGCACAAGCTGTATGCCACGGGTACGACGGGACAGCGCATTATGGAGCAGACCCAGCTGACGGTGCACCGGTTCATGTCGGGGCCGCTGGGCGGAGACCAGCAGATCGGAGCTCTGGTAGCGCAGAACGATATGGATCTGGTCATCTTCCTGCGGGACCCGCTGATGGCGCAGCCTCACGAGCCTGACATCACCGCCTTATTGCGTCTGTGCGACGTGCAGGGGATTCCGGTGGCAACCAACATCGCTACGGCGGAGATTCTGATCAAGGCTCTGGAGCGCGGGGACTTCGCATGGCGGGAGCTGGTACATAAGTATAAGCCGGGTGGGGCCGAATGACGGAAGCACTGGATATTCTCATCTTCGGAGCCCATCCGGATGATGCCGAGATCGGTATGGGAGCCACCATCGCCAAGCATACAAAGGCCGGACTCAAGGTTGGCATATGCGATCTGACCCATGCCGAGATGTCTTCCAACGGAACGGTGGAGGAGCGGAAACGGGAGGCGCAGGATGCCTCCAGGATCCTTGGGTTGGCCTACCGCTCATCCCTGGGATTGCCGGACCGGGGCTTGTTCATTTGCAAGGAACAGATCGAAGCGATTACACTGGAGATACGGCGGGTCCGCCCGCGGATCATCTTCGCCCCGTACTGGGAGGACCGGCACCCGGATCATGTCATGTGCAGCCGGCTGGTGAAGGAAGCGGTGTTCAATGCGAAGCTGCGCCGTTACTTGCCGGAATCCGCCCCCGTAACGGTGGAACGGCATTATTATTATTTTATTAATGATGTGGCTGAAGCGGATCTGGCCGTGAACGTAACGGAAGAATACGACCGCAAGACGGAGGCGCTCTCGGCTTACCGCTCCCAATTCACAACGGCTGGCCCCGGCAATGATTACGTGGCCACGCCGCTGAATCAAGATTACCTGGAGCGCGTGGAAGCGCGCGACCGGCTTCTGGGCCAGAAGCTGGGTACCGCCTATGCGGAAGGCTTCGTTTCCGCGCTGCCTTACACGGTCGACTTGTTCCGGTAAGCTACACAATAACCGAAGGGAAGGGTGGATGCGGAATGGGCGATAAATTAAAGATCGGCATTACTTGCTATCCGACTCTAGGCGGCTCCGGCGTCGTTGCGACGGAGCTCGGCAAGCTGTTGGCTGAGAAAGGGCATGAGATCCATTTCATTACGCACAGCATACCTTTCCGCCTGGGCCGGTTCGATAAGAACATCTTCTTCCACGAGGTGGAAGTCAGCGATTATTATGTATTCCGGTACCCCCCTTACGACCTGTCCCTGGCCAGCAAGCAGGCGCAGGTGGCCAAGATGCAGAATCTGGACCTGCTCCATGTACACTATGCCATTCCCCATGCGGTCTGCGCGCTTATGGCCAAGCAGATGGTCGGAGACCATCTGAAGGTGGTGACCACCCTGCATGGTACGGATATCACGGTGCTGGCCCAGGACGAATCCATATCGGATCTGATCCGGTATGCGATCAACCAGAGCGATGCGGTGACGGCGGTGTCGGAGGACTTGATCAGGGAAACCCGGGATACGCTGCACGTGAACCGGCCCATCGACCTCACCTACAACTTCGTGGACAAACGGGTCTATTACCCCCGAGATGTGAAGAAGCTCCGCGAGGAGTTCGCCCATCCGGATGAGAAGATCCTGATGCACATCAGCAATTTCCGTCCCGTCAAGCGGGTGCTGGACGTCGTCGAGATCTTCGCCAAGGTCAATGAGCAGCTCCCTTCCCGCCTGCTCTTCGTAGGAGAAGGGCCGGATCTGCCGAAGGTCATCTCCAGAGTCAAGGAGCTGGGACTGGCGGATCGGGTCTGCTTCTGCGGCAAGCAGGATGACGTGGCGGAGGTGATCTCCTTGGGAGACCTGATGCTCCTGCCCTCCGAAAAGGAGAGCTTCGGTCTGGTCTCACTGGAGGCGATGGCCTGCGGCGTTCCGACCATCGGTTCCATGGCGGGCGGCATCCCGGAGCTGGTGACGGACGGAGAGACCGGCTTCCTGTCTCCCATGGGGGATACCGACAAAATGGCGGCCGACGCGGTGCGGCTGCTGTCGGACCCGGAGCTGTACGCCCGGGTGGTGGAGAACTGTCTGCACCGTGCCAGATTCACCTTCTGCAACGACCGGATCATGCGGGAATACGAGAACATATACTACCGGGTGCTGGGACGTTCCGTTCCCGAACGGGAGCTTCATCCGGACAAAATCAGCTGTTTGGGGTAATGACCTTGACCGAATGGAATAAGCTGGAGCAAAAAGGATTGACCGTGCTGGAAGCACTGGAAGCGGCCGGACATGAAGCCTTCTTCGTAGGAGGCTATGTCCGGGATAAGCTTCTGGGCAAGCCGGTCAAAGATATCGATATCGCCACCTCGGCCCTTCCGGACGAGGTGGTCGGTCTGTTTAAGAAGACCATTCCCACCGGTCTGAAGCACGGCACGGTAACCGTCATGCAGGAGGGGGAGCCCTTCGAGGTGACGACGTACCGCACCGAGTCCGGGTATGAGGATTTCCGCCGTCCATCGGAGGTGCAGTTCATCTCTGAGCTGGAGGAGGACCTCCGGCGCCGGGACTTTACGATCAACGCTATGGCCATGGACCGGCACGGCCTCATTCGGGATCCGTTCGGCGGCAGGGATGACCTGCAGCGAGGAGTGCTCCGCTGTGTCGGACAAGCCGAGGACCGGTTCCAGGAGGATGCTCTTCGGATGATGAGGTGCGTCCGATTTGCATCTACCTATGCGTTGCAGGTGGACCCGGCGACCTGGGAGGCCGTCCTGCTTCGGAAGGAGCTGCTTCGGCATGTGGCCATGGAGCGGGTGAGGGTGGAGCTGGACCGGATGCTTGCGGGAGGTCACCCTTACCGCGGCATCAAGCTGCTCCTCGACAGCGGCTTGCTGACCTGCACCAAGGAAGCTCTGAATTGGACTTACACCGGCATGACGGAAGAGGAAGCGCCAGCCGGATTGTCTGTGCTGGACCGTCTGGAAGCGCCCCTCCACCGGTGGATGCTTCTGATGCTGCTCGTTTCGCTGGATCCGGATGAAGCCCGCCAGCTGATGCGGGGGCTGACGTTCTCCGTGAAGGATATGGAGCGGATCGCCAAGGTCCTGGAGATCAGCCGCTGGGTGAGGGCCCATTGCGAAGCAGAATGGCCTCACACGGTGGAGGAGGTGCCGGCATGCAGTCTGGAGGATGCTTGGAAGCTGGCGGTCCTTCGGTACGGCAAGGAAGCGGGGCTGGACTGGCTTTCCATTGAGGAGGGCCTCCATTCCGAGGGAATCGGAAGAGCCTCTTGCGTTCCGGAGCTGCTCCGTCACGGTGCAGGGTGGCTGCAGGCTATGCCGGCGGCGGGTTTGAAGGAGCTGGCGTTGGCCGGACAGGACCTTATCCGGCAGGCCGGCCGCCCCGCGGGGCCTTGGGTCAGCAGGACCATGGCGGCGCTCCTGAAGCTTGCCGCCTTGGGCCGCGTCGCAAACGTGCAGGCGGATCTGCTGGCCTGCGCGGCTGAGCTCGAGAAGGAAGGAGGGACGCAATGAATGCGCGACTGATCCGATTGTTCGAGGAAGCGGGGACGCAGTATGTATCCGGGGAGCAGATCAGCCGCGAGCTGAACGTCTCCCGTACCGCCGTCTGGAAGCACATCCAGGTGCTTAAGGAGGAGGGCTACATCTTCGAGGCCGCCCCCCGGCTCGGATACCGGATGGTGTCTGCTCCGGACCGTCTTACGCAGGAACGGATCGAAGAGTACTTGGCGACCCGGCTGCTGGGCCGAAACATCCACATCTTCGATGAGGTGGATTCGACTCAGAACGTCGCCCAACGGCTGGTTCGCGAGGGTGCTCCTGAGGGGACCCTGGTCGTAGCGGAGCGCCAAACTGCGGGAAGGGGACGCCTCGGGCGCCATTGGCACTCCCCCAAAGGGAAGGGCATCTACATGAGTCTGGTGGTTCGTCCGGACATTCCGCTGCACTTGATGCCTCATATGACACTGCTTGCAGCCGTTGCGCTGTGCCGCGCCATCCGGAAGACGGTTCCCAGCGTCTCGCCCGGAATCAAGTGGCCTAACGATCTGCTCCTTCGCGGACGCAAGATCAGCGGCATCTTAATGGAATCCAGCGCGGAGAATGAAGCGCTGCAATACATTGTGGCGGGGATCGGCATCAGCTGCAACCTGGAGGCCGAGGATTATCCAGAGGAGCTGAAGGAGAAGGCGACGTCGCTTCTGATCGAGTCCGGCGCCAAAGTGGACCGGGCCGAGCTGATCGCCTCGTTCCTCTTCCAGCTGGAGGAGATGTTCCAGCTCTATCGGGAGCAGGGCTTCGCACCGATCCGGACCTTGTGGGAGGCGTCCTCCGCGACCATTGGCCGACAGGTCCGCATGATCGCCCACGGGGGGACCTATGAAGGCGAGGCGGTAGGCTTGGACGAATGGGGCGGGCTGATCGTGCGGCAGCAGGACGGGACGCTGAAGACCGTTTACTCCGCCGATACGGAGCTGCCAGGAGCGCGTTGAATCCAGTTTGCGAGGGGAAGAGCCGGCTGGGCCATTAACATCATGTCCGAAAATATGGTCCGGAACAGTAGCTTTTTTCCGTTGTTTGGTTTATGATGCAGGTAAGGCGGCATCCGCAAGGAGCTGCACTGAAACCTGCCCCTTTGGGGAACCCTATACCCGCATCGCGCTTATATCGGATTCTGCTCTGAGCCGCAAGGACCGAGACAGAAGGGATCATAAGACAGGATACCCATGTCTTTGATGAACCTTTCGGCCTTCCTTCGGCGGGAAGGTTTTTTTATTGAAATTAGAAGGAGATGGGGAAGATGGAGAACCGGAAGCCGGTAACGACAACGAAGCTGAAGAAGATGAAGCAGGATGGAGAGGCTATTGCTTTCCTGACCGCTTATGATTACCCGTCCGCCATGTTGGCGGAGGAAGCCGGAGTGGACGGTATCCTTGTCGGGGACTCCCTGGGGAATGTGGTCCTGGGCTACGATTCCACCATCCCGGTCACACTGGAGGATATGATCCATCATACCAAAGCGGTGACCCGCGGGGCCAAGTCGGCCTTCGTCGTGACCGACCTGCCGTTTATGACCTACCATGGCAGCATTGATGAGACTCTCCGAAATGTAGGACGCGTAATGCGCGAAGGCCTGTGCAAGGGCATCAAGCTGGAGGGCGGCGCTGAGATCGCCCATACGGTGGAGGCCTGTACCCAAGCAGGGGTGCCGGTAATGGGCCACATCGGCCTGACCCCTCAATCCGTCTACCAGATCGGGGGATACAAGGTTCAAGGCAAGGACTCCAAGCAGATGCGCAAGCTGCTGGATGATGCCAAGTCTCTGGAGGAAGCGGGCGCATTCGCCGTAGTGCTGGAGCTGGTTACCGAAGAGGTGGCCCGCATGATCACTTCCCAGCTCACCATCCCGACCATCGGCATTGGAGCCAGCGTGGGCTGCGACGGCCAAATCTTGGTGTATCACGATATTCTCCAGTACGGCTCGGGCATCCGGCCGAAGAAATTCGTCAAAGCCTATGCGGATATCGGAAGCCAGATCCGCAGCGGCATCGGACAGTATGTGCAGGAGGTTAAGGCACGCAAGTTCCCCAAAGAGGAGAACGTGTTCAAAGGGGATCTGGAGGTCATGTCTTACCTCTATGGCGGCAAAGAATAATCTGACTTCATCTTGCTTGAATTGACATATAGAAACGGAGACGGGGAACCATGCAGATCGCAAGGACGGTGCCTGAAGTACGGGCAGCCATACAAGAGCTGAAGAAAAGGAGAGGGGACGAGGAGGCCACCGTGGGCTTCGTTCCCACGATGGGATACTTGCACGAAGGGCACGCCAGTCTGCTGCGCAAGGCACGGTCGGAGAACGGCATCGCCATGCTGAGTATCTTCGTCAATCCACTTCAGTTCGGCCCCAATGAAGATTTCTCCCGGTATCCCCGGGACGAAGAACGGGATTTGCAGGTCGCCCGGGACAACGGGGTGGATCTGGTGTTCCTACCCGATGTAAGCGCCATGTATCCGAAGACGGTCAAAACCAAGGTTGCCGTAGCCGAGGTGACGGACCTGCTCTGCGGAGCATCGAGGCCCGGTCACTTCGACGGGGTGTCGACGGTCGTGACGAAGCTGTTCAACATCATTCAGCCGGACCGCGCTTACTTCGGGATGAAGGATGCCCAGCAGGTGGCGGTCATCGAGCGAATGACGGAGGATCTGAACGTTCCGGTCCAGATCGTTCCCTGTCCCATCGTCCGGGAATCCGACGGGCTGGCCTTAAGCTCCCGGAATGTGTATCTGAGCGGGGAGGAGCGCCGGCAGGCCCTCGTACTGTCCCAATCGCTTCAGCTGGCCGAAGGCTGGCTGGCGGAATGCGGAGGCGACTACCGCTCGGTCAAAGCCTTGATCGAAGCCCACATTCGGACTTCCCCTTTGGCAGATATCGACTATGTGGAGATCATGGATTACCCGTCCATCCGGCCCGCCTATGATCTTCCTTCAACCGAGCTGGAAGGGACACGGCTTCTTATCGCCTTGGCAGTCCGGTTCGGCCGGACCCGGCTGATCGACAACCGGCTGTTTCAGATATAGAGTGAACCACAGAACGAACCGTAAGGGGAGAGAGCCATGTTCCGTACCATGATGAAAGCCAAGCTGCACCGTGCCACCGTGACTGAGGCCAACTTGAATTACGTCGGAAGCATCACCATCGATGAGGATCTGTTGGATCTGGTGGACATGCTTCCGAACGAGAAGGTCCAGATCGTAAACAATAACAACGGTGCCCGTCTTGAAACATACATTATACCCGGGCCCCGGGGCTCGGGAGTCATCTGCCTGAACGGTGCCGCGGCTCGTCTCGTTCACGTGGGGGATACCGTCATCATCATCTCCTACGCCATGATGACCGATGAAGAGGCACGGAGCCACAAGCCGAAGATCGCCATCCTGGACGGAGCCAACAAGCCGGTGAACACGCTGGAGCAGGAGCCCCACTCCACCGTCCTGCTGTAAACGAAGCGGCATTGGAAGCAATGGCACCGGACCGCAAGTATGAAACCCTCCGCCGTAACAAAGAATGAAGGTACGACATAACTCATTCGCAAGGTGGAGGTGCCCCATGTTCAAACAGCTCTTTGCATCGATGAATGACGCATTGGATGACATCATCACGCAATTGCCGATGGCGAGCGGCGCAGAACGCGCCGAGCTGGAAGAACGGCTTTCGGTCTTGAAGGCCATGAGCGACACCTGCATTGAAGAATGGCTGCTGTTCGAGGAGAAGATGGGCAAGCTCACAGGGACCGCCGGAGCCGCTCCGGACGATGAAGCGGAGACGCATGGGCATCCATCACACTCTTCGGTACACACGGAATACGCGATGCCCGTTGCGGCTTCGGCCGTGAAGGAATCGACCGAGGGCTCCTTCTCTAAGGGGCAAGGCTATTACAAGCTGCATATGTTCCGGGATGCCGTTGAGGAATTCGAGCAGGTGGTTCAGCTCCAGCCGGACTTTCTGATGGCACGGATTTATCTGGCTATGTCCTATTTGCGCTGCGGTGAATATTCGGATGCGTACCGGCATTTCCAGTTCCTCGTGCCCTTGACGGACGACGGGAAAATGAAAGCCATTTCGTACAATGCCATGGGCTATATCCAGGCCGAGAACCAGAACATGGACAAGGCGATGGAATACTTCCGTCTGGCCCACTCGGCGGACCCCGGCTCGGTGGAGCCGGCCCTGCATCTGAAGGCCTGGAGCAAACGGAGCTGACATCATTTGTTCTTCCCATAACCCCTTCGGATTTGGTATTCTAATAAGAGCTATGGATCACGCAAGAAGGGATTGGACGGGGAGAATGAAATTCGCCGTAATTGACTTCGAAACGACAGGCAATCAGCCTTCCGACGAGATCATTCAAGCCGGGCTGGTCGTGGTCGAGAATAATGAGATCATATCCAGGTATACTTCCTTGGTGAAGCCGGGAACCCGTATACCTGATTTTATTTGTGAACTTACCGGTATCACCGACGAGATGGTGAAGGATGCGCCTTCTGTGGAACAGGTGATGGCGGAGATGCAGCCCTATCTGGAGGATGCGATCCTGGTCGGGCATCATATTCCATTCGATCTGGGATTCCTGCAGCGGGCCTTGGACATCTCCGGCTACCGTCCGTTCAACGGCCGGGTGCTGGATACGCTTGAGCTGCTGCGGATCCTGTTCCCGTCTCTCGGCAGCTTGTCCCTCTCCATGGTGACCCAGTCTCTGGGCATTCCTCATGTGAGGCCTCATCAAGCAGATTCGGATGCGGAAGCGACTGGGCTATTGTGGATCCGGATTCTGGAGCGGATCGAGGAGCTTGATCTGCTGACGGTTCAACGGATCGCTTATCTCTTCGAGGTGGAAACGACGGATTTGAGCTGGTTCCTGCAGGAGCTGCGCAGCTGGAAGGAATCGACGTTGGCGGAGGATCCGGATGCGAGCCGGTATTTCCGCCAATTCGCCTTGAATGTGGAGGATTGGAGCGATGAGAAGCCTCCCCGCGAAGGCGCGGGTACGGAATGGATCGACAAGCCCTTCGACGAATTTTATGAAGCCTTCACGGCCCGGATGCAGGAACGGTTCCCCGGATACGAAGCGCGGCCGGCTCAGGAGCAGATGATTCATGAGGTGCAGGAATCCTTTGAGGAGGAGCGGCACCTGATGATCGAAGCCGGTACGGGTACCGGCAAATCGATGGCTTATTTGATTCCTTCCCTCTATTACGGGATCAAGGAAGACAAGAAGGTCATCGTAAGCACCCATACCATCCAGCTTCAGGAGCAGCTGCGTCAGCGGGATGTGCCGCTCTTGCAGGAGCTGTTCCCCATTCCTTTCCAGGCAGCGGTATTGAAGGGACGTAACCATTATCTGTGTCTCCGGAAGTTCGAGAACAAGGTGAACCAGTTCGACTTCGAGAACGGCCGGGAGGACCGGATTACGGCGGCCCAGATGGTGGTTTGGCTGAGCGGTACCCACTATGGGGACGATGAAGAGTTATACCTGACGTCCAAGGCTAACGACTTCTGGCAGGACGTGGCTAGCGATGCGGATTCCTGCCTGAACCGGCATTGTCCTTGGTTCCGCAAGTGCTTCTATCACCGGGCCAAGAACCAGTCCCATATGGCGGACTTGGTCATAACCAATCACTCGCTGCTGTTTACCGACGTAAAGGCGGAAAATCGTCTGCTGCCCGGTTATGAGCATCTGATCGTTGATGAGGCTCACCATCTGGAGGAGGTCGCCAGCAAGCATCTGGGCTTGGAGCTTCACTATTTCTCCATGGTGCACACCTTGACTTGGTTGTACAAGGATAACAAGTCCGGACTTCTGCCTACCGTGACCATCCGTCTTCAGCAGGAAGCGGACGGCTCCGAAAAAGCGGCCAAATGGCTGCGCACCATACACGACATCGAGGAGCAGCTCGTGGAAGCCAAGGAGCATTGGGACGAGCTGGCTCAAGTGCTCTATGATCTGATCGGGACCGGAGCGGCGGATGCAGGGGCTACCGAGGGTGGTCAGCTGGTGTACCGGGTGAAGCCGGACTCGCTGCCTAGAAGCTGGGATACCCTACGGGTCATCGAGGACAACCTCTACATCGGTCTGGGGGAAGCGGTCAAGCTGCTGGACCGGCTGCTGTCCGATTGGAAGGATGTCCAGGAGGAGCTGGGCATCCAGCACTTGGTGACGGACCTGAACGGCGCCTCCAAGGATCTGGCGCGCCATCGGGATACGCTTCACGTGTTCATGCAGATGCAGAACAAGGATGATGTCTACTGGCTGGAGGCCAGCCCACAGTTCAAGAGCAAGTCCGTTCAGCTGATGTCCGTACCGGTAGATGTGAGCGGAATGTTACGGCAGTTCTTTTTTGACGCCAAAAAGAGTATAATATTGACATCCGCAACCTTGTCCGTCGACAAGAAATTTCATTATACTTGCGAACAGCTGGGACTTAAGCCGGAGGATCCCTCCGGGAAGCTGAAGACCGTCCTGCTTCCGTCGCCTTTTCAGTACCGGCAGCAGGCGCTGTTGGTGGTGCCGCGGGATTTTCCGAATATCAAGGGAAATTCCGGCGAAGCCTACTTCGTAGAGAAGCTGACGGAGTCGCTGCGGGAGGTGGCGGTGTCCACCGGCGGCCGGATGCTGGTTCTGTTCACGTCTTACCGGATGCTGAAGGCCGTCCATCAACGGTTGAAGGAGGAGCTGGCTCCTTCCGGCATCCAGGTTCTGGGCCAGGGCTTGGACAGCGGGAACCGCAGCAAGCTGACCCGAATGTTCAAGGAGCATGCCGCCAGCGTTCTGCTGGGAACCAGCTCCTTCTGGGAAGGCGTGGATATTCCGGGCAATGCCCTGTCGTGTCTCGCCATCATCCGGCTTCCGTTCCAGCCGCCGAATCATCCGCTGGTGGAAGCCAAGTGCGAGGTATACAAGAAAAATAACCAGAATCCGTTCATGAAATATTCCGTGCCCCAAGCGGTGATCCGCTTCAAGCAGGGCTTCGGGCGTCTGGTTCGCACCGCGACGGATAAGGGTATCGTCATCGTTTATGATACCCGGGTGATCGACACGGCATACGGCAAGCATTTTCTGTACTCCTTGCCGGGGCCGAAGATTGAGCACATGACCACGGCCCAGCTGGTGCCGCGGATTACCGAATGGATGGGAGGGGAAGAGCAGTGAAGACCGAGAAAATTTCCGAAGCGGTAGTACGCCGTTTGCCGGTTTATCTTCGATTCCTGAACGAATTGAATATAAAGAACGTACAGACCGTTTCTTCCCAGGACTTGGGAAACAAGCTGGAGCTGAATCCGGCCCAGATCCGGAAAGACCTGGCCTATTTCGGCGAATTCGGCAAGAAGGGCATCGGGTATGATGTCAATTACCTGATCGAGAAGATTCGGCAGATTCTGAAGCTGGACCAGAACATTGCCGTCGCTCTGGTCGGAGCCGGTAACCTGGGCCGAGCCCTATGCAATTATAACGTCTATCTGAAGGACAACATGAAGATCGTCTCCGTCTTCGATTCGAGCCCGGACAAGGTGGGGACCGAGATTAACAACCTGAAGGTGCAGCCCATGGCCCAATTGGCGGAATGCATCCACCGGGACGGAATCCGGATCGGGATCATCACCGTACCTGCGGCAGACGCCCAGAACGTGGCGGATGAGTTCGTACGCGGCGGCGTGGAAGCGATCCTGAATTTCGCGCCGGCCATCATCAAGGTTCCGTCGGATATCCGGGTGCATAACGCGGATTTCACCACGGATCTGCAGAGCTTGGCGTACTACCTCGACGAATAGAGGGAACCCATAAGAAAAAGGCTCTCCGATGATTATCGGGGAGCCTTCTTTGTGGAAACTTATGCGTATTTCAGTACGACGCCGTCCAGAATGTCCGCTACGTTCTCGCAGGCATCGGTGGTTAGCTCCAGCTGCTCGTACATTTCCTTCAGCTTGAAATCGTGGTACGGGTCCTTCGGATTGCGGAAGATCTCCCGGATGCCTTCGCGCAGCAGACGGTCGCCTTCGTTCTCCATGCTGTTGATCTTCACGGTGAATTCGGTGATCTGCATGTACTTCTTCTTGGACAGGAGCTTCACGCTGTCCAGAATGTATTGGCAGGCGTTAACGAGCACAGCGGAGAATTCTTTCATGTAGTGGTCAGTCTTCTCGACATTCAGGTAATCGAATCGGGCGATGCATTCCTCGATGCCGTCGATGACGTCATCCATCTTACTGGCGAGAGCAAGGATATCTTCACGGTCAATGGGCGTGATGAAGACTTTGTTCAAGCCGCGGAAGATGGAGTGGGTGATGGTATCCCCCTTATGCTCCAGGTCGCGCAGCTCTTGAAGAAAAGCCATAGGGCTTTCGGTTCCCATCATCGCCTGTCGGAATACATGGGCCGCTTGCAGAGTGTTCTCGGCGGATTGGGTGAGCAGCACGTAGAAATCTTCGTCTTGTTTCTTGTTGGTTATCGCCATGTCCAAAACCTCCAAGGCTTGCCTTACCGGCGAAGCCTAATCTAATTGTCCATAACTCTTAAAATACCATATCCTCTCAACATTATGCAATGGAGCGAACCATGAACTTTGTTCCGGTGGTGAAAGACGATGCCGGCAGTTCTTGATTTATGACCCGTTCTCATTGTAGAGTGGAAGAAGCAGGCAGAAGCTTGGATACCCCTAAGGAAAGGATCGATACGTTCATGTCACGGATGATCGTGAAGAATGGCATTTTTGTCACGGCGGATGCTGCACGTCCGTTGGTGAAAGGATATATCGCCGTCGAGAACGGCCGCATCGCCGCATTGGAGGAGGGGGAGTACACCCCGTCCGGAGCGCAAGAGGAGATTGTGGACGGCAAGGGACGTCTGTTCATGCCCGGCTGGGTCAATACCCACTGCCATGCCGCTATGTCTCTCCTCCGGGGCATCGGCGACGATCTGGCCCTTCAAGTCTGGCTGCAGGAGAAAATGTGGCCGAACGAAGCCAAATTTACGGCACAGGATGTGAAGGCGGGAACCCTGCTTTCCATTCTTGAGATGATGAAAGGGGGCACTACCACCTTCGTCGACATGTACGACCACATGGACGAGGTGGCCAAGGCCGTTGAAGAATCAGGCATGAGGGCGGTGCTAACCCGCGGCGTCATCGGCCTGTGTCCGCCCGACGTGCAGCAAGCCAAGCTGGAGGAGGCCTCCCGGTTCGCCCGGGAATGGAACGGCCAAGCCGGCGGCCGGATCACGACGATGATGGCCCCCCACGCGCCGTATACGTGTCCGCCTGACTATATCGAGAAGATCGTCCAAGCGGCACATGATCTGGATCTGCCGATCCACATCCACATGTCCGAGACCCTCCGAGAGGTGGAGGAGAACGCGGCCCAATACGGAGCCCGTCCCGTCGCCCATCTGGAGAAGCTCGGCGTCTTCTCCCGTCCCTGTCTCGTGGCACACGGCGTGCACCTGACGGATGAAGAGATTGACATTCTCTGCCGCTACGATGTTCGAGTCAGCCACAATCCGGGCAGCAACCTGAAGCTGGCAAGCGGCGTTGCCCGGGTGCCGGAGCTTCTCCAGGCGGGGCTTCTCGTTTCCCTGGGGACAGACGGCCCTGCCAGCAATAATAACCTGGACATGTTCGAGGAAGCCCGGTTGGCCGCTCTCATCCATAAAGGGGTGAGCGGCGATCCGACGGCGGTGCCGGCTGCAGCCGCACTCCGCATGGGTACCTTGGACGGCGCCAGGTCGGTGTGGCTGAACGATACAGGGATGCTGCGCCCAGGCTACAAAGCGGACTTCATCGCCTTGCGTTCGGACCGTCCCCACTTCTTCCCCAAGTCTGATTATGTGTCGCACATTATCTATTCCGCTTCGGCGGGCGACGTATCCGACGTCTGGATTGACGGCAAGCGGACGGTGAAGGACGGCGAATGCCTGACCTTAGACGAGGAGCGCATCATCCGGGAATTCCAGCAGCGGTATGAAGCGCTTGTCGGAAGCTGACGAACGAGCCATACGGAAGAGGTAACTAACCATGCGCAGGAAAAAATCGTTGCTCCTGGCAGCTTTTCTGGCCGTCTTGACGGTTATGGCCGGCACGTACATCTTCATGGACCGGATCATTGCCGGGGAGTGGGACAGCAAGAAGGAGGCCGTGAAGGCGGCTTACGCAGAGACGATGCTGGTCAAGGCCGACCGGGTCGAGCCATATGTGGGGACGGAGCCTTATATGATCGTCTACGGGGAAGACAAGATCGGCAACAAGATGATCGTATGGGTAAGCCAGCACGAGCGGTATGCCGCTTACGAATCCGAAGGGATTACGAAGCAGGCCGCTGTGGACAAGGTGCTGGGAGCCGCTCCGGAAGCCAAGGTTCTGCGTGCGACGCCGGGGAAGCTGGATCAGGATTACGTCTGGGAGATATATTACCAGCGGGAGATGGACGGCAAGACCCGATATTTCTATGATTATTACCGGTTCGGCGACGGAGTGCTGATCGATACGCTCCGGCTGGGCTAGATCGCCAGATCCCGGAGCCGGAGGCTCCGCCCGGTCTAGCCGCTTAAGGATGAACAATCCGACGGCGGCTTGACCCGGGCGGAGCTTTTTACATTTGCCAGGCTGTGCTAAGAATTCCTCCGCAACCGCGCTGCTCCTTGGGTTTCCACACATTACATCGCCACGTGCGGCGCCTGCTATGCTATACTCAGACTATGTTGCTGTTCACTACATTAACTATCATATTGCTTTTATTATAGAAAGGGGGACGTTCCCTTGAAACTGAAACTCATTCCCTTATTGTTGGCTGTAGTGGGTTCCAGCGCCATCTTGTTCGGCGGTTGGTTCGCTTACCACAGCGTGGCGATGGAGAGTCCGCTCAATCAAGCGTTGAACGGCACACCCGGCGTTGAAAGCTCTGAAGCGAAGATCGGGAACAAGGTCGTATTCAACGTGAAGCTCAATCCCCAAGCCCAGTTAAGTGAAATAGTTCACGAGATAGAGAAGCGGGCCGCCGACATCTCTGGCGACCGTGAGGTGCAGATCCATGTGGACAGCAACAGCTCTTCGGAGCTGGAGGCCTGGTGGTCCCGCGCCTTGTTCGATGTGGCTCAAGCCATGGAAACCAGCCGTTATGCATCCATTCCCGTCAGCCTGGAGGAGAAGGCCGGCCTCGTGCAGGGGCTGAAGGTGGAATCCCAGATGGACGAGAAGAACGTGTACGTGAAGCTGACGCAAGGCGAGTACGCCAAGTTCGTCATACTGCCGCGGACCCCCGCCAAGATGGGAGTGTGGCCTAATGAGTAAATATGGCAAAGAGATCCTGATCGGCGTCATTCCCGTAGTGATCGCGTTCCTTGCCTTCATCGGCCTGAACGTCGTCCCCGTGCTCTTCATGTCCGTCATCGTAGCAGCATTGTTCCTCATGAACCGGGCTCGTACCGGTGCCGGCATGGGGGCCACGGCGGACCGGAAGGCGAAGTCCCGGACCCCCTCGTATCTCACCTTCGACGATATCGGCGGACAGGACCGGGCGAAGCACGAGCTGAAGGAAGCGCTGGATTTCCTGATCAAGCACGAAGAGATCAAGAAGCTGGGCATCCGTCCTCTGAAGGGGATTCTGCTGGAGGGCCCTCCGGGCACCGGCAAAACCTTGATGGCCAAGGCGGCGGCCCATTATACCAATTCCGTATTCGTCTCCGCGTCGGGCTCCGAATTCGTAGAGATGTATGTCGGCGTTGGCGCCAGCCGGGTGCGGGACCTGTTCAAGGACGCCCGTTCCCGCGCTCAGAAGGAAGGCAAGGATTCGGCCATCGTCTTCATCGATGAGATTGACGTCATCGGCGGCAAGCGTGCCGGCGGCCAGCACCGGGAGTATGACCAGACGCTGAACCAGCTGCTTACCGAGATGGATGGTATCCATACGGCTGAGACGCCCCGGATTCTGATCATGGCGGCGACCAACCGCAAGGAGATGCTGGACAGCGCCCTGCTCCGTCCGGGTCGCTTCGACCGCCACATTACGGTGGATCTGCCCGACCGCAAGGGACGAATGCATATTCTCAACATCCATGCGAAGAATAAGCCGTTGGCCGAAGAGGTGCTCTTGGACCGGGTGGCGGACGAGACCTTCCAGTTCTCCGGGGCACAGCTGGAGAGTGTGATGAACGAGGCGGCCATCTACGCGCTTCGCGACGGCCTGGAGATCATCGGGCAGAAGCATCTGTCGCTGGCGGTGGACAAGGTGATGCTGGGCGAGAAGTCCGACCGCGAATCCACCCGGGAGGAGAAGGAGCGGGTAGCGTACCACGAGCTGGGCCACGCCATTGCCGCCGAGCTCTTGAACCCGGGCTCCGTCTCCCAGGTTGCGCTCAGCCCCCGAGGGCAAGCCTTGGGCTATGTGCGCCACAATCCGCAGAAGGAGCAGTATCTCTACACCAAGGAATACATCGAGTCCAAAATCATGGTTGCCCTGGGCGGCGCCGTGGCCGAAGAGATGTTCTACGGCGGCCGGAGCACCGGCTCCCGCAACGACTTCGAGCAGGCCATCAACATGGTGAAGACGATGATGGACGCCGGCTTGACCCGTCTGGGCATAATCGACCGCGAGATGACGACGAAGGAAGAGCTGATGAAGGAGAATGCGGCCATCATGGAGGACCTGACGCGCCGCACCCGGGAGCTTCTCGAACGGCACCGCACGGTGTTCATCCAGTCCCTGGACATCCTGATGGGGGAGGAAACCCTGTCGGGTGACCAGTTCCGGCACATGCTGCAGGAGCAGACCGGATTGCTCCACGAATCTGCTTAATGCTCACATGAAGTTCACAATAGTCCGTCGCCGATAGGCGCCGGGCTTCTTTTGTTTGTCGAAATATCGAACGTTTGAAAAATCAATCCCTATTTTCACGTGAAAAATGGTATGATAGCTGATGGCAGAGAAGCTTTTCCAGACCTGTTGGTCCGGAGGCTTTTTCTTTGCGAATCGGAAGCATTCTCTTGGCGCACAATGTGAAGAGGGCTTCGGAATCGCCGCTCGGGCATAATGATATATAAATCCACGGAATGGGTGAGAAGAGTGCAATTTAAACGGATAGGCGTTATTGGTGCAGGAACCATGGGCCAAGGCATCGCCGAGATGCTGGCCGTCAAGGGTCTGGAAGTATTTCTCGTGGAGAAGACTCCCGAGAAGCTGGACCAAGCTTGGGACATGATCGTCGTAAGTCTGGACAAACAAATCGAGAAATGGGCGATCACCGTTTCGGAGAAGAAACTGATCCTGTCCAAAATCCATAAGGTATACGCTCTGGACCGCATTGCCGAATGCGATATGGTCATCGAGACCATCAGCGAGGACCTGGACGCCAAGCGTGAAGTCATCCGCGATCTGGACAGCATCTGCCCGCCTCACGTCATTCTGGCCAGCAATACCTCCACGCTGAGCTTGACCCAGCTGGCTTCCGAGACCAACCGTCCGGACCGCGTCATCGGCATGCACTTCCTGCATCCGGTTGCCAAGATCGATCTCGTGGAGATCATCCGCGGCCTGAAGACCTCCGAAGAAACCTATCAGCTGACCCGCGAATTCGTGGAAGAAACGATTACGAAGAAGGGCATCCAAGTCTATGAGTCCCCGGGCTTCGTCACCACCCGCCTCGTGTGCACGCTGATCAACGAAGCGCTGCACGTCCTGGCCGAAGGCGTCGCTTCCGCAGAGGACATCGATTCCGCCATGCGGATCGGATATGACTTCCACTATGGCCCGCTGGAAATGTGCGACCGCTTCGGTCTGGATTCCGTTCTGGCCGCTATGGAAGGCATGTTCCGCGAGTTCGGCGACATCAAGTACCGTCCGAGCTTCCTGCTGAAGCAGATGGTGCGCGCAGGACAATTGGGAACCAAAGTCGGACAAGGATTTTTCCGTTATAATAAGGATGGTGACCGGGTATGAAAATCTTGGTAGTCAACGCAGGCAGCTCTTCTCTGAAGTACCAGCTCTATGATATGAGCGACGAATCCGTTCTGGCCAAGGGCCGGGTGGAGCGGATCGGGATGGACACCGCCATTCTCGTCCATGAGCCTACCGACAAGCCGGAAGTGAAGGAAGTTTCCGAGATTCTGGACCACAACGTGGCCATCAAGAAGGTCGTCGATATTCTGCTGCACCCGGTAAGCGGTGTGATCGCCTCCATCGACGAGATCGAAGCCGTAGGGCACCGCGTGGTGCAGGGCGGCGACCTCTATTCCGAATCCGTGCTCGTGACGAACGAAGTCAAGAACGGCATCAAGAGCCTCTTCGATCTGGCGCCGCTGCACAACCCGCCGCATATCATGGGCATCAATGCCTGTGAAACCAACATGCCTGGCGTTCCGCAGGTTGTCGTATTCGATACCGCGTTCCATGCCACCATGCCGGATAAGGTCTTCATGTATCCGCTGCCGCTGCGTCTGTACAAGAAGCACAAGGTCCGCCGGTACGGCTTCCACGGCACCTCCCACTATTATGTCAGCAAGGTAGCGGCTGAGATGCTGGATAAGCCGGTAGAAGACAGCAAGATCATCACCTGCCATATCGGCAACGGCGGCTCCGTCACGGCCGTATGGGGCGGCAAGTCCTACGACACCTCCATGGGCATGACCCCGCTGGAAGGCCTGATGATGGGTACCCGCAGCGGTGATATCGACCCGGCTATCGTGCCGTTCGTCATGGGCAAGGAAGGCTTGAGCCTGAACGAAGTGAACTTCATGCTCAACAAGCACAGCGGACTTCAAGCCATCTCCGGCGGCTCCAGCGACATGCGCGAGATCGAGAAGGGGATGCTGGAGGGCGACAAAAACTGCAAGCTGGCTTACGAGATGTACGAGTACCGCATCCGCAAGCAGATCGGCGCGTATGTAGCGGCTATGAACGGCGTGGACGCCATCGTCTTCACCGCCGGCGTAGGCGAGAATGCAGCCGGATTGCGCGAGAACATTCTGTCGCAGCTGACATGGCTGGGCGTGGATGTGGATCCCGAGTTGAATAAGATCCGCAGCGGCGACCCCCGCGTCATCACCAAGCCGGATTCCCGCGTGAAGGTCATGGTCATCCCGACCAACGAAGAGCTTGTCATTGCGCGCGACACCTTGAAGATTGTCAGCAACACTCTGGTCAACCAATAAACCACTTCACCACCCTTGGGAGGATCTCATCATGGCGGCACAATGCTTGATCCGGGAAGTAAACCGGCATGTCGGCGAATCCGTTCGCATCGGCTGCTGGCTGAACAATGTGCGTTCAAGCGGTAAGATCGTATTTCTTCAATTGCGTGACGGCTCCGGATACATACAGGGGGTTGTGGTAAAGAGCGAGGTGGCGGAAGAGGTATGGAACGCCGCTAAGTCCTTGACCCAAGAGAGCTCCATGTACGTGACCGGAACGATCCGGGAAGAGCCCCGCAGCCCAAGCGGGTATGAAATGACCGTAACCGGCATCGAGATCATCCAGATTGCGCAGGATTACCCGATTACCCCCAAGGAGCACGGTGTGGACTTCCTGATGGACCACCGTCACTTATGGATCCGGAGCCCCCGCCAACGGGCGATTCTGGTCATCCGTTCGGAAATCATCCGGGCGGTGCAGCAGTTCTTCGACGAACGGGGCTTCAAGCTGGTGGATCCGCCGATCCTGACGCCGTCGTCCTGTGAAGGCACCACCAACTTGTTCCACACCAAGTACTTCGAAGAGGATGCCTTCCTGACTCAGAGCGGCCAGCTCTACATGGAAGCTGCCGCGATGGCCTTGGGCCGCGTCTATTCCTTCGGTCCGACCTTCCGGGCGGAAAAGTCCAAGACTCGCCGGCACTTGATCGAGTTCTGGATGATCGAGCCGGAGATGGCCTTCGTGGATCTGGAGGAGAACCTTCGGATTCAAGAAGAATTCGTGTCCCATGTGGTCCAATCCGTCGTCGCCAACTGCCGCAAGGAGCTGGAGACGCTGGAGCGGGATATCTCCAAGCTGGAGAACATCAAGGCGCCGTTCCCGCGGATCACCTATGACGAAGCCATCAAGTTCCTGCAGGATAACGGCCATGACATTCCGTGGGGCGAGGATTTCGGCGCACCGCACGAAACAGCCATCGCCGAAAGCTACGACAAGCCCGTGTTCATCACTCACTACCCGACCAGCATCAAGGCGTTCTACATGAAGCCGGATCCGAACCGGCCGGAAGTGGTGCTGTGCGCGGATATGATCGCGCCGGAAGGCTATGGCGAGATAATCGGCGGAAGCCAGCGGATCGACGATCCGGACCTGATGGAGGAGCGCTTCCAGGAGCATAACCTCTCCAAGGAAGCCTACCAATGGTACATGGACCTGCGCAAATACGGCACCGTGCCCCACAGCGGCTTCGGCCTGGGACTGGAGCGTACGGTTGCCTGGATCTGCGGCCTGGACCACGTCCGCGAGACCATCGCATTCCCGCGGCTCTTGTACCGTCTGTACCCTTAACCGGATTGACGGCGTTGCGCTTTTCCCCTATAGTAATCATACGACCACTTGGAAGAGCCCTGTGAACCGGGGCTCTTCTTGCATGACAGAAGGCGGATGGACAAGATAAGGAGGGAACCCGATGTACGGACGATCGGGGCAAGCGAAGACGCCGGAGGAAGGCCTGATGGCCGGATTGCGTGCGGGCGCCGTGTCGGTGCCGATGCTCCTTCTGACCACTTATGCGAAGCTGGATCTCAGCGAAGAGGAAGCCATGCTGCTTATTCAGCTGATCGGCTTCCGCGACCGGGAGATGAAGGAATTCCCGACCATGGACGATCTGCGGAGCCGCATGAGTCTCTCCGGAGAGAAGGTGGCCGATACACTCCGCAAGCTCATGAAGGAAGGCTTCCTGGCCATTGACGAGGATGAAGATCCCATGACGGGAATCCGCTATGAGAGATACAATCTGGACGGGCTGTGGCAGAAGCTGGGGGCCGTATGGGCGATGGAGAGCAAGCTCCAGGGTACCGCGAGCCGTGAGCCTGCCAAAGCCGGCGTAGAGCCTAATCTCTACAGCCTCTTCGAGAAGGAATTCGCTCGGCCCTTAACCCCAATGGAGATGGAGACGATCACCGGTTGGCTGGACCAGGACCGGTATCCGGATGAGCTCATTCTCATGGCCTTGAAGGAAGCCGTGTTCGCAGGCAAGATCCACTTCCGGTATATCGACCGGATCCTCCTCGAGTGGAAGAGGAACAAGGTTTACACACCGGAGCAGGCGAAGGAGCATACCCAGCGGTTTCGCGGATCGCTCCGGGGTTAACCTGCACATGAAAAATCCCCTGCCGTCCATACGGACTGGCAGGGGATTTTTGTCGTCTTATGGCTGGCGTCCCTCGTGGAGGACGGTTTGATTTTTGCCGGACCGCTTGGCTGTATACAGGGCTTCGTCCGCTCCCCGAAAGAGCCACTCCTTGCCGGAATGGGGGACATAAGCCTTCAAGCCGATACTGATGGTGACGTGGCGGCCTTGGAGCTCGGAATGGACCGAATACTCAATCCGGTTGCGGATGATTTCGGAATAGGCGTAGGCCACATCGGTCGTTTTGTCGGTGAAGAGGATGGCGAATTCCTCGCCCCCATACCGGGCTGCGAAATCGTCTGGCGAGACGATGGTCCGGATCGTCTGGGAAACGCTGCGCAGAATAAGATCTCCGACCCAATGGCCGTAAGTATCGTTCACCGTCTTGAAGTTGTCGATATCGAGAACAGCCAGGTGCAGACTCATGCCGTTCTGATCGCATTGGTCGATCAGCTTGTCCAAGTATTCGTGGAAGGTTTTATGATTATACAGCTCGGTCAGGGCATCTGTCTTGGAGAGCTTGTCCATGAGAATGCTCTTGACCAACAGATCCTGCTGCTCCTGCATAGTCTCGATCAAATCCTGCTGCATCTCCGCTCCCCGCCCCATGATGCCGAAGGAGATGATCAATCCGGCCAGCATGAAGAACAGGGTGATCATAAATTCCAGGCCGTTCATCTGCATGTGGAGGGTCGGTTGGAGCTGATACAGGCCGAAGAACAGCAGCACATTGATTCCGAAGGAGAAGAGCAGCTTGCCCGGTTCGAAGTAAAACACGGAGACGATGATTGGAACCAGAAAGAAAAACTGGACTCCATCCAGATCCGCATGGAAAAATACCATAATGCCGGCCAAGAGCGAACCCGCCCCGATCAGAAAGTAATGATTGAAGCGCAGGTTCTTCCGGTTGGATGCCTCCGCCAAGAGGAGTACCGTCGCAAGACAAATCGTGGGAAGCAAGACGTGGTGGCGGACATAATCCCACAGCTGGAAAGAAGAGGTCACCGCCAAGCAATAGAGCATGCCGGCTACGGCTGTGATAAAGGCCAGCAGGGATACCCACCAGTAAGCGTTCAGCATCTTCCGGTTCCACTTGGACAAATTGACGCCGGGGGACATCCTGTGAGTCATATCCTCAGCTCCAATACGAAGATTGAAGTAAATTATAACATAAGAATCTGTATAAAGTGTAGTTTGCTGTAGGGAGTATGTAATATAATGTCGAAAAAAAGAACAACCGCAGGCGTCTCCGCATGCGGCTGTTCGCAATTTCTTCACTATTGCCGGCCGAAGAATTCTCAGCCTTGAACGTCCTTGCTGATCTGGGCTCCGATCTCGGCCGCCCGTTCGACACAGCGCTTCACGCCTGCGCCGATGGCGTCAGAGAAGCCCAGCCGGTCGAAGGTCTCGATGGCCGCTTGGGTCGTCCCATTGGGGGACGTAACCTTGCGGCGCAGCTCCGACGGTGCCTCCTGGGTGGTCTTCACCATGGCGGCCGCTCCCAATACCGTCTGGACGGTCAGCTGACGGGCCAGCTCTTCGTCCATGCCGCCTTCCACTCCGGCTGCGATCATGGCTTCCATAAAGTAATAGACGTAGGCAGGACCGCTGCCGGACAGGCCATTGACCATGTTCATCTGGGACTCCGGCACCACGATCACTTCTCCAACGGCGCCGAACAAGGAGACGGCCGTTTTCCGAAGCTCGGGGGATACGTTAGACGTAAAGCAGAGTCCGGTGGCTCCCATTCCGATGGTGGAGGAGGTGTTGGGCATGGTGCGGACCGCAGGCATTCCTTCGGGAACGAGCATGGCGATGGTATCGAGCGAGAGTCCGGCGACGACGGAGATCAGAAGCTGATCCGGACGCAGGAAGCCGCTAAATTCGGAGAAGGCTTGGCGGACATCCTTCGGCTTCATGGCTACGACGACGATGTCGGCCTTGCGGATGAAGGCCTCTTTGTCATCCGGCTCGAATGCGCAGTGTATGCCGTAGCGGTTGCGCAGCGACTCCATCTGCTCCCGGTTGCTCCGATTCATGGCGTAGATGCGGCCGGGCTCGGCAATGTTCTGTTGGATCAGACCGCGGATGATGGCTTCGGCCATGGAGCCGGCGCCGATAAATGCGATTGAAGGGCCGTTGGTCGGCATGCTGGAATCCCTCGTTCCTCTTGTTTATGATGGCGGGATTACTCCCGTACTTGACCGTTCCCGTAGATCATGAACTTCGTGGAGGTTAGGGCGGGTAATCCCATAGGACCCCGGGCATGCAGCTTCTGGGTGCTGATGCCGATCTCCGCGCCGTATCCGAATTCGAAGCCGTCGGTAAAACGGGTGGAAGCATTGTGGAAGACGGCTGCCGCATCCACCTCCTGCAGGAACCGGGCGGCGTGCTCGCTCTTCTCCGTGACGATGCACTCCGAGTGCATGGTGCTGAAGCGGCGGATATGGGCCAGCGCCTCGTCCAGATCCTCAACAACCTTCACATTCAGAATGTAATCGTTGTACTCGGTGGAGTAGTCCTCTTCCGTGGCTTCCGCCATTTCCCCGGCGATCCGGATGGACTTGGCGCAGCCTCGGAGCTCTACGCCCAAGGCGCGGAAGGTCTGGGCAATGCCGGGCAGGTATGCTTCCGCGAATTCCTCGTGGACGAGCAGCGTCTCCATGGAGTTGCAGACGGAGGGCCGCTGGACCTTGGCGTTCACGGCGATGTTCAACGCCTTCTCCGGGTCGGCCGTCTCGTCCAGGAAGGTGTGGCAGACGCCAGCTCCGGTCTCGATGACGGGGACCGTCGCGTTCTGGACGACCGTCTGGATCAGCATCCGGCCGCCTCTCGGGATGACCACATCCAGCAGGCCGTTCAGACGGAGCATCTCATCCACGGAGGAACGGTCACTGCTGGTGACCAGCTGCAGCGCGTCGGGTGGGACGGCGGTTTGGGAGAGGGCTTGTTGAAGGACCTCGATGATCTTCTTGTTGGACGACAGGGCGTCGGAGCCGCCCCGGAGAAGCACGGCGTTGCCCGACTTCAGGCACAGTCCTGCCGCATCCACCGTCACATTGGGCCGTGCTTCGTAGATGATGCCGATCAAGCCCAGCGGCACCCGAAGCTTGCGGATCATAAGCCCGTTGGGGCGTTCGGCTTCCTCCAGCACGTCGCCGATGGGGTCGGGAAGCTCCACGATCTGCATCAGACCTTCGGCAATGCCGGCAATCCGGGCTTCCGTCAAGGTCAGACGGTCCAGGAGAGATTCCGAGATACCGCTCTGGCGGCCGCGGACCAGGTCTTCCTCGTTGGCCTTGATGATGGCGGCCTGCTCCTTCACCAAGGCATCGGCCATAGCCTTCAAGGCATCATTTTTTTGTCGTGTGGTAAGCTTCGCCATCTTGATGGAAGCTTCTTTGGCGAGAATGGCTTTGTTGATGACTTCACTCATGGTTTTTTGGCCTCCTTAATCTTTTAACGATACCCACTCGTCCCGGTGGATGACCTCGATCCGGTGGACCTCCACACGCTTCTGGACCTCCTCGGTGGTCAGTCCGGCGACCGCTTGGAGCTGCCAGGACGCATAATTGATGATGCCGCGCCCGATGACGGCGCCTTCTGCATTGGCCACCTCCACCACATCCCCGGGGTGGAAATCTCCGTTCAGCCCCGTAACACCTGCCGGAAGCAGGCTCTTGCCGCCGGACAGCAGCGCCCGTTCGGCGCCTTGGTCTACGGTGACTGTTCCGTGGGAGTAGGAGTGGAAGCCCACCCATTGCTTCTTCATCGGCAGATTGTGGAGGCTGGTGCTGAAGTAGGTGCCCTTGCCGTTCTCATCCACGGCCAGCTGCAGATCTCCGGGCTCGGTGACCCGGCCGATGAAGACGGGGACCCCGCCGCGGGTGGCGATCCGGGCGGCTTCGATCTTGGAGCGCATGCCGCCGGTGCCGACGGAGCTCCCCGCGCCGCCGGCGAATTGGAAGAGCTCGTCGCCGATATGGTCCACCCGGTCGATCCGGACGGCGTCCGCGTTCTTGCGCGGGTCGTCCGTATAGAGGCCGTCCATGTCGGTGATGATGGCGAGCTTGTGAGCCTTGACCAGATTGGCCACCAGGGCGGACAGCGTGTCGTTGTCCCCGAACTTCAGCTCATCGACAGACACCGTGTCGTTCTCGTTGATGACCGGCATGACGCCCCGATGGAGCAGCTCTTCCAAGGTGTTCACCGCATTGAGCCCCCGCTTGCGGTTGGAAAAGTCGGAGCGGGTCAGGAGGATCTGGGCTGCGGGAATCCCGTTCTCCTGGAAGGCTTCGTTGTAGGCCTGCATCAACAGGGCTTGCCCGACAGCGGCGGAGGCCTGCTTCTCATGCAGGGCCTTCGGCCGGGCGGCGTAGCCGATAGAGGTGAAGCCCGCGGCGACGGCACCTGACGTGACGAGCAGCACCTGGTTGCCGGCCGATTGAAGCTTGGTCAGCTCTCCGGCGAAGAAGCGGACCTTCTCGCGGTTCAGGCCTCCTTCGGATGAGGTCAGGGAGCTGCTGCCGATTTTGACGACGATTCGGGACATGGTTTCGATCACACTCCTGCATAGGTACATGGAACGTATGGAAGACTCGGGTAACAAAAAAAGCCTTCGTCCTCCGAATAAGGACGAAAGCTCTGACTTCCGCGGTACCACCTTGATTGGCACGCATGAAGCATGCCCTCTTGATCCCTGATAACGGCAGGGGCCGTTCAACTCGTCGTTGACCGTTCGGGGGCGGGTTCCGCGGATGCGCCGGCAAGCTCTTCCAGCCAATGGAGCCTGCTCTCTGACGGCGGGGAATCCAGCGTACTGTTCCCGTCATTACGTTGATTTGTGATATTAAAGATACCACTCCCATGAAGCTTTGTAAAGATCATCCGTCCTATGGCCCGGCTAGTCCCGCTCATATCGCATGACGTATCGGGTCTTAAGACCGGATATTGGCAGAGCAGTCGGATTGCCGGTCCGGCGCGGTTGTTTTATGATGAAGGGACAACGAATGACAGGACAGAACGAGAGGAGGAGCTTGCGATGGAGGAACGGAAGGAAACGCTGCGTCTCTCCCTTCTGCAGATGGACATCCGGGCGGGAGATCCGGACACTAATTACCGCAGGCTGGAGGAGCTGCTGGAGGAGACGGCGGTCGGGCCTGAGAAGCCGGACCTGGTGATCTTCCCGGAGCTGTGGAATACCGGTTATGCGCTGGAGGAGATCGGCCGGCTGGCGGACCCGGACGGGGAACGGACCAAGGCCGTGATCGGCGCCTTCTGCAGGCGGCACGGGATTATGGCCGCAGCGGGGTCCATCGCGGAGAAGACGGAGGAAGGCGTGCGGAATACGCTCCTCTTCTTCAATCGGATGGGCGAGGTGACGGCCGACTATGCCAAAATCCACCTCTTCCGCCTGATGGACGAAGAGAAGGCCTTGGTGCCGGGGAACCGGACGGGGCTCGCGGAGCTGGACGGCGGTGTGAAGGCTGGCGCCCTGATCTGCTACGACATCCGGTTCCCGGAGCTGGCCCGCAGCTTGGCGCTGTCCGGGGCCAAGCTCCTGATCGTGCCGGCGGAATGGCCCAAGCCCCGGCTTCATCATTGGCGCACGCTGCTTCAAGCCCGCGCCATCGAGAACCAGCTGTACGTGGCGGCCTGCAACCGTGTGGGCGCAAGCGGCGGCACCGAGTTCTTCGGCCACTCCATGATCATTGATCCATGGGGAGAGGTTCTGGCCGAAGGCGGGGAGGAGGAGGCGGTGGTCACGGCGGAGATCCGTCCGGCTCTGGTAGATGAGGTCCGAAGCCGGATCCCGGTGTTCGAGGACCGCCGCCCCGGCTTGTACCGGCTGGAGTGATACCGCGAGACGGCACATCTCCCGCAGGGGCTGAGGATGAAGGGCGGCGTATGATGCACCGGCACTGTCACTCTTCAGCCATGGCCTCCCGCAGCACGTCCATAAAGGCCGCGGCGGCCTTGGACATGTATCGGCCCTTCCGGTGGGCCGCCACCAGCATCCGCGACGGCCGCTCCTTCAGCGGCAGATAGACAGGGCGGAAGGTGTTGCCGTGCCCCATGGCGATCATATGGGGAACGAAGGAGATGCCCATGCCCGCCGCGACCAGCGCCTGTACCGTCTCGATATTGCTGCTCTCGAACACGATGCGGGGCTCGAAGCCGTGGGCCTCGCACAGCTCCAGGGCGATCTGGCGGAAGCCCTGCCCTCTTTTGAGCACGATGAAGGGCTCTTCGCGCAGCACCTCAATGGACACTTCACCTGGAGTGCCGTCGCTGCCGTCATGGGCGGCTTCGGCAAGAGGATGCTGAGGAGGGACGGCCAGCACGATCTCCTCCTCCAGCAGGCTGTCATAGGTCAAATTCGGGTCCATGAGCGGAAGGGTGAGCAGGCTGATGTCCGTTTGTCCGGCGGCGGTTAGATGCTCCAGCACCTGGGTTGTGTCCTCGATCAGATGGATCTCGATGCCGGGGTAGCGGCTGTGGAACAGGGGGAGAACCCTCGGCAGCACGTGGGAGCCGGTGATGGGGAGGGAGCCGACGATCAGCTTGCCCTTCTTCATCTCGGAGATGTCCTCCATCTCCTTGGTCAGCTGGCCGACCATGTCCAGGATGGACCGGGCCTTCTGCATGAAGGCCGCACCGGCATGGGTCAGCTCCACGGAATTCGTATTCCGCTGGAACAGAAGGACTCCCAGCTCCTTCTCCAGCTTGGACAGCTGCTGGCTTAACGAGGGCTGGGCTATATGAAGCTTCTCGGCGGCGCGGGAGAAATTCTTCTCCGCCGCGATCTGCAAGGCGTATTGAAGCTGGCGAAGCTCCATGATCGGTCAGGGCCCCTTTATAGTCGGATGGAAACAACATTCTATAGACGTTACCTATAACTTTTATAGATATTATATCTTGGAACAATGAATAAAGAAATGTTAACATGAACCCATAAGAAAAAAATGCAAGACGCACGCACGATATTGAAGAGGTGATCGAGAATGAGCAAGAAAACCATGTTCGAGAAAATTTGGGACAATCACGTCATCCACCAGGAGCCGGGCAAGCCGAGCGTCATCTACATCGACCTGCAGCTGGTTCACGAGGTAACCTCTCCGCAGGCCTTCGAGGGCCTCCGGCTGTCCGGCCGCAAGGTTCGCCGTCCGGACCTGACCTTCGCCACCATGGACCACAACGTTCCGACGAAGGACCGCTTCAACATTACCGACCCGATCTCCAAGCAGCAGATCGAGACCCTGTCCAAGAACTGCGCGGACTTCGGCGTGACCCTGTTCGACCTGAACCACATCGACCAAGGCGTCGTTCACGTCATGGGACCTGAGGTGGGCCTGACCCATCCGGGCAAAACCATCGTGTGCGGCGACAGCCACACCTCCACTCACGGCGCCTTCGGCGCGCTGGCGTTCGGCATCGGCACCAGCGAGGTGGAGCACGTGCTCGCCACCCAATGTCTCCAGCAGGCGAAGCCGAAGACCCTTGAGGTTCGCGTCAACGGCAAGCTGCCTGTCGGCGTCACCGCTAAGGACTTGATTCTGGGCATCATCGCCAAGTACGGCACCGACTTCGCCACCGGCTATGTCATCGAGTACACCGGTGAAGCCATCCGCAGCCTGTCCATGGAAGAGCGCATGACCGTGTGCAACATGTCCATCGAAGCAGGCGCCCGCGCCGGTTTGATCGCTCCGGACGAGACCACCTTCAATTACCTGCGCGGCCGCACATATGTGCCGCAGGGCGAAGCCTTCGACCAGGCCGTCAGCGAGTGGAAGAAGCTGGTCACCGACGAAGGAGCCGAGTACGACCGCGTGGTGGACTTTGACGCCGCTGCATTGGTGCCGCAGGTGACCTGGGGAACCAGCCCGGGCATGGGCGCCGGCATCTCCGACACCGTTCCGGAGCCGAAGGGCTTCCAGACCGAGAACGAGCGCAAGGCCGCCGAGAAGGCCATCGAGTACATGGGCCTGAAGCCGGGCACTCCGATGTCCGAGATTCCGGTGGACGTCGTCTTCATCGGCTCCTGCACCAACGGCCGGATCGAGGACCTGCGCGCCGCCGCCAAGGTGGCCAAGGGCTACAAGGTCGCTTCCGGCGTGCAAGCCATGGTCGTTCCGGGCTCCGGACGCGTGAAGCTCCAAGCCGAGAAGGAAGGCCTCGACAAGATCTTCACCGAGGCGGGCTTTGAGTGGCGCGATGCGGGCTGCTCCATGTGTCTGGCTATGAATCCGGACTATCTGCAGCCGGGACAGCGCTGTGCGTCCACCTCCAACCGGAACTTCGAAGGCCGCCAAGGCCGCGACGGACGGACCCATCTGGTGTCGCCGGAGATGGCTGCAGCCGCCGCCATCAAGGGCAAGTTCACCGACGTCCGTGCCTGGAGCTTCAACTAAACCGAACGTTATTGGCCACGGCCTTCATCCATTCCGAATCGAATTCGCCAGCGTGAAAGGAGTTTTTACCCATGGAAGCTTTCAAATCCCATACCGGTCTTGTGGCTCCGGTGGACCGCGTGAACGTGGATACCGACGCCATCATCCCCAAGCAGTTCCTGAAGCGGATCGAGCGAACCGGCTTCGGCCAGTTCCTCTTCTTCGAATGGCGCTACACCCAGAGCGGAGAAATCATCAAGGACTTCTCCCTGAACCAGCCCCGCTACGAGGGCGCATCCGTCCTGATCTCCCGCGCCAACTTCGGCTGCGGCTCCTCCCGCGAGCACGCGCCTTGGGCGATTCTGGACTACGGATTCAAGGTGGTTATCGCCCCGTCCTATGCGGACATCTTCTACAATAACTGCTTCAAGAACGGCATCCTGCCGATTAAGCTGACCGAAGAGCAGGTGGAAGAGCTGTTCCAGCGCACCACCGGCAGCGAGGGCTATAAGCTGACGGTTGACCTGGAGAACAAGGTGATTAAGGATGAGCAGGGACTGTCCATCGCCTTCGATCTGGATGAGCACCGCCGCCAGTTCCTCCTGCAGGGCCTGGACGATATCGGTCTGACTCTGCAGCATGAGGACAAAATCTCTGCCTACGAGGCCGCTCATGTCGCCCGTCTTGGCGCACGCCCGTAATCCTGAATGAGACTCCCGCCCGTTATGGGCGGGAGTTTTTTTGCATTCGGACCAAGCCGGGGAAAGGTGGACAAATCAGAACAATAGCATAAAAAGGCTTGCGAACCGAAGGAATTCCGGTATAATACGTACCAATTTCCAAAAAGAGACAAGGAGCGGAGAAACAATATGGCGGCTGCCGCACTGCACGGCTTCTTCCTGGCACTGGGCTTGATTCTGCCCCTAGGAGTCCAGAATGTGTTCGTCTTCAACCAAGGCGCGCTTCAGCGCCGGTACCACCAAGCGCTTCCTATCATTCTGACCGCCTGCCTGTGCGATACGCTGCTGATTACGGCGGCAGTGGCGGGGGTCTCGGTCCTGCTCTTGGCTTCGCCGCTCTTCGGCACGGTCTTGATGGGGGCCGGTGTAATCTTCCTTCTCTACATGGGCACCGTCACGTGGAAAAGCAGGCCCGACACGGCGGGAGGGCGTGCCGAAGCCTTCCCGGCCAAACGGCAGATCTCGTTCGGGCTCTTCGTCTCGCTGCTGAATCCCCATGCAATCATGGATACGGTAGGAGTGATCGGCACAAGCTCCCTGGCGTATGGAGGCTGGGACAAAGCGGCCTTCGGCGCCAGCTGCGTGCTGGTATCCTGGCTGTGGTTCTTCGGACTGGCGGGCGCAGGCAGGCTGGCCGGAGCGCTGGACCGCAACGGATCTTTCCTGCCGGTGCTGAACAAAATATCTGCGCTCGTCATGTGGGGGGCGGCCTTCTTTATGGCCCTGCAATTGATCCGTTAAGAGACGGATCCTCGTTTCTTAATTGGTAGGTCGTACCGGATGCCCATGGCAACGGTGCGGCCTGTTTTGCATGGGGGCAAATCTGCGAAAAAATGGCTGGAATCTACCAAATTCCGCAACAAATTCTTCCGTTTTGCGTCTATAATGAGAGAGACGGGGCGTTATCCGGCGCATTCTGTCGCAGCATATAAAGCAGAGGTGAATCATGAGAAAGCTCCTACTTGCATTGACCGCCGTCATCGGATTGTTGTTCGCCGGCACCGCCGCCGTCCATGCGGATTCGGCCATCAAGCTCTATCTGGACGGAAGGCTGCTGAAGCCTGACGTTCCGCCCCAAATCATGAACAACACCACCCTGGTACCGGTCCGGCTGGTATCCGAGGAGCTGGGCGCCAAGGTATCCTGGAGCGAGCCCGATAAGAAGATTACGGTGGAGAAGAACGGTCTTGCGATCGTCATGCATATCAACAAAGCCGAAGCAACGGTCAACGGTGCCGTAGAGCGGCTGGAGAAGTCTCCCATCCTCTGGCAGGATACCACCACCCTGGTGCCGGTCCGCTTCATCAGCGAGAAGCTGGGGCTGAAGGTTTCGTGGGACGAGCTGACCCAATCCGTCGGTCTCATCAATGCCTCCGTGCCGGTAACCGGCGGTGTGGTGAAGCCCACTCCTGTCCCAGCAGTCTCGACTCCGAAGCCGGGGACGATTATAGGGGACCCGGGCCCGCTTCCTGCTGCCTCAAGCGCGCCGAAGCCAAGCTCCTCTGCCGAGCCTAGTGCGGCTCCGGCAGCCGCAGGAACCGCTGACCCGGCCGGAAGCGGCACGCCCGTCATCACTTCCATCTCGCTGGATGGGGACGTGTTGCGGATTCAGACCACCGGCGGAGCATTGGCTCCGAAGCTCAGCAGCTTGGCTGGACCGGACCGTATCATTCTGGATCTGCCCAATGCCGTTCCCGGGAAGACGGTGAACGGTAAGCCGTTCACCCAGAACGGAGAGATGTCCGTCACCCATCCGGTGGTGACGAAGATCCGCTATGCGCTCTATCAGGATAATCCTTCCATCGTCCGTATCGTGGTCGACCTGAAGCAGAAAATCGAATATAATTTACTAGAAAGCAAGATTCCGGGAGAGTTGGCCCTGGGACTTGGCGCAAGCGCAGCCGCAGCTCCCGGAAGCGAGCAGTCGGGCAAGAAGCGGATCGTCGTGCTGGATGCCGGTCACGGAGGCAAGGATTCCGGCGCGCTGTCCGCCAAGGGACGCAAGGAGAAGGACTTCAATCTGGCCGTCGTGCTTCAGATTTACGATCTGCTGAAGAAAGATTCCTCCATCGATGTCCGCCTGACCCGCAGCGACGATACTTTCCTGGAGCTGGACGAGCGTGTGGCGTACGCCAACGACCAGAAGGCGGATGTATTCGTATCCATCCACGCGAACAAGGTGGAATCGGATTCCGTCAAGGGCGTGGAGACGTATTACACCCGTCCGGAGAGCGCCGCTCTGGCAGCCCAGCTGCACAAGAGCATCCTGGAGGCCACGGGTTCCACGGACCGCAGGGTCCGCACCGAAGGCTTCCGGGTCACGAAGTACACCGTTATGCCCGCCGTGCTGTGCGAGATCGGCTATTTGTCCAACGTATCGGAGGAGGAGAAGCTGTTCAGCACCGAGCAGCAGGCCAAGGTGGCCGCATCGATCGCAGCCGCCATCCAGGGATACTTGCAGAATCCATAAGGAGTGATCGACGTTGCGTCAGATGAAAACCGTTCTATTGTGCACCGCCGTCACCGCCGTTTTGATTGCTGGCTGCGGGGATCGGAAGATCGCCTCGCAGGGGCCGTCCGCTACGCCGTCCGCATCTTCCAGCGCCTCCTCACCTGCGGCGGTGCCGCCAAGCCCTTCGGCCGAAGCCGAGAAGACGGCCTCCATCCAAAGCTATTACGGCAACGCCGATATGTCCGCATTGGTGGCTAAGCCGGCCTCCATCCGGTATGCCAAGGAGAACGAGAAGTATCTCGCTGCCTTGAACGCACTGAAGAAAAGCCCGTCTGCGGATACGCTGTCCTTATGCCCGGATATCACCTTCCGGTCGGTGAAGGCGGCGGAAGGCGCTCTGACGGTAGATCTGACCGTTCCGGACAAGAGCCGCCTGGGGTCTGGGGGAGAGGCCATGCTGCTGGAGGCTTTCAAGAAGACACTCTTCCAGTTCAGCGAGGTTCAATCGTTCGAGATCCTGGTCGACGGCAAGAAGACGGATTCCCTCATGGGGCACATGGAGCTGCTGTATCCATTCAAGCGGTAGCTCCTATTAAGAGAGGAGATCACACTAGCACATGACAAGACACCCTTACACCAAAACGGCGGCCGCCATGCTGGCCGCCACACTCGTATTCGGCCAGCCGGTACTCGCGGCGACGACTGCCGCGCCGCCTGCTTCCAGCACGACGACCGCCACCACGGGCGCATCCCAGCGCTTCCCAGATGTCGCGGCCGATCATTGGGCTATGAAGCATATTACCAAGCTGTCCTTGCTCGGCATCATCAAAGGGGATGAGAAGGGGAAATTCCTTCCCCAGGATCCCGTCACCCAGGAGCAGGTCGTCACCATGGCAATCCGGATGATGGGACTGGAAGGAGAGATCTCCAGTCTTCCCGCTTCCAATGTCGGGCTGGAGGTGTCCGATTATGCCAAGGGATACATCCAGATGGCCCTGGAGAAAGGCTTGATCGACTTCTCGGAAGAGAAGACGCTGTCCGGCTTGACCGGCTGGGGCAAGAAGAATGCAACCCGCGAATGGGTCGCCAAGCTGGCCATCCGTGCCATCGGCAAGCAGGTTGAGGCCGGGAAGCTGGGAGGACAGGAGCCGTCGTTCAAGGACAGCGCCTCCATCTCGGTTTGGGCCAAGGGCTATATCAATGAAGCGGTGTCGCTCAAAATCGTTACAGGCATGGAGGACGGTACCTTCAAGCCGAAGGACAACGTAACCCGTGCGGAGATGGCCACTTTCTTGAGCCGGGCGGGCAAGTATACGGCGGATATTCCTTCGAAGACGGTTACCGGCGTCGTGGAGAGCATCACGGATTCCGCGATCCGGCTGGTGGACGACTACGGGAAGGTCACCTCGTACAGCTTGAGCAATACGACCGCTTACTTCGGCGTCCAGAACGCCTCGATCCTGGCAACGGAGCTGAAGTCCGAGAATAAGGTGTACCTGATTCTGTCCGGCAGCAGCGTTGTGTACGCAGAGGTGCTGGAGGAGCGAGCCAAGGTGACGGACATGCTGGAAGGCACGGTTCAGGAGATCACCACCCAGGAATCCGCAGTCGCCATCAAGCTTCGGACCGCAGACGGGGACGTGCTGGTGGAGATGGACAGCAAGCTGTCCATCATGGACGCCGCAGGCAAGGGAATGAAGCTAAGTGATCTGGATGAGGGCGTGCAGGTCCAACTTAAGCGCAGCAGCGCAAGAGCGAAGTATTCATCGGTTATCATCGTACATATTCCGATTAACAAGACGGCGGAAGGCGTCATCCAGTCCGTGGATCAGGAGACAGGACGCTTGAACGTGCTGGAGAAGGAAACCGGAGCCGTTCAATACCCTCTGGCCGAGACGGTTACTTATATCAATAACGGCGCTGCCGGGGATCTGGCTACGCTGCGTGCGGGCGATACCGTCCGCTACACCGTTAAGATTGACCGGGTCACGCATATCGAGATGGTCGCCCCCTATGTGGAACCGTCCGACACCGGAAGACTGGTCGAGTATAAATTCGATAAGAACAACACCATCATCATCATCCAGCGGGCTGATAACCGTTATGCGACCTACACGGTGGAAAACCAAGCCATCATCGATATTCCGGGTATGGATTATCCCACCTATAAAGATCTGTACGCAGGCGATATGGTCAAGGTGCTGCTGAAGGCGGATGACAATCCGATCGCGACCAAGATCAGCGTCACCAACCGGACGATTGCGACGGATTATTACAACGTGATCGTCGGCTATGAGACGGATGCCAAGGTGCTCACTGTGAAGAATGCCGACGGTCAGCTTAAGGTCTACGAGCTGACAGATGCCACCCGAATCGACTCGTCCGGAACGACGATCGCCCTGTCCAATGCCGGAACCGTCCTGACCAAAGGTCGCAGACTGGACATCACGTCCTCCTCTACAGGCTCCAAGGTCAGCGAGATTCGTATGGCTTCCGACTATACCGGGGTCATCACCCGGGTTGACAGCACCCGAAGTGAAATTACCCTGAAGGTCGGAGCGCAGGTCTTGACCCTGAAGACAGTGTCGGGCACGACCATTGAGATGGCCAACAAGGTAACGCCTTATCTGAATGATCTGCCTCTCGGCAGCTCAGCCAAGGTAACCATCAATCAGACCTCCGACAGCATCACGCGGATACAGCTGCAGCAGTCCATTCTACACCGCTTGACGGAGCGGAACGATACGGCCAAGACTCTGACCCTGAAGAGCGATGCCGGAATGAATTACTCCCTGAGCAACCCTTCCTACGTGAAGATCTTCGGCACGAACAAGGTGGAGCTTAGCGCAGCCGACATGGAGCTGGGCGGTCTCTACAACCTCGTCTATTCTGGCATCGTGCTGGATCATGTCGAAGCGGCGGCGATGACACGAGGCAAGATCACTTCCGTTGATCCGGTGAACGGCAAGATCAAGATTTCTGTCAACGGCGGAACAGAGTCCACCATGACCATCGGAACCAATGCCAAGGTTATGCGGGATGGCAGCGGTTCGTGGGGCACCCTCTCTTCCTTGAATGCAGGGGACCGGGTGGAAATGACCAAGGATGGTTCCGGCGTGTACGTCCTCTATGCGGCCAAATCCGTACAGCGGATGGTGGACTATTACAACGAATCCTCCAGCGAACTGAATATCTTAAAGACCACCATGTTCGATACCAGCGCTTACAAGCTGGCGGCGAAGGCGTACGTTCATTCCGGATCCCAAACTCTGCTTCCAAGCGGGCTGAAGAACGGCGAAACCGTTACTTTCTATACCATCGACGGCAAAATCATCGAGATCGAAAAGCTGTAATCCCGATCGGTACCCATTGGGCAGCACTGTGCCGGCCGTCGAATGTGCGGGGCGAAATCCGCATGTTCGACGGATTTTTTTATGCCATTGTTCCGAAAAAATTCGATTTTCTTTTGAGGATTCCATTGATTTATCTAGCCTTTTTCGATAAACTTTGGGTTATCTAAAATCATTCTTAACATCAGGATGGGTTAAAGGGACGGCACTTAACGGAGGTGAATGGCGCCGTATGAACAAAAAGCAGTTGCGACCTATATTGGACACGATCGGTGCCATGTTCCCGGATGCCCACTGTGAGCTCATCCACTCGAATCCCTTCGAGTTGACCATAGCCGTGCTGCTCTCGGCCCAATGTACGGACGAAACCGTGAATAAAGTAACGGCAACGCTTTTTCAGAAATATAAGACTCCTGAGGATTACTTATCGGTTCCCTTGGAGGAGCTGGAGCAGGATATCCGCCGAATCGGTCTGTTCCGGAATAAAGCGAAGAACATCCAGAGCCTGTGCCGGATCCTGCTGGAGGAATATGGCGGGACCTTGCCTGAGAAGCATGAAGAGCTGGTGAAGCTGCCGGGTGTAGGCCGCAAGACCGCCAACGTGGTCGTCTCCAATGCCTTCGGCGTACCGGCCATCGCGGTGGACACCCATGTCGAACGGGTCTCCAAGCGATTGGGGATTGCGAAGGATACGGACAGCGTGCTGGAAGTGGAGAAGAAGCTGATGGCCGGCGTGCCGAAGGACGAATGGACGTTAACTCACCATCGCCTGATCTTTTTCGGACGGTATCATTGCAAGGCTCAGAACCCATCCTGCGGCATCTGCCCCTTGAGTGATGTATGCAAAGAATACAAGAAACGTATGAAAACCGTTCAAAACAGGAAATCTAAGGAAAGTAAGGCCAAAAACCAAGTCGCTCCAACTTGAGAGTAAAAAGGATGGGATACCCTTGAAATGCATCGCCGTATATACCAAGAACTTTGAGCTTTTTTCCGATATTTATGAAACGATCTTGAACACTCCGCTGAAGGAGAATGAAGAGCGCGTGATTGAAGGCGTTACGGTCAGCGAAGCCGGTGATGTGCCGGAGCATTATATCGACCGGATGAAGGCCAAGCCGGATGTGGTGGTCATGAAGGTCAAGTCCAAGGACATCACGATCCTGCAACACGGCGACGTGTTCGAAATTTTTATCCCGCAGCCTGAAAATGTGGTACACTAGAAACCGAATCTTTCGGTTTCTTTTTTTTATTATCTAAGAGTTATTCCAATATATGAGACGGGGAGTACGAGAAGCATGGGGGCAAGAGAGACGGCTCCGGCATTGGCGGAAGCCTTGACCGGTATCGGGGGAGAGATCCAGGCGAGGAAGCTTGCGGAGCTTCAGGAGAAACAAACGGGGGCGGAGCTGTATGTCGCCTTCTGCGGGCATTTCTCAGCGGGCAAATCCACATTGGTGAACCGTCTATGCGGCCACCGTCTGCTTCCGTCGGGACCGGTCCCGACGAGCGCCAACATCGTGAGAATCCGGAACGGCCCATCGGCCGCCCATATCTATAGAAGGACGGAGACCGGCGGACTGTCGGTGGAGCAGATCCCGCTGGAGGGCTTGGAGGCGGCCTGCAAGAACGGGGAAGCCATCGAGACGGTGGAGATCCGGTATCCGGTTCCCCTGTTAGGTGACACGACGGTTCTCTTGGATACGCCGGGCATCGATTCCACGGACGATGCGCATCAAGCGGCGACCCAGTCGGCCATGCATCTGGCGGATGTGGTGTTCTATGTGATGGATTACAACTATGTCCAGTCCGAGATCAACTTCACCTTCGCGAAGAAGCTGCAGGAGGCAGGGAAGCCGCTCTACCTGATCGTCAATCAGATCGACAAGCACCGGGAGCGGGAGCTGTCCTTCGACAGCTATCGAGAAGGGGTCCGGGAAGCATTCCGGAATTGGCATATCGAGCCTGCGGGCATCTTGTTCCTGTCGTTAAAGGACCCGGATCACCCGCATAATGATTGGAGCCGGCTGCCCGCCTTGATACAGGCATTATCGGAACGATCGGCCCTCCTGAAGGCGTGGAATAGCAAGATGACGGTGCGGCACCTGATCCGGGAGGCGCTGGCATCCTGGAAGTCGGGGCGGGAGCTGGAGAAGGAGCTTTACCTGGAGGCAGGCGGCGGAGCGGAGGCCATGGAAGCGGCCGTCCTGGAGATGAAGGAGCTGGAAGCGCGGGAGGCGGAGCTGGCGGCGGGCAGCGAGAAGCTGGAGGCACGCTGGAAGAAGGAGCTCCAATCCTTGATAGACAACGCCAACCTGACTCCTGCCGGTACGAGGGATCTGGCTGCGGCTTACTTGGAGACCCGCAAGCCCGGCTTCAAGGTCGGGTTCCTGGCCAGAGCGGCCAAGACGGAGGAGGAACGGAGCCGAAGGCTGGAAGCTTTCCGCACCGATCTGGAAGAGAAGCTCCGGGCCCATCTCCTCTGGCACGCGGCTGATTATCTGAAGCAGGAGGCGGATGCAGCGGGGATCCGGGAGCCGGAGTTCCTGCAGGAGCTGGAGGAGACGTTGAAGCTCCCCGTCACATCAGACTGGTTATCCGGGCAGGTGCATGCCGGGCCGGATTTCACCGGCGAATATGTGCTGAACTATTGCCGCCAGCTCTCCTCGGAGCTGAAGCAGCTATGCCGCAAGGCGCTCTGGACGCTGTTGGAGAGCTTAGGGAGCCGCCTCGCTGCCCAGGGGCTGGAGGAGCGCCGTCAGCTCGCCACGCGCAAGCGGGAAGCTGCCGTTCAGCTCGCAGCCTACGACGGGATCCGCCGGATGGAGGACGAGGAGAAGGCGAAGGAAATCGCGCTGATGCGGCTGGCCGATGAGGCTACCGAAGGTGGAGCCGGCGGGCTGGCGCTGCCGGACCCCGAAGATCTGGTCCCGGCAGCCGTAACGGCCGGCGCTCACCGGACGGAGGGGGCGGGCCGTCCGCCGGGAGGCGCACCGGAGCCTCTCAAGCGGACGTCCGGTGCCGCTGCCCGTTTTTTGCCGGGAGAGCACGTACGGGAGGCCGCTCCGGCAGAGGAGAGCCATTCGTTAGGGCTCCCGTTCGACCGGGTGAAGCGTACGGCGGAGAAGCTCAAGGCCGGTGCCAGTGCTCTGGAGGAGCTGCCGGGGACGGGGACCCTGGTCCGTTCCTTGCGGGAGAAGGCCGCCAAGCTGGGGCAGAACCGCTACACGTTGGCGTTATTCGGGGCCTTCAGCGCCGGGAAGTCCTCCTTCGCCAATGCGCTCATGGGGGAGCGGGTCCTGCCCGTATCCCCGAACCCTACGACGGCGGCCATCAATACGATTCTGCCTCCGGATGAGCAGCATCCCCACGGCACGGTCCGGGTGTTCCTGAAGTCCGAGGCGGATATCCATGAGGAAATCGTCTATTCGCTGCGAGCCATCGGCATGGATGTGCCGGAGTCGGAGCTTCAGGACTCGAACGCACTCTTGTCACGGGTTCGCAAGCTGACGCCTGACGGGGTGCCGCCAGCAGGCAAGCCCCACGTGACCTTCCTGAAGGCTGTGGAGAAGGGGTGGGGGACGATGGCGGCCTCCTTGGGCCAAGTGCTGCAGGCGAGCAGGGAACTGTTCCACTCGTATGTGGCGGATGAGACCAAGTCCTGCTTCGCCACGCTGGTGGAGCTGTACCAGGATACGCCGCTGTCGGCCCATGGTGTGGTACTTGTGGATACGCCGGGAGCCGATTCCATCAACGCCCGGCATACGGGGGTGGCCTTCAATTACATCAAGAATGCAGACGCCATTCTCTTCGTAACTTATTACAACCATGCATTCTCCCAAGCGGACCGGGAGTTTCTGATGCAGCTGGGCCGGGTGAAGGACGCTATGCAGCTGGATAAGATGTTCTTCATCGTCAATGCAGCGGATCTGGCCTCCGGCCATGAAGAGCTGGAAGCCGTTCTCCGGCATGTAGAGGATAATCTCCTGAAGTTCGGCATCCGCAATCCGCGGCTCTATCCGGTATCGAGCCAGATGGCAGTGGAGGCGAAGCTGGACGGGGACGGCGCACTTCTGCAACAGAGCGGCATCGCGGCCTTCGAAGCAGCCTTCCGGCGCTTCGCCGAGCAGGAGCTGACCGGACTCGCCGTCCGGAATGCGGAACGGGAGCTGGCTCACGCCAGTGGCGTGCTGGAGCAGTGGATCCGGGCGGCGCGGGAGGATGCGGGCGAGCGGGAGCGGAAGAGAGACGCGCTGCGGGCTGCCGGCCTCCAAGCCTTGGAGCGCGCGGGAATCCCATGGGAGAGCCCGGACGCTCAAGCTCTGCAGAAGGAGCTGGAGGAGCAGCTCTACTACGTAAAGCAGCGCGCCGGCTTCCGATACCCGGAGATGTTCCGGGCCGCCTTCAATCCCGCCGCTCTCCGGGAGGATGCGGGAGACATGAAGCGCGCCTTCAAGGCCGCCTGGCAGGATCTGATCCGGATGATGGGCTACCACCTCTCCCAGGAGACGCTGGCGGTGACCCTACGGATGGAATCGTATCTGAACCGGGCCCTCGGGACCAAGTGGACGCGTACGGGGGAGAATCTGTCCCTGCTTCTGGAGGGCTACGAGGCGGCATCCTTCGAGCCGCCCGCACATCCGACTCCATCCGTGCTAGAAGCGCCACAGGCTGAAGAACCGGATGTGAAGTGGCTCCTGGGCTTCTACCGCAACGGCCGGCATTTCTTCGAAGGGGAAGGAAGCGCCGCCTTGATGACGGCCCTGCAGAACCGCTTGACTCCTGCCGTTGAACAATATATCCGCACCCATGCGGACCAATTTCTCGGCTTGTACCAGCTCCAAGCGGAGCAATCCGCACGGACCTTAAGCGAAGGGCTGGAAGGATCCGTCCGTGAGCACTGTGCGGGCTTGGAGTCGGTCTGGAGCGAAGGCGCGGACGCAGGCCGGCTGGAAGCCGGCAAGCAGCTGTTGGATGAACTGTTGCACAACAATTGAACATGTGGCTGATGGAGAACCGCTGGGAAACTAGCGGTTCTCCGCTTTTGGAGATAAATGCCATGAAAGGGGTTCCATTCGGGGGAAAACGGACCATTTCCACGAATACGTGGTGCTGGAGTCCCATACTTTCCACAAATGTTGGTATTAGGGGGAATACCTGACGTTTCGTAAATTGCCGGAACCGAGGTTGGATGATAAGATTCTAAAAGGATTTGGAAGTGCTTTCTTGTCCTGATTCCTGCATACTGTCCTAGTACAGGGACAATCAACGGAGGTGGTCCTTATTTTCGCGTTCAACCGCAACGGAAATCAGGAAGTCAGCGTGATGGCGGCATAAGCCGCACGCTCCGTAAGTCGCAACCGTCAGGCCCTTGCATGCACCGGAACAACCAATCCAACGTACAATGGAGGTTCAAATGGAGGTTTTCAAGCAGCTGAAGCAGTACTACTGGCAAGACCGGGGGTTCCTGTTCGGTTCCCTGCTGTGCCTGATCACGGCAACCGCATTAGGTCTGGTCTATCCGAACCTGCTTCGCTATCTGATTGACGACGTGATCACCCAAGAGCAGTTCGACAAGGTACCCGCACTCTCGCTTCTGGTCGTCGGCGTCGTCACCGTCAAGGGGATGTTCCAATACGGAAGCGGCTTCCTTGGAACCCGGCTGGGCAACCGGCTGGCCTTCAATCTCCGGAATGCCTTGTACGAGAAGCTGCAGTACTTATCCTTTCAATATTACGACAAAGCCCGGACGGGGGATCTGATGTCCCGTCTCACGCAGGACCTGGAGGCTATCCGGAACTTCATCGCCTTCGGAATGATCCAGATCATCAATGTGTTCGTCATGATCGTCTTCGGCGCGGCCATGATGATCTCCATGAACGGGAAGCTGACGCTCGTTACGCTGATCACCATGCCCTTCCTGATGGTCACGGCGTTTAAGTTCGAGGGGAAGATCCATCCAGCCTTCCGGAACATCCGGAAATCGATGAGCTCCATGACGACGGCCGCCCAGGAGAACATCACAGGTGTTCGGACCGTCAAGTCCTTCGCCCGGGAACCGCATCAGGTGGAGAAGTTCTCGAGGACCAGCGAGGAATATAAGTCGAGCAACATTTTTGCCGCGCGCCTGTGGGCAGCTTACTTCCCTGTTATGGAGCTGTTCGCCAGCCTGAGCGTGGTCATTCTGATCGCTGCCGGCGGTTATATGGTCATTCAGGATGAGATCAGCATCGGGGAGCTGGTGGCATTCTCCAGCTTGATCTGGTACATCATCGGCCCGCTCTGGGGCGTCGGCTTCCATATCAACAACTACACCCAATCGAAGACCTCCGGGGAGCGAGTGCTGGATATTCTGAACGAGCACATCCACGTGAAGGACAAGGAGAAGGCGGTGGAGCTGAAGCAGGATGCGGTGAAGGGCCATGTGGAGTTCGACCATGTGACCTTCGGTTATCCGGATCAGGAGCCTGCGCTGCACGACTTCCACTTGAACGCTCCTCCGGGCAGCGTCATCGGCTTATTGGGAGGCACCGGCTCGGGCAAATCTACGGTCATCCAGCTTCTGATGCGGGCCTATAACGTGAAGGAGGGCTCCATCCGATTGGACGGCCACCGGATCGAGGATCTGAAGCTGGACAGCCTCCGGGGCCAGATTGCGGTGGTCTTCCAGGAAACCTTCCTGTTCTCGGCGTCCATCCGGAACAATATCGCTTACGGCAACAAGGGCGCCACCATGGAGGAGATCATCCGGGCCGCCAAGCTGGCCAAAGCCCATGACTTCATCATGGAGCTGCCGCTGGGCTATGATACGATCGTCGGTGAGCGGGGCTTGGGCTTATCCGGCGGGCAAAAGCAGCGGATCGCCATCGCCCGGGCGTTCATCAAGAACCCCAAGATCCTGGTGCTGGACGACGCGACGAGCGCCGTCGACATGGAGACGGAGCACGAGATCCAGGCCGGCTTCAAGGAGCTGATGGCGGGCCGGACCACCTTCATCATCGCCCACCGGATCTCGTCGCTGCGCCATGCGGATGAAATCGTAGTGCTGGATAAGGGCCGGACCATCCAGAGAGGCACCCATGAGCAGCTCTTGAAGCAGCCGGGGCATTACCGCGATACGTTCAACATCCAGTACATGGACCGGCCAGATGACGATGAGCTGGATGGAAACAGGAGGGCGGCAAATGGCTGAACAACCTTCAGCAGGACGCGATACCATTCCCGAAGCACAACAGACGGAGAGGAAGCAAGCGGCAGCCGGCAAGGCGGATCAATCGGAGCGGTTCGTCTATCAGGATGACGATGCCATCGAGAAGCCGTTCAACTGGTCCCAGGTCCGCCGTCTGATCTCGTACATGCGGCCCTACAGCAAGCAGCTTCTGCCGATCATCATCGTCTCGATCCTTCTAGTGACCTTGACGAAGCTGGCGATCCCGTTCCTGATCTCCTACGCCATCGACCACGCGATCCTGAAGAAGGATCAAGATCTGCTGTTCACCGTTGCCGGCGCCATGGCCGGGGTTTACCTGATCCAGTGGCTGGCGAACAGCTTCCGCATCAAGTATACGAACGCCATCGGGCACCGGGTCATCTATGACCTGCGCCAGGACCTGTTCAGCCACATCCAGAAGCTGAGCTTCCGGTTCTTCGACAAGCGTCCGGCCGGATCCGTGCTCGTGCGGGTGACCAATGACATCAACTCCCTGCAGGACCTCTTCACGAACGGGGTGGTAAACTCCCTAATCGACTGCGTGCAGCTGGCAGGCATCATCATCCTGCTGCTGGCGCTGAACGTGAAGCTCGGCGTGGCCATCATTCTAACGGTGCCTATCATGTTCCTGGTGTCCACATCACTCCGCAAACGGATCCGCAGGGCCTGGCAGGACGTCCGCATGAAGCAATCCCGGCTGAACTCCCACCTGAACGAGTGCATCCAGGGGATCAAGGTGACCCAGGCCTTCGCCCAGGAGAAGGAAAACATACAGTACTTCAACGGAATGAACGAAATCAACAAGAGGTCCTGGAACAAGGCCTCCGCCCTGAACCAGAGCTTCGGTCCGGTCATCGAGATTACCGGCGCCATCGGCTACTGCATCATGTTCTGGTATGGGGCCCATCTGGTGGAAGCGGGCGATATGACCATCGGCGTGCTGGTCGGCTTTGCCACCTACATCGGCCAGTTCTGGGAGCCCATCAACCGTCTGGGCCAGCTGTATTCCCAGCTGCTGGTGGCCATGGCGTCCTCGGAGCGGATCTTCGAGTTCATCGACGAGAAGCCCACCGTCGGCGAGAAGCCGGAAGCCAGGGAGCTGCCGCCGATCGAAGGCCGCGTCCACTTCGACCATCTCGTATTCGAGTACGAGGCGGGCAGACCCGCCCTCCGCGGCATCAGCCTGAAGGTGCAAGCGGGGCAGTCCGTGGCGCTGGTGGGCCATACGGGCTCCGGCAAGAGCACCATCATCAACCTGCTGAGCCGCTTCTACGATCCGGTGGAGGGAAGAATTCTTGTGGATGGCACGGACATCCGGGATGTGACGCTGCAATCGCTGCGGTCCCAGATCGGCATCGTCCTGCAGGACACCTTCATCTTCGCGGGCACCATCCGGGATAACATCCGCTTCGGCCGACTGGACGCCACGGATGAAGAAGTGGAGATGGCCGCGCGTGCGGTTCACGCCCATGACTTCATCGAACGGCTGCCTGCAGGCTACGACACGGAGGTGCAGGAGCGGGGGAATGCGCTCTCCATGGGCCAGCGCCAGCTCATCTCCTTCGCCCGCGCCCTCCTGGCGGATCCGAGGATTCTAATCCTGGACGAAGCGACGGCCTCCATCGACACCGAGACGGAGCTGAAGATCCAGGAGGCGCTCCAAACCCTGCTGTTCGGCCGGACCTCCTTCATCATCGCTCACCGGCTGTCCACCATCCGCAATGCCGACAACATTGTGGTGCTGGACCACGGGCGGATCATGGAGACCGGCAGCCACGACGATCTGATGCGCAAGATGGGCATTTATTACGGCTTGATTCAAGCTCAATACCGCTTCCTGGACGAGGCGGCTGCGGGTTAAGGGAACGAAGGACGCTCCGGCAACGGGGCGTCTTTTTTTGATTGGCAAGCCCTCTTGTCCGAATCCTATCTGAATAAGCGGAGCCGGGGTTGGGAAGCTTTTACACTAAATGAACGGGTTGGGATTGGCTGACGGAGCCGGTCCGAAAATCCGCATGCTCCTGAAGATTCCGCCTCGGACCTACCATTTGCAAAATGAAATCGGAAGATTTACTCTTAATCATAGACTTGAGATATTGCAGGCAGGGGGGCGGAGCATGGGAAATACGAAGTGGCTGTGGAGAGTGACGGGCCTGTTCGGGCTGCTGACGACAGCGGTTCTGGTGATCGGCATGGGCTATGCCGTCAATACCATTCTATATCCGAAGGGAGAGGAGCTGCCGGGGGCGGCACAAGGCCAGCCGGCGGCGGACGTGACGCCAACACCGATGAATCACCCGGATAAGATTCAGATTCTTGCTTTGGGGGATTCCTTGACCAAGGGGGTCGGGGATGAGAAGGGCGAAGGGTATATCGGACGGGTCAAGCGCCAGCTGGAGAACCAGTCGGACAAGCCCGTGTATGTCTGGAATTTTGCCGTGAACGGCGCGACGACACAGGATTTGCTGGCGGAGATCAACAAGCCGGCGTCCGCCGATTACATCAAGCAGGCGGACATCATCCTGTTCACCATCGGGGGGAACGACCTGAATCGGATCGCCACCTCCGTTACGGCGGCTCCGACCGCCAGTCCGGCCCAAGGGACGGGGAACGGCACTTCGACCGCACTCCCCGCTGAAATTTCGTTTAATTTCGAGGCGCTGTCCAAGCAGCTGCCGGAGTCTGTGAAGCGGCTCGGTCAGATTGCCGAGAAGCTGGCGGTCACCAATCCGAAGGCCCGGATCCTCTACCTGGGCTTGTACCATCCCTTCATGGAGTTCGATCCGACCCGCGAAGGCGCAGCTTGGATCGGGAAGTGGAACAATGCGGTCTTCGAGGCTTCCAACCGGTATCCGAACATCACCATTGTCCCCACGTACGACATCTTCCAGAGCAAGTGGCTCGATCTGTTGTACACGGATCATTTCCACCCGAATGGCGCTGGATATGACGAGATGGCGGCCAGGGTCATGCAGGTCTTAAAGTGAGGGGGGAGCGGTCATGAGAGCAGACGGGACCGTATTGTCCGTCAAGAACTTGAAGAAGAAGATCAAGGACAAGTGGATCATTAAGGGCGTTTCCTTCGACATCGGCGCAGGGGAGGTCTTCGGCTTCCTGGGTCCAAACGGTGCCGGCAAAACGACGACCATCCGCATGCTGGTCGGTCTCATCCGGCCTACGGAGGGCAGCATCGAGATCGGGGGCGTCTCGCTCCGGCAGGACTCCTGCCGGGCGCTCAGCCAGATCGGCTGCATCGTCGAGAACCCGGAGCTCTACCCGTACTTGTCCGGCTGGGAGAACCTGGAGCACTTCGCCCGGATGCTGCCCGGAGTAACGGAGGCGCGGATCCGCGAGGTGGTAGCCATCGTGGGGATGGACCAGCGGATCGGGGACAAGGTGAAGACCTACTCCCTCGGCATGCGCCAGCGTCTGGGCATCGCCCAGGCGCTCTTGGGCTCGCCGAAGCTCCTGATTCTGGACGAGCCCACCAACGGCCTGGATCCGCAGGGCATCAAGGAAATGCGCGAGTTCATCCGCGATCTGGCCTCGAAGGGCTTAAGCGTGTTCGTCTCGAGCCATCTGCTGTCGGAGATCCAGCTGATGTGCGACCGGGTGGCCATCATCAGCCACGGCTCAGTCATCGCCGTCGGCCAGGTGGCGGATCTCCTGAAGCGGGAAACCAGCACCGTCCACTGGCATGTGGCGCCCCGGGATCGGGGCCTAGCCCTGCTGGAAGCCGCCGACGGCGTGACGCTCCTGCAGGAGGAGGTCCGGCAGCCCGAGCTGGAAGGCACCGGAGCCGATCAGGGCATTGCCGCGGAGCTCAACGCCGAGCGCATACCGGAGCTGACGGAGCGGCTTACGGGCAGCGGGGTCCGGGTCTATGCGGTATCCATCAAAAATCCGACGCTCGAGGACCTGTTCCTGCGTCTAACGGAGGGCGAGCGCATTGAGTAGCCTGTATCCCCTGATCCAGAACGAAACGATTAAAATGATCAAGAAGCGCCGGTTCATGGTCATCCTGCTGATTCTCTTGGTCCTTATTCCGATCTTTACATACGCGCAGTACCGGGTGTCGGCCGAGAGGGCCAAGCAATTCGGCACCAGCAATTGGAGAATCGAAACCGAGCAGCGCCTGAAGGACATGACCAACCGGCTCTCCAGCCCCCGGGTATCGGACGAGTGGAAGAAGACGATGAGGGTCACCATGAAGCAGCTCCAGTATGCGCTCGATAAGAACATCAACCCGAGCACGCCGAACGGCGTCACGTTCACCCGGGAATTCATGAAGAACGCGCTCATCCTGTTCGTGCCTCTCATGGTCTCGGTGATCGGGGCTGACCTGGTGTCCTCGGAGCAATCCTCCGGCACCATCAAGCTGCTCTTGACCCGTCCCGTGCCCCGGTGGAAAATCCTGCTCAGCAAGCTGATCGCGCTGATTATGTTCGTGTCCCTGATCATCGCGCTGATCGGGGGAATCTCCTATCTCATATCGGGTGCGGTATTCGGCTACCACGGCTGGGATGAGCCGGTGCTCGTCGGATACCGCATCGTCGGAGACGAGCTGTCCGTGGCGGACGTGCATGGGGTGTCCCAATGGCGCTATATCCTGATGGAGTACGGCTTGTCCTGGTTCTCCTGCGTGGTGGTGGCCTGCATGTCCCTGATGGTGTCCGTGCTGGTACGCAGCACGGCGGCGGGTATGGGCATCATGCTGGCGACGCTGATCGCCGGCACGATCCTCTCCAGCATGGCTTCCTCCTGGACAAGCGCCAAATATTTGTTTATGCTGAATCTCCAAACCATCGATTTCCTGACCGGCGCCCTGCCGTCCATTCCGGGGCTGACGCTGCCCTTCTCTCTGACGGTTCTGGCCGTCTGGACAGCCGGCGCGCTGGCGGTATCGTTTGCGGTGTTTACAAAACGAGACATTTTAAACTAAAATGAGAAAAGCTGGCTTGGAGACGATTATAGCAGGATATAGCAGCGTTAGAATCAGTCGGAAATGAGGGTGGATCACGCCGATGGCGGAACAGATCGAATTGTTTGCGAATCAAGGACAGCCGCAGGCTACCGGGTATGATGCGGATGATATACAGGTGCTGGAGGGGCTTGTAGCCGTACGCAAGCGGCCCGGTATGTATATCGGGAGCACAGGCCCGTCGGGATTGCACCATCTGGTTTGGGAAATTGTCGATAATGCGGTGGACGAGCACCTGGCGAAGTACTGCACGGAAATCCAGGTGACCATCCACAAGGACCAATCCATAACCGTCAAAGATAACGGCCGGGGCATCCCGACCGCCATGCATAAGACCGGCGTACCCACGCCGCAGGTGGTATATACGGTACTCCACGCGGGCGGCAAGTTCGGAGGCGCCGGCTATAAGAAGTCCGGAGGCCTTCACGGTGTAGGCGCCTCGGTGACGAATGCCCTCTCCGAATGGCTCGAGGTGACGATCTGGCGGGAGGGCAAGACCCACCGGATGCGCTTCGAGTCCTGGACGGATGCGAAGGGCGTCGATCATGTGGGCGAGCCGGTCACCGGGCTGGAGGTGCTGGGCAACACGAACCGCACCGGCACCAGCGTCACCTTCCGGCCGGACGCCAAGGTGTTCGCCGGCGGCATCGCCGTCAGCTACGACACCTTGTCGGAGCGCCTCCAGGAGATCGCCTTCCTGAACTCAGGCCTGAAGGTCGTGTTGAAGGACGAGCGGAGCGGCAACGAGGACACCTACCTGTACGAAGGAGGCGCCAGCCAGTTCGTGCAGTTCCTGAATGAGGACAAGACCGTCCTCCATCCCGTCATCCATTTCATGGCCGAGAAGGATGACATCGAGGTGGAAGTGGCCCTGCAGTACAACGACGGCTACACCGAAACCATCGCTTCCTTCGTGAACTCCATTCCGACCCGCGGAGGAGGAACCCATGAAACCGGATTCAAGACGGCGTTTACCCGTGTGATGAATGATTATGCACGCAAAGCGGCCATCCTGAAGGAAAAGGATAAGAATCTGGAGGGCGCCGACCTGCGGGAAGGCATGATGGCGGTCATCAACATCAAGATGGGCGAGGTGGAGTTCGTCGGCCAGACGAAGGACCAGCTGGGCAGCGCCTCCGCCCGGGGGGCCGTGGATTCCGTCGTGTCGGACAAGCTGGGCGTCTTCCTGGAGGAGAACCCGCAGATCGCCCAGTCTCTGCTCAAGAAGGCCGTCCAAGCCTCCAAGGCCCGGGAAGCGGCCCGCAAGGCAAGGGAGGAGGTCCGCACCGGCAAGAAGGGGAAGAGCGAGAGCTCCAACCTGAACGGCAAGCTGACCCCCGCCCAATCGAAGGATTATATGTCGAACGAGCTCTTCATCGTGGAAGGGGATTCCGCCGGCGGGTCGGCCAAGCAGGGCCGGGATTCGAAGCATCAGGCTATCCTGCCCCTGAAGGGCAAGCCGATGAATCCGGAGAAGGCCAAGCTGATCGACATTCTGAAGAACGACGAATACAAGGCCATCATCTCGGCCATCGGTGCCGGCGTCGGCTCCGAGTTCGATCCCAGCGAGACCAATTACGGCAAGATTATCATCATGACCGATGCAGACACGGACGGCGCCCATATCCAGGTGCTGCTCCTGACCTTCTTCTACCGGTATATGAAGCCTCTGATCGATGCCGGACGGGTGTTCATCGCCCAGCCGCCGCTGTTCAAGGTGACGAAGAAGTCCGGCAAGAACACCATGCTGAAGTATGCCTACTCCGATGAGGATCTCGCGCAGATCGCCAAGGAATTCGGCAAAGGCTACGAGCTCCAGCGCTACAAGGGCTTGGGCGAGATGAATCCCGAGCAGCTGTGGGAAACCACCATGGATCCCGCCGCCCGATCCCTCTACCAGGTCCAGATCGAGGATGCCGCCAAGGCGGAGCGCCGGGTGTCCACCCTCATGGGGGACAAGGTGGAGCCGCGCAAGCGCTGGATTATCGAGAATGTGGATTTTACGGAGTACGAGGAATAGACGGGCTGCGATCCGCCAGGTACGGGGATAACAGCATCGGTTGGGGGTTATTCAATTGAGCGTAAATGAGCAATTTATGCCGGCATTCCTGGAGGATGTGGTCGGGGACCGGTTCGGACGTTATTCCAAATATATCATTCAAGACCGCGCCATTCCCGATGTGCGCGACGGGCTGAAGCCCGTCCAGCGGCGGATTCTATATGCCATGTACGATGCGGGCAATACACCGGACAAGCCGTACCGGAAGTCCGCCAAGACCGTGGGAGACGTAATGGGCAACTTCCACCCCCATGGGGACTCCTCCATCTACGAGGGAATGGTCCGGATGGCCCAGCCTTGGAAAATGGGGCATGTCCTGGTGGACGGACACGGCAACTGGGGCTCCATGGACGATGATCCGGCAGCGGCCATGCGTTATACGGAGGCCCGCTTGTCCGAGATCGCCATGGAGCTTCTGCGGGATATCGACAAGCGCACGGTATTGTTCAAGGACAACTTCGACAATTCCACCAAGGAGCCGACGGTGCTGCCTTCCCGCTACCCGAATCTTCTGGTGAACGGGGTCAGCGGCATCTCCTCCGGCTTCGCGACGGAGATTCCCCCGCATAACCTGCGTGAGGTTATCAACGCCTGCGTTATGATCATGGAGAAGCCGGAATCGACGCTGGAGGACCTCATGACCGCCATTCAAGGTCCGGACTTCCCGACCGGCGGCATCATCATGGGCTCAGAGGGCATCAAGGAAGCCTTCCGGACGGGCAAGGGCCGCATCTATCTGCGGGCCCGCACGGCGATCGAGGATCTGCGCGGCGGCAAGCAGCAGATCGTGATTACGGAGATCCCGTACCAGGTGGTCAAGTCCAAGCTGGTTACGGCCATTGAGAATATCCGCCTCGAGAAGAAGGTGGAGGGGATCGCCGAGGTTCGGGACGAGAGCGGCCGCAACGGCCTGCGCATCGTCATCGAGCTGAAGAAGGAGGCGGATGCCCAAGGCATTCTGGCCTTCCTCCTGAAGAAGACGGACCTGCAGGTGACGTACAACTTCAATATGGTGGCCATCGTGAACAAGACACCGGTCCAGATGGGGCTGAAGGCCATTCTGGAGGCCTATGTGGAGCACCAGAAGGAGGTCGTCACCTTCCGCACCCGCTATGAGCTGGAGAAGGCTGAGGACCGGGCTCACGTGCTGGAAGGCCTTGTCAAGGCGTTGAACATCTTAGACGATGTGATCGCCACGATCAAGGCCTCGAAGAACCGGCAGGACGCCCAGAAGAACCTGGTGGAGCAATATGGGTTCACCGAGCGCCAGGCGGACGCCATCCTGACCCTGCAGCTGTACCGGCTGACCAACCTGGAGATCCATTCGCTGGAGAAGGAGCTGAAGGAGCTCCAGAAGACCATCGACTACCTGAAGGGCATTCTCGGCAGCACGGCCAAGCTGATCAAGGTTATCAGAGAAGAGATGACCGAGATCCGGGATAAGTTCGGCATCGACCGCCGTTCGGACATCCAGGGCGAGGTCGAGGAGCTGAAGGTGAACGTGCAGGTGCTGGTCAACGCGGAGGATGTGTACGTCACGCTCTCCGGCGAAGGCTACATCAAGCGGACCTCCAAGCTTTCCTTCACCCGTTCGGGCGGGGATATCGGCAGCAGCGGTGTGAAGGAGGGAGATTACGTCAAGCATCTCCTGGAGGTCAACACTATTGAGAACCTGCTCATGTTCACCCGCAAGGGGCAGTATTACCTCCTGCCTGTCCACCAGGTGCCCGAATATAAGTGGAAGGATACCGGAACGGCGGTGGTGAACGTCATCCCGATTCCGAAGGATGATTCGATTGTCAGCATCATCCCGGTGAAGAGCTTCCAGGATGCCGGCAAATCGCTGGTCTTCGTCACCCGCGGCGGTCAAGTGAAGCGGACGGACCTGAAGGAGTATGAGACCACCCGGTCCATCGGGATCACCGCTTGCAAGGTGTCCGAGAACGATGAAGTGCTGAAGGTGGAGCTATCGGACAACACCCGGGATCTGGTGCTGATCAGCAAATTGGGCATGAGCATCCGCTTCCAGGAAGCGGAGGTAAATCCGATGGGCCGCGTTGCGGGCGGCGTGCGTGGCATTCAACTGCGGGAGGATGACGAGCTGGTCGCAGCGGAATGGGTTCGCGGCGAGGAAGGAGAGATCCTGGTCGTCTCCGACATCGGCTTTGCCAAGCGCAGCTTTGTCTTCGATTACCCGATGCAGGGGCGCGGAGGCAAAGGCGTCATTACCTTTGAATTCAAGGAAGGCAAAAGGGTGCGGCCCAACGGGGCGGCATTGGCGGGCGCCTACGCCGTCAAGACTCCTTTTGGCCTGATCGCCGTTACCAAGAATGGAGAGAGGTACGCGTTTACAACGGAGGACACTCCCATCGAGGACCGGAAATCCACCGGGATCAGCGTGGTTCCCGTGGCCAAAGGCGATATGATATCGGATATGATCCGTCTACCGAACGTTCAATCGTAGGTGGCGCATGGCGGATCCAGCTTCTCCAGCAAGAGCAAGGCCACTTCGAGCACCGCCCACACGGGCATGGGCTCGTCTTTTTTGTCGATCCAACTCGGATCGTGAATCAATCCTTCCGCCAGGGCTCGTTTGACGATTTCGATCTTATGCTGTTCGTTAGGCATGGGGAATCCCTCCCGGCACATCTGTCTAGGGCAGCGGGATTCGGCAGCTAAGTGCGGAAATACCATGCCCTGCTATCAGCATATGTTGAAAAAACGCACAAGGTTCCTCAATCAGTCGATTGATGTCCTAAAATATTAAGGAGATTAACCTTTTTCCTTCGTGGTCCGGGTGGTATAATGAGAGTATTCGATAGGCTCGGGGTGAAGGGTAAACATGTATGCTCAGGAATTCGGCAAGCTGTGGTACAAGATGTCCCGTGATTTGAAGACCCATATGGAGACGGAGCTGGCCCCGGGGTTGACGGAGGGGCAGCTCGCCGTGCTGGAGCTGCTTCTGCCGGAGGAGCGGATGAAGCCCTCCGATTTTTTGCCGCATCTCTCGACAACGCCTGCAGCGGTTACGACCCTGCTGGACCGCATGGAAAAGGCCGGACTCATCGAACGGGAGCGGGATGAGAAGGACCGCCGCATCGTGTGGATCTCAGCCACCGCCAAGGGGAAGGAAGAATGCATGAGGGGGATGGAGATCCGCAAGCGGTTCCTGGAATCCTACCTGAACCGGATCTCCTCCCATAACCAGCAGCTGCTGGTCTATCTTCTGGGCAAGGTCGCCAACTGACGGCAGAACAGCCCCCGTACCTCCAACCGGAGGATGCGGGGGCTGTTCTGTGTAACGGCGTATGCTTCATCGGTACCTAGAGGGGGATTCCTGCCGGCCCGGGGATTCCAGCAGCTTCACCTGTTCGGGAAGCTGTGGATTCCACTCGATGTAGCCCATATCCGCAAGCTTCTTCAGGATCGACCGGATGTCGCTGTCCGAGCGGCCGGTCTTGATGCAGAGCTTGCGGATGGACGGGACGGTCTGGGTCATTCGGGAATGATTGATCAGAATCCGCAGTACTTTGCGGTCGATATCCTCCATCATATGCGATCACCTGTTCCCATTATATCAGATCGGGAAGAAGATGTCGCTTATTCTTGAAGCATTGCCGCGTCCCATATGTTCCAGGGGAACTCGGATGGGGGAGCACAGCGGAATGTCACGGGCTCGCGCTGTACCGGATGCTCGAAGTGCAGGTAAGCGGACCAGAGCGCGATCTGCTGCCCGGGCTTGTTCAGCGCTGCGCCGTACTTCTGGTCGCCGTACAGGGGACAGCCTATGGCCGCCATCTGAACCCGGATCTGATGCGACCGGCCGGTCAGGAGCTCCACACGGACAAGGGACAGGCCGCCGGAGGAGCCCAGCACCTCGTAATCGAGCACGGCCTCCTTGGCATCGGGATGGCTGCCCTTCGGCACCGCCTGGACGGTGTTGGTCCGGCTGTCCTTCAGCAGATGATGCGTCAGACGGCCAGTGGGCTGGGACGGCGTACCGTGCACGACCGCCAGATACCGCTTGCCGAAGCTGCGGGTCCGGACGGCGTCCGAGAGGCGGGAGGCGGCCTTGGAGGTCTTGGCGAAGACCATAACCCCGCCGACGGGCCGGTCGAGCCGGTGGACCAAGCCCAGGAATACGTTGCCGGGCTTACCGTGGCGCTCCTTCAGATCCTGCTTCAGCTCGGTCAGGAGATCCGGGTCCTTGGACTCGTCCTCCTGCGTCGGCATGTTGACGGGCTTCACCACGATCAGAATATGGTTGTCCTCGTACAGCACGGGAATGCCGCCTCCGGAGGAGCTGCTGCTGGGGGAGCCCATGGGCTACGCCTCCCAGCGGCCCAGGATGCCGCACGGCAGGTTCAATCCGGAGGCCGTGATCGGCAGGCCGATTTCGCCGGAGGAAATGCTGCCGCCGTACTCGTTCTTCAGGGCCATGGACAAGATGTTCGTCAATACGGAGGACGAGATGCCTGTCGTATAGGAATTGATCAGGAAGAACAGGGGCTTCGGGGTCAGAATCGACCGGCAGGAGTCGACGAAGCGGTACAGATCGGTCTCCAGCTTCCACATTTCCCCATTGGGGCCGCGCCCGTAGGAGGGCGGATCCATGATGATCGCATCGTAGGTATTGCCGCGGCGCTGCTCCCGCTGGACGAACTTGAACACGTCATCGGTGATGAAGCGGACCGGCTTGTCCCCCAAGCCCGAGGCCTGCAGGTTTTCCTTGGCCCAGAGGACCATGCCCTTGGCCGCATCCACATGGCACACCTCCGCGCCGGCACTTGCGCAGGCAACCGTGGCGCCACCGGTGTATGCGAAGAGGTTCAGTACCTTGATGGGACGTCCGGCACCGCGGATCTTGCCCATCATCCATTTCCAGTTGACCTGCTGCTCCGGGAACAATCCGGTGTGCTTGAAGCCGGTCGGCTTGATGATAAACTTCAGGTTCTCGTATGTAATCGTCCAGCGCTCGGGGAGCTTGACCTTCTCCTCCCATTGACCGCCTCCGCTGGAGCTGCGGTGGTAATGCGCGTGGGCATCCTTCCACATGCCGGTCTCCTGCTGCAGCGGCCAGATGATCTGAGGGTCCGGACGGCGCAGGATATATCCGCCCCACCGCTCCAGTTTCTCTCCGCCGCCGGTGTCGAGCAGCTCGTAATCCTTCCATTCGTTCGCCAAGTACATAAGTATCCATCCTTTGAGTAATAATCTTATCTATTCTACAACAGATGCTCTCGCAATATCCAGTATCCCGACCATCCCTTGATGTTCGGGAACATCGCCACGGATTCGACATACCTAACGCCATTAATCATCGACAATATAGTGAACCCGCTATCATCCGCAACGGGGGATTATTATACTGATAAGACATCCAACCCGATAGACGCATCCTTTTTTTGGGAATCACGCCGTTTGGGGCGATCTTGTCCTATGGGAGTGTGGGTAACGTGTTCAAAATGACCTTGAATCAGAAGGACGGCATCTTGGTCATTTCGTATTCGGGATATTTCACCGTCTATGATGCCAAGCTGTTTCAACGAGAACTGGAGCAGAAGATTCGGAACATCCGTCCGGAGGAGTATGTTCTGATCATCGATATGCATGAGATTCGCCTGTCCAAGCAAGATCTGGCTCCGCTGTTGGATGAGATCAAGAGGACATATACGGATGCGCCCTTCCGATACATATTCGCCGTGGATGCGGAGGGTTGGATCGCGAAGGTGAAACGGAAGGACTTGGAGCGGGACAACTGGCAGGTCGTTCCGTCCGTTGACGATGCGCTGTCGAGAGTACGCCGAGGATTATGCCCGATCAAAAAGGATGCCGGTCACACCACGTGACCGGCATTTTTTTTGTTGGGTGATTCACCAAGCCTTATGGCTGCGTCCGGAGGCTGGGAAGCTGCTCCAGGAACGCGGTGTATGCGGAGCTCTGCAGGCGGGAGTGCAGCTCGTTGCGGATCTCCTCAAGCTTGGGGGTGTGGCGGGCTTCCACTTGGATCACGTGATAGCCGTATTCCGTCTCAACGGGTTCCCCGATGGCACCGATCTCTTGGGAGAGAACCGCGTTCTTGAAGCCCGTCACCCATCCGCTGATGGCTTCGTTCTCATAGCGGCCGCCCTGGTCCTTGGAGCCCGGGTCGTCCGAATACGTCTTGGCCGTGACGCCGAAGTCCGCTCCGGCCTTCAGCTTGGAAGCCACCTCCTTGGCCCGGGTCAAAGCCTCCTCCTTGGTGCGGGTCTTGCCGTCCTGCGTCTCGAACCCCACCAGAACATGGCGGACCGTCGCGGTGTCGTATTCGTGGGACGTCGAGGCGCTCAAGTATGCGGCACGCAGCTGGTCTTCCGTAATCTGACGGTTGAAGTATGCGGCACGGACGGTATTCAGACGCAGGAATTCCAGAAGATCGTTCTCCGTCAGCTTCAGCTCCTGCAGCCGCGAGCCCCAGGCTTGGTCACCGTTGACATTCTGCGCATACGCCGATTTCAGCTCCTGAAGGAGGGCAGGCGCCTGTTCCTTAGCCGCTTGCAGCATCGCATCGTCGGCACGGCCGGCGGTGATCAGGAATGCCGCCACCTCCTGTATGATCTGATCCCGGAAATTCGGGTCGGATATGTAATTCTGGAGAGAAGGCCTGTACAGCATGGCGATGGACATCTGCTTGTTCACACGGGACTGGGTGATCGTGTAGACCTTGTCGCCGTCCTTGTATTCGGCGATGGCCGTCTTCGAGCCCGGCTCGTCGATGGTGATCGTCCCGGTTTCCTCGTCCCAGCCCACTTCCTTGCCCAAGGACTCGGAGACGAATCGGAGCGGCACATAGGTGGAACCGTCATAAATGAAGGGCGTCCCCTTCTCAGGCTGCTTCTCCACACCGTCGAAGAGGATCTTGAGCGGCCGGAACAGCACCTCGATCTGCTGCGTGTTGGCGGAGGCATACGCCGCCGTACCGGTAATCGCGCTGCCCAGCAGGGCGCCGATCACCAAGCCTTTGAGTTTGTCCTTCAAAATGGGTACCTCCAGCTTCTTATTTGGATGATGGCCGAACGAAGAGCACATAACGTACCCCCGGCTCCGGCGACATATTCCTTCGACATCATCTGCCGGATTTCCTTCATGATCCACATCGGAGCATCCAGAATCGACCGCTTCCGCTATAATGGTCTCATAGAATGACACAGGGGGGATGGGCAAAATGCCGGAGAAGAGGAATATCGGGAAGCACATGGTTCGAGGGAAAAGAGCACTGGCCGTACTGGCGCTTGCGGCCCTTCTGGGAACCGGAGTGCCAGAAGCCGGTCATGCGGCGGATTGGAATGCCCTGTCGCAGGCAAACCGCTATGAGGCGGAAGGAAATTACAGCGCGGCGGCTCCGCTCTGGGAGAAGCTCTTCCAGCAGTTCGCGGAGGAGGACAGTGCGAACAACGCGGCCTTGATGGCCAAGAACCTGGGCCATTATTACGATGGAATCGGGGATTATGAGAACGCCATCCGGTATTACGAGCTGGAGGACAAGTATTGGCTGCAGGCTGGGGAGAATTGGGGCGCCGAGGATATGCAGCGTGCCGAGCAGATCCGTCTGACGCTGGACTTGTATGTGTCCGCCGGAGAACAGGAGTCGCTGTCCCGCTCCGCCGGACCGAACGGCGGGCTGGCGAAGTTCGAGCCTGCATACGGCGCTTATCTAGGCCTGTACCCGGAGCAGGATCCACTTATGGGCAACCGTTATATCAAGTCCGAGCAGCTGTATAAGAAGAAGCACGCGATCTACCTGGCGTATACGCAATGGGGAAAGAGCTTCCCCAACGGCTATGCCAAAAATGCCAAGGAGGCCGGAGCCGCCCTCCAGATCGCGTTCGAGCCGTCCCAGGGCCTGGACCAGGTCCAGGACAACGCTTATATCCGCCAATGGGCGCGGGAGGCCAAAGCATCGGGCATCCCGATCTTCCTGCGGTATGCCTCCGAGATGAACGGAGCCTGGACCGTGTGGAACGGAGATCCGGAGACGTATATCGCCAAGTGGCGGCTGCTGCACCGGATCATGCAGGAGGAGGCGCCGAACGTGGCGATGGTATGGAGTCCGGGCGACGTGCCGCGCGGTACCATGAGCGCCTACTATCCGGGGGACGATTATGTGGATTGGGTGGGTGTGAGCCTGTACACGGAGCCTTATGAGCACGGGAACATCCAGGCATCCAGCCTCGGGATCAGTCCCGTGGAGCGACTGGACGAGCTCTATACGCTGTATGCGGACCGGAAGCCGATTATGATCAGCGAGACGGCCGTTGCGCACTCCAACCACAATGATTCCGGCACGGTCTGGACGGAATGGGGCGTCATGAATCTGGACCGGCTGTACTCGGTCATGACCAAGAAGTATCCCCGGCTGAAGGCCATCACCTACTTCAACGTGGACCAAGGCCAACGGAATTCCTACAATGACTACCTCTTAAGCCATAATGACGGCATGATGAGCGCTTACCGGTCGCTGATCGCCGACCCGTACTTCCTGACGAAGGTGGAGACGGGCGCCAAGCCGGCTGCACCTTCGGGCTTCCGCAAGGCCGAAGGCACCGTTGCCTTCGCCAAGCACCTAAGCGTGGTGCCTTACATCAAGATCCCGGACGTCATGATCGGCAGAGTGGCGTACCTCCTGAACGGGGCGCTTCTGTCGGAGCAGGCCTCCGCTCCGTTCCGTCTCGAGCTCGATGCCGGTGCCGTGCCTCCCGGGAGCGTGCTGGAGCTTGCCGTCTACAAGAAGAACGGGGACTTGGCGGTGCGCAAGGCGCTGACGCTGGAGCCCATCGTGTCCGTCCGGATCAACGGCAAGGATTATGCGTTCGATCAGCCTCCGGTCGTGATCAACGGCAGTACTCTGGCGCCGGTCCGGGCCATCTTTAACGCCCTTGGCGCCACCGTGGATTGGGATGCCCGTACGGAGACGGCCACCGGCCGCAAGGGCGGGCAGACCGTGTCCATCACCATCGGCAGCCGGACGGTCATGAAGGGCGGCGCAGCCGTACAGCTGCCGGTACCCGCCCAACTGATCAACGGTTCCACTATGGTGCCGGCCCGATTCGTAGGCGAAGCCTTCGGAGGCAAGGTGACATGGGACGGGAAGTCCGCAACGGTCAACATCGAAACCCCATAGCTCGGCATCGGGTATGAAACCTGCCGCCGTACGTAACGCCCTTCCAAGGTTTGGCGCCGGAAGGGCGTTTTCTTGTTCGTCTAACGTATCCGAACATTAAAATTCGTTCATGATGAGATCATGGAGCAGGAAATCGTGCTCGATTCTCGAATGGTTAACGTAACTCCTTTGTAAGATGTTACAAAGCAATTTAGAACAATTCCCAATACATCCGCCGCCATCCTTTCGACAACAGACGATTTTATGTGAGCAAACTTACTTGAAATCGAGGGAATAATTATATATTCTTCGATCCATTCTTACATCAATTTTTCATAGAATTGTATAAAATACTTACAGCGTATGTTAAAAAGTAAAATGTTAGAAAAAAGCGATGCTCGGAATCGGAAGGAGTGGAGTGATATTGGCGGTGTGCAACCCTACTTCGCATGACTTGTATCTGTTCCATGAAGGCAATCTGTTCCACAGCTACCGTACGTTCGGCGCTCATCTGGAGACAGCGGACGGAAGGGCAGGAGTCCGGTTTACCGTGTGGGCTCCCCATGCGGTCCGGGTGGCCGTGGCCGGCAATTTCAACGGCTGGGACGGTTCCCTGCACGGGATGGAGCTGCTTCCCGAATCGGGAGGGGTATGGTCCCTGTTCATCCCGGAGCTGGGGGAAGGAGACGTCTACAAATACGAAATCACCGGGGCAGACGGCAGGACGCGCCTGAAGAGCGACCCGTATGCCTTCCATTCCGAGCTTCGCCCCCATACGGCCTCCGTCGTAGCCCGGCTGGACCAGCACCAATGGGGAGATGCGAAATGGCGCCGCCGGACGGCCAAATCGCCGGTCTTCAAGCAGCCCGTCAACGTGTATGAGGTTCACTTGGGCTCATGGAAGTACATAGAGAACGAGGTGTTCTACACCTATGAGGAATACGCACGGGATCTTGTGGAGTATGTGAAGGAGATGGGGTACACCCACATCGAGCTCCTGCCGCTGACGGAGCATCCGTTCGACCGCTCCTGGGGCTACCAGGCTACCGGCTACTACAGCGCCACCAGCCGGTACGGCAAGCCCGAACAGCTGATGTCCTTCATCGACCACTGCCATCAGAACGGCATCGGCGTGCTGATCGATTGGGTGCCGGGCCACTTCTGCAAGGATGACCACGGGCTTAGACTCTTCGACGGCTCCCCGCTGTACGAGCATCCGGATCCGAACATCTCGGAGAAGACGGGCTGGGGTACCCTGGCCTTCGACTTCAGCAAGCCGGAGGTGGTCAGCTACCTGATCTCCAACGCCGTGTTCTGGATGGACGTCTACCATGTGGACGGGATCCGGGTGGACGCGGTGGCCAGTATGATGAGCTTGTGCTTCGATAAGTCGCCGGACACGGCGCCACGCAATATGTACGGCGGGTTCGAGAACCTGGACGCGCTGGCTTTTATCAAGAAGATGAACAAGGCCGTGTTCCAATATTTCCCCAACGCTCTGATGGTGGCCGAGGATTCCTCGGATTATCCGCTTGTGACGGCTCCCGTGCATGTCGGCGGGCTGGGCTTCAATTATAAGTGGAATATGGGCTGGATGAACGACGTGCTGAAGTACATGCAGAAGGAGACGGTCCACCGCAAGCACCATCACAATCTCCTGACCTTCTCCCTGATGTACGCCTATTCAGAGAATTACCTGCTGCCGTTCTCGCATGACGAGGTGGTTCACGGCAAGAAGTCGCTTCTGAACAAAATGCCGGGCGATTACTGGCAGAAATTCGCCAATCTCCGGCTCCTGTACGCCTATATGATGGGGCATCCCGGCAAGAAGCTGCTCTTCATGGGCGGGGAGTTCGGCCAATTCGACGAATGGAAGGACATGGAGGACTTGGACTGGGAGCTCCTCGAATACGAGAAGCACCAGCAGATGCACGGCTACGTGAAGCAGCTGAACGCCGTATACGCCAAGGAGAAGGCCCTGTGGGAGCAGGATCACCATCCGAACGGCTTCCAATGGATCGACGCGGATAATTCGGGACAGAGCGTGCTGTCCTTCATCCGGTGGAGCGGGAGCGGCGAGGAGCATATTGTGGCCGTCTGTAATTTCACGGAGAGGGTCTATCATAACTATAGAATAGGTGTACCTGCAGTAGGCTTGTACCGGGAGATCCTGAACACGGATCTGACCCCATTCGGCGGCTCCGGACAGACCAACAAAGCCAGGATCCAATCCATGGAGGAGCCCTTGCACGGGCAGCCGGCCAGCATCAGCTTCACGCTGCCCCCGCTGGGCGCCGTTTGGTTCAAACATAAATCCAATACCAGAAAGGGGATCTGACGCATGCAGCAAAAAGAATGTGTCGCCATGCTGCTCGCCGGAGGCGAAGGGCGCCGCCTGGGCGCGTTGACCAAGAATCTGGCCAAGCCAGCCGTCCATTTCGGAGGGAAATACCGCATCATCGATTTTACGCTCTCGAATTGCACCAATTCGGGCATCGATACGGTCGGGGTGCTGACCCAGTACCAGCCCTTGGTCTTGAACTCGTATATCGGCATCGGAACTCCCTGGGATCTGGACCGCAAGGGCGGAGGCGTCACGGTGCTGCCTCCCTTCATGAAGTCCAAGGGAGGGGACTGGTATAAGGGTACGGCCAACGCCATATACCAGAACATTGGCTTCATCGAGCAGTATGCCCCCGAGTACGTGCTGGTCATCTCCGGCGACCACATCTACAAGATGGATTATGACCGGATGCTTCAATTCCACAAGCAAAATGACGCGGACGCCACCATTGCCGTCATCGAGGTGAAGTGGGACGAGGCAAGCCGCTTCGGCATTATGAAGGCGGACGAGGATTACCGCATAACGGAGTTCGAAGAGAAGCCGAAGGCTCCGAAGAGCAACCTGGCCTCCATGGGCGTCTATATTTTCAGCTGGCCGGTCTTGAAGCAGTACCTGGTTCACGACGCCGAGAATCCGGCCTCCAACAACGACTTCGGCAAGGACGTGATCCCGGGCATGCTGAAGGCGGGCGAGCGCATGTTCGCGTATCCGTTCGAGGGCTATTGGAAGGACGTGGGGACGGTGGAAAGCCTATGGGAGGCCAGCATGGATCTCTTGGAGGATGAGCCCGAGCTGAATCTGAACGAGAAGGCTTGGCGGATCTATTCCCTGAATCCGAATCAGCCGGCCCAATATATCTCACCCACCGCCCGGGTCCGCAATTCCATCCTGAATGAAGGCTGCTCCGTCATGGGCACCGTCGACCATTCCGTGCTGTTCTATGGCGTGCGGGTCGGCGAAGGAAGCATCATCCGCGATTCGGTCATTATGCCGGGTGTGAAGATCGGCGACAACTGCGTCATCAACCGTGCGATCATCGGCGAAGGCACCATGGTGGCGGACGGCTCCGTAGTCGGGGACCTGGAGCAGAAGGAAATCACGTTGATCGGCAACCACGAGATTGTGACCTGATTCATACAGCGTTTCACACTACGGGAAGGGATGCGGACTTCATGAAAAATGTGCTCGGCGTCATCAATTTGGTTAACGAACTGGATCACTTGGAGGAGCTGACCTATAAACGGACGGTCGCTTCGGTTCCCTTCGGGGCCCGCTACCGGCTTATCGACTTCATTATGTCCAGCATGGTCAATTCGGGCATGATCAACGTGGCGGTCTTCGCCCACACCAAGTACCGCTCGCTCATGGACCATCTGGGCTCCGGCAAGGAATGGGATCTGAACCGGAAGCGGGGCGGTCTGTTCATCCTGCCGCCCGCTGTAGATGAGATCCGTGAAATCGTCAAAGGGGATTTATACCATTTCTACAGCCATCGCGATTACTTCTACCGCAGCTCCCAGGACTACGTCCTGATCACCCGCAGCCACATGGTATGCAATATCGATCTGACGGAGGTGTTCGAGCACCATAAGGCCTCCGGCGCGGACATCACCATGATCTATAAGGATATGCCGGAGGAGGATCTGGCGGAATGCCGCCGCATCCTGATCAATCCGCTGGGCCAGGTCAAGGATATCCAGGACCACACGGGCCGCCTGAACAGCAGCAAGGTGTCCATGGAGATGTTCCTGATGAAGAAGGAGCTGCTCCTGGACCTGGTGGAAACCTCCCTCGCTCAAGGCTATGACCATCTGGTGCGGGATGCCATCATGAAGAACGTGGACCGGCTGAAGATCGTCGGCTTCCCGTACCACGGCTACCTGGGCGTGATCAACACGATCCAGAGCTACTACCATCACAGCATGAACATGCTGAATCCCCAGATCTGGCGGGATCTGTTCTTCCGGCCGGGCCTGATCTACACGAAGATCAAAGACGAGCCGCCGGCCAAGTATACCGGCAGCTCCGACGTACGCAACGCCATGATCGCCAACGGATGTGTGATCGAGGGGGAAGTGGAGAACTGCATCCTGTTCCGCGGCGTCAAGGTGCGCAAGGGGGCCGTGCTCCGCAACTGCATCGTGCTGCAGAACTGCGAGATCCAGGAGAATGTCAACGTGGAGAACGCCATCCTCGACAAGGACGTCATGATCCACAGCGGCCGTGTTCTGAAAGGGGCGCTCAGCGCGCCGTTCATCGCTGCGAAGAAGAAGGTTATCTGATCCGTCTCGGGTCGATTAACGGTTCGGATAAGGAGGTTATCTGCGTATGAAAATCCTGTTTGCCGCTTCGGAGGCGGTACCCTTCGTCAAGTCCGGAGGCTTGGCCGACGTGATCGGCTCCCTGCCGGAGGTGCTCCGGGAGCAGAAGCTGGACGTCCGCGTGATTCTGCCGAAGTACGGCGACATTGCGGAGTCGTTCCGGTCCAAGATGGAGACGGCGGCCACCCTGTCCGTCTTCCTGGGCTGGCGGAACCAATACTGCGGCGTGCAGGTGCTGGAGCACAACGGCATCACCTACTACTTCGTGGACAATGAGTTTTACTTCCGGCGCGGCGGTCTCTATGGGTACGGGGACGATGCCGAACGCTTCATCTACTTCAGCCGGGCGGTGCTGGAAGCACTGCCCCACCTGGGGTTCAAGCCGGATATTCTGCACTGCCATGACTGGCAGACGGGACTTATCCCGTATCTGCTGAAGCGGCTGTATATGCAGCATCCGTTCTACCAATCCATCAAGACGGTGTTTACGATCCACAACCTTCGGTATCAAGGCCGTTTTAACCGGAAGCTGATGCAGGATCTCCTGGGCATGGGAGACGAGTACTTCGGCATGGGGGATCATCTGGAATATTACGGGGACGGCAACTGCATGAAGGCCGCTCTGGAATCGGCGGACGTGGTGACCACCGTGAGCAGGACCTACGCCGAGGAGATCCAGACCGAATATTACGGGGAAGGAATGGACGGTGTTCTGCGGAAGCGGAGCTGGAGCGGGGAGCTGACCGGTATCGTCAACGGCATCGACAACACGCTGTTCGACCCCATGAAGGATCCGAATCTGGCGGAGCCCTTCCGGAACGCGCTCTCGAAGAAGCGGAGGAATAAGACGGCGCTGCAGGCGGAGCTGGGACTTACGGTGGACGAACGGATCCCGATGATCGGCATTGTCTCCCGGCTGGTGGAGCAGAAGGGCCTGGATCTGATTCAGACCATGATGGACGAGCTCTTAGCCGAGAAGCTGCAGCTGGTCGTGCTGGGCACCGGAGAAGAGAGGTACGAGCATCTGTTTCTGGATAAGGCCCATTGGCATCCGGACCAGGTGTCGGCCCACATCACCTTCCACGACGGATTGGCCCGCAAGATCTATGCGGCTTCGGATATGTTCCTGATGCCCTCCCAATTCGAGCCCTGCGGACTGGGCCAGCTGATCGCGCTCCGGTACCGCTCCGTGCCTATCGTCCGAGAAACCGGCGGTTTGAAGGATACGGTGTCCGCCTATAATGAGGATACGGGCGAAGGCACCGGCTTCACCTTCTTCGACTACAACGCCCACGAGATGCTGTATGCGGTGAAGCGGGCGCTGAAGTGTTATGCGGACGAAGAGGCCTGGAACCAGATCATGAAGAACATCGCCAAGACGGATTTCGGCTGGGAGCAATCGGCGAAGCAGTACGTGCAGCTGTACCGGCAAGTGATGTCCGGCGGGAATGCGCCGGTCGCGCTGTCGCCGGCGGATGCGGCTTCCGAGGAGCCGTCCGACGAGGAAGCTCCAGAGGCTGCTGCCGATGCCCCTGCCCTGGAAGCGGCGTCCGAATAGGTCTCATGCAGAGCGCGTCAAAAAGCGGCTCCGGCCTACAGGCTGGAAGCCGCTTTTTGATGTGCTTAGTCAAAGTTGGTGATGACTCCGCGGGGACGGACCGGCAAACCGGCCTCATACAGGTGCGAGACATCGCCGAAGCCGATGCAGCGGGGCACCGCCCACTCCTCGGACCGTTCGTCGAAGAGGATCGTGGTGACGGAGCTGGGCGGCATCCAGAAGCCGGACCAGACCAGGCTTACCGGAATTTCCAGCAGGTGGGCCAGCCAGGTAAGTCCGAAGCCGCCATGGCAGAAGACCGCGATGCGGTCCTTGTTCTGGGGGCGAAGAATCCGGTAGCGGCCGCCGACGCGCTCGAAGCCTTGGCGCTTCAGGAATTCGTCGGAAGCGGCCTTCAGCTTCTCGAAGGTGGAGGGCCCTTCGGTTCCGGCGTAATAGTCCAGCTCCTTCCAGGTCTCGTGGGTGGGGAAGACGTCCTGGCCCCGGATCACTTCGCCGGGAAGATCCCAATGGGACAAGCGTCCGTAGGGGGTCTCCTCCAGCTTCAGGCTGAGCTCCTGTGTCCACTCCTCCACTTCGTGGGGAAGGCTCAGCAGCTCGGAGGTGTATCGCATGGTGTCCAGCGCACGCCCCATGGGGGAGGCGTAGATCCGGTCCAATCCATGGACGGCCATTCGCTTGGACAAGGCCTGCGCTTCGAGATGTCCGGCCTCGGTTATGGTATGATTGGGATAGTCGGGATCCGCATGGCGGATGATGTAGAGTCTCATGGCAAGCTGCTCCGTTCCGGAAGAATAATGGCGGGACTTCTAAGGACTGGTATTATTGTACCTTCCGGGGAGTGGCTTGACAATATGTGAGCGGGGTCACATAGAGATTCGGTACGCTGTGCTTCAATCGTGATTAGGAGGTGCATCATGAAACGATATATTCCGAATCAGCACGGGGCATGGGCCATGCTGGCCGTGCCCTACATACTCGGGGTGGCGGCAGCGGGAGCCAGACCGATCCACGCTCTGATGTTCGTCTGCTGGCTGCTGGCGTATCTGTTCAGCTTCCCGGTGCTGCAATGGGTCCGTACCGGCCGGAAGGAGCGGTACCGGGGACCCGCGCTGCTCTACGGCGGGCTGCTGCTGCCCGCAGGAGCAGCCTTGCTCCTGTTGGAGCCGCGGCTGATCTATTACGGGCTTGCCTTGCTTCCGCTGCTGGCGGTGAACGGCATCTACGCCCGCATGAACCGGGAGAGAACGGTGGTCAACGATCTGACCGCTATCGTCCAGTTCTCTTCCGTGGTATTCCCGGTCTATTACCTGGGAGGCGGAGACGATTGGGACTTGGCCTCCACGCTGTTCGTGCTCTGCGTGCTGTACTTCACCGGGACGGTGTATTACGTGAAGACGCTGATCCGGGAGAAGGGGAATCCGGTGTTCTATGCCGGATCGGTGCTCTATCACCTGCTGTTGGGGGCGGCGGCGCTCTGGTACGGGGAGCCGCTGCTGCTTCTCTTATCCGGCTTCCTGCTGGCGAGAAGCGCGTTGATTCCCCGGATCGGCCTGACCGTGAAGCAGAGCGGGATTCTGGAGATCGGCGTATCCGCCCTAGTTGCGGTCCTGACGATTCAGGCCGTTCTCTGACGGCAGCTCGAGGCTCAGCTGACGAGCGATGATCCGATCCGGCGCCGGAGCCGTCCGAACGGAATGGAGCCACCATGGAGCCAGGATGAAGAGGCAGCAAGCCAAGGCCAAGAGAAAAGGGGCCACATCTCTCCGGGTATAGAAGCATCGAAGGCCGGCCGCGCCGGCAAACAGGAGCAGGAACGGAAACAGCGGGGGATCGAGGAGGGTTCCGAAGCCGAAGGTGACGCCGCATAGCAGTCCCACCAGCTTGGAGCTGCGGCCCATGCCGAAGAAGAGCAGGAGGCAGCATAGCACCCACGCCTGCAAAAAGGTGCTCCATCCGTCGGAGGGCAGCCATGCGGAAGGGGATTGAAGCAGGGGACCGGCCATGTAGAGCGCGGAGACCATCCATGCCAGGGCAGGAGCGCCCAGCATCAATAACACGGCGGCATACAGGAGCAACCCTGTCCCGATATCCAACACCTGCAGGAGCAGCCGGATCTGGTGGTAGGGCAGTGCGGGCTCGTAGCCGAAGAAGGTGTAGCAGGCAGCGATCAACCGGCAGGCACCGCTTGTCATACCGCCGGAGGCAGTGCGGCTACGGGACAGAGCGGCTGCGGCATAGCGGTTCTTCTGCAGCTGGATCAGGAGCCGGGCGGAGTGATCCCATTCGGCTTCCTCGCCGCTTAGCGCATACTCGGAAGGAATCCCTCCGCGAGCATGCAGCATGTTCCCGGTATCGAATAGCCTAACGGCTCCGCCTGCGGCGATCAAGATCAGAATCGACAGGACGAAGACCAGCTTTTTCAAGGCAATCCCTTCCTTCGTTTCCCGTTCTCTGCTTAGGAAGGTAATGTTCCCGGGGGGCTGGTCCCTTATGCGGGAGCCCCTCAACGCCAACAAAAAACCGCAAGCGCCGAGGATTCGGAGCTTGCGGTTTTTCTTGCGGTTGGGCCAAGGTTCAAGACATGAACACATACCAGTACAGCCACGAGACCAAGGCGGATGCCCAGGAGATGAACCCGAACACCATTACGATCTTGTTCTCGGACCATCCGTACTTCAGGCTGAAATGATAGTGGATGGGAGCCATCCGGAACAGCCGGAGCTTCGTCCGTTTGTAATACCACACCTGCAGGATCACGGAGAACTGCTCGACGAGGTAGACGGAGAACAGGACGGGAATCAGGAGCTCCACCTTCTCCACGACGGCCAGGAAGGAGAGGGAGCCACCGATGGCCAGAGACCCCGTATCGCCCATAAAAGCGCGGGCCGGGTACAGATTATAGATCAAGAGGCCGAGCAGACAGCCGATCATGATCAGGCAGAACAGCTTGACCTCGGGATGATCGGAGATCATGAAGAAGAAGAAATAGGTGGGAATCGATACGTTGATCAAGAGTCCATCCAAGCCGTCCGTGAAATTAATGGCGTTCGCGGTACCGACAATGAACAGGACCATGGCCAGGATATACAGCAGGGCGGGGATGGGAAGCGACAAGGCATCGGTCAGCCGAAGCTCCGGTCCGATGGAGAAGGTCCGCATCAGCACGAACAGCAGAATCCCGGTAAAAGCGAACTGGAACACAAGCTTGGTCCGTCCCGATATGCCGTTAGGATCTTGAAAGGCCGCCTTCTTGAAATCGTCCGCGAAGCCGATCAGGCTGAACAGGAGGAAGGTGGCGCATAGGAACAGGACGAGCGGCTTGGGATAGAAGCTCAGGGAAACGGCGACCCCGACCAGCAGGATCATGCCTGCCATCAGGGGGGTGCCGCGCTTGGCCTGATGGTCCGGCGGAAGCTCCGCGCGGATGGGCTGCGTCAGCCGGAGGGAACGCAGTCCCCAGATCAGGACCGGCGTAAAGAGGGTGACCAACAGAAACGAAAACGTGGACAGACTCAAGAGGGACGCTGCCATACGAAACGGTCTCCTTTTCGCTTCATGCTTTTGATCCAGATGTATATGACACCGGAAGGACAAATATGTCTTTGTCCTCAGCTGTTACCATAGCACAATCACCGCTGCGGGTCCAGGCCCAAGCATAGCTCAACCCGAATAATCCCTCCGGATTAGGGTAACCTGCAAGTGTCTATACACCTTAGAAGGAGGATCCTTACAACATGGCGGTCGAAACCCCAAGCAAAACCGGAAGCTTAACCCCCATTCTCAACCGGCAGCTGGCCAACTGGAGCGTGCTCTTCGTTAAGCTGCACCATTATCATTGGTATGTCAAAGGCAGCCAGTTCTTTACGCTCCATGCGAAATTCGAGGAGCTGTACAACGAAGCGGCCCTACATATCGACGAGCTCGCGGAGCGGGTGCTGACCATCAAGGGCAAGCCCTTGGCCAGCATGAAGGAGTACCTGACCGAATCCAGCATCAAGGAGGCTCAGGGCGGAGAGGATGCGAATGCGATGGTTGCCGCCGTCATTTCGGACTTCGAGACCGTCATCGAAGAGCTGAAGACCGGCATGAAGGCCGCGGAGGACGCCGGGGACGAAACCACCGGAGATATGCTCCTGGCCATCAGCACCGGCTTGGAGAAGCACGTCTGGATGCTGAGATCGTTCCAGGGCGCGTAATCCGCGTCTCACACAAAACCGCCGTACACAGCCGAACGGCACCCCGATGGTTAGAGACGTTCTAACAATGGAGGTGCCGATCAGGGCCGTACGGCGGTTTATTTATTTCAGCAGCCAATCCGGCAGGCTGAAGTCTTTTTTGGCCAAGGCTTCGTCGATGATGAACTGCTTGGTGCCCTCCAGCTGCTTCAGCGCCGCCTCGGGGAGAGGCTGTTCCGGAATCTCACCGATAGGATAATCCTTGCGGATGATCTCCGGCGGATACTTGTAGATCTGTCCCAAGAATTCATAGTAGGCGTCCTGCTTGGCCAACAGATCGTTCAAGGCTTTCCCCTTCAAGTCGTTCCACACCTTAGGGAAACCGGGATTCTTGGTTAAGTATTCCTCGGATACGACGGTCAAGCTGGTGCCGGTCAAGGTCGGGTTCTTGGACGCTTCGTCAATCAAGGGGAACCCCTTCGCGACGAGCTGGGGGCCGGCTCCGCTGGCTGCGGCCAGGGCGTCGATCTCCCCGCGCTCCAGAGCCGCCTCCGCATCGGCGGACAGCAGGTGGATGATCTTCACGGAGTCGTACAGGTACTCCTTCTTCAGCACTCCGACCAGATACCGGTGGATGTAGGAGCCCTTCTGGACGGCGATCTGCTTGCCCTTCAAGTCGGCCAAGGTCTTGGGACCGTTCTTCTTGCCGATGATGTAGGCGTTCATGCCCACGTTGCTGAAGCCGATCAGACGGGTCTTGGAGCCGTTGGAGCGGGCGACGATGGCCGGTGTATCGCCGAGGATACCCACGTCCAGCCGACCGGCCAAGAGCGCTTCGTTAAGATCGGGGCCGTTGGGGAAGGCGGTGAACTTCACTTCGGTAATGCCGAGCTTCTTCAGGTCCTCGGCTGAGCTTCCCTTGTAGAAGCCCCAGCCCTCGGCACCGCGTGGCAGGTTCAGCGGATTGGCGCCGATATAGCCGACGCGGAGCGCCTCCGGGATGGGCTTGGCGGTATTGCCTGCGGGGGCGGTACCGGCTGCGGACGATGGAGCTGCGGTTGCTTTGGCAGTCGCGGCTGCAGATGCACCGGCAGTGGCATCCGGCTTCTCTCCACAGGCGGTGACGGCGAACAGGGAGACGGCGGTCAGGAGCGTCAAAGCGGCGGTGCGGAGCTTACGGGCAGGCGATGCGATATGGGTAGTCAGCATGGACATGGAGTGGTACCCCTCTCTGGTATGGTAGGATAGGATCGCGGTTTAGCCGGAGAAGCTGTCGCGCCAGCGAAGCAGCTTTCTCTCTAGGAACCGGACAATGGAGTCCGTTATCTTGCCGAAGACAGCGAAGATGATGATGCCTACGAAGACGACGGTGGTCTGGGAGAACTGACGGGCATCCAGAATCAGATAGCCGATCCCTTCGCTGGAGCCCATCAGCTCCGCGACGACGAGGCCCAGCCAAGCCACTCCGATGGAGAGGCGGACACCCAGCAGAATGTTGGGAAGAGCGGAGGGAAGGATCAGCTTCACGATCTGCTGATACCGGTTAAATTGCAGGACCCGTGCGACCTCGAACAGCTTGTTGTCGGCCCCCCTAATGCCGAGAAACGTGTTGACATAGATCGGGAAGAAGGCCCCCTTGGCGATCAGGAGAATCTTCGAGAGCTCCCCGAAGCCGAACCACAGGATGAACAAGGGGGTAACGGCGAGATGGGGAATCATCCGGATCATCTGGAAGCTGGGGTCCAGGGTTTGCTCCACTTTGCGGAAGAATCCGACGGCAATGCCGAATAGGAGTCCGAAGGTGCCTCCGATCAGGAAGCCGACCAGCACCCGGTAGAGGCTGATCCGGAGGTGTCCGAAGATCTCGCCGGAGCGGATCAGATCCCGGAAGGCCAGGCCGATGTCATAGGGGGTGGGCAAAAGATTCGGGGAGACGATCCCCCGATCCCCGGCAAGCTGCCAAAAAATCAGGAGAGCCGCGGGGAAGAGGGCTCCCAGCAGGAAGCCGCCCGGCTTGTAGCCTTCCTTGCGGGTAGTCCGGCCCTTTCGGGCTTTGACGGCGGGGTCGGCCGGGAGGGGCACGGCCCATGCTTTGGTCGGTTGACTCATACGTTAGGTTCACCTCATCTTCTTGGGATGGCAGCGGATCCGTTCAGATACCCGAGCTGTCGATCAGCTCCAGCTCCTCGATCCGCTCGAATTCATTAAGAACGTGGAGCCGGTATTCCTGGAAGGAGATACTGGATTTCTTGCGGGGGAATGGAAGGTCCACCGGCACGATTTTGCGGATGGATCCGGGTCTCGGTTTCAGAATGACGATGCGGTTCGCCAGATAGACGGCTTCGTCGATGTCGTGGGTGACGAAGATCATCGTAGTCCGGTTCTGCTGCCAGATGTCCAAGAGAACCTCCTGCATGTGGGATCGGGTGAACGCATCCAGAGCACCGAAGGGCTCATCGAGCAGCAGCACCTTGGGATTGCGGAGGAGGGCTCTGGCAATGGCTACCCGTTGAGCCATCCCGCCCGACAGCTCCCGGGGGTAAGACCTTTCGAAGCCCTTCAGCCGGACCAGCTCGATCAGCTCGTCAACCCGCCTTCGGATCTCCGTGTCGTGAAGCGGCAGGTCGGCGGCAATGTTGCGCTCTACGGTCAGCCACGGGAACAGGCGGGGCTCCTGGAAGATGAAGCCCCGTTCGATCCCGGGGCCCCTGACGGGCCGGTTCTCCAGTGTGACGGTTCCTTCATAATGAATATCAAGGCCCGCAATGATCTTGAGCAGTGTGCTCTTGCCGCAGCCGCTAGGCCCGATGACTGTCAGGAACTCTCCTTCCTTGACGGTCAGCTCGATGTTCAGAAGGGCTTGAACCGTACCGTTCCGGGTGATGAAGCTTTTGTCCACTTGCTTGACTTCCAAGATGGGGGTGCTCATATCTTTCACTCCTCTCCGGGTAACAAAAAAAGGCTTATTCTTATGAAAAGAATAGCCTCCGTTTGTACGGTAAACTAATGATATAGATCATGATAAGAACAATAGCCGCCTTCGTTTCGTTAAACCGATAAATCCTATCGGCTAGGTCGTATTTGAGTGAATCTTACCAAGACGTTACGAGGCTGTCAATAACCTTTTTAATTTTAAAATAATGATTGACAGTCGCAAAAGGACTATGATACATTTTCATCCATAACCAAGTAAAACGCTTGGTAAATATGGTTTTAGATCCTATAACCATCTACCAGTCAACTGGAGACGCGTGAATTTCACGGGTCTCTTTTTGTTTAAATGAGAAAATGGGAGGTTGAAACGATGAAACCGTTGCATAACCATGGGAATGCGGATGTCCTGGTGATCGGAGGAGGGCCGGCAGGAACTTGGGCCGCATTAACGGCTGCGTCACAAGGAGCATCGGTGGTGCTGGCGGATAAGGGCTATTGCGGCACCAGCGGAGCGACCGCGCCTTCAGGAACCGGCGTATGGTATGTGGAGCCTACAGAGGAGAAGCGGGAGGAGGCTTTGAAGAGCCGGGAGGCATTGGGAGGGTATCTGGCCGACCGCCGATGGGCCACCCGGGTGCTGGACCGGACCTATTCCAATATGAACCGGCTCGCCGAGTACGGGTACCCCTTCCCGATCGATGACGAGGGCCAATCGTTCCGCCGCAGCCTGCAAGGTCCGGAATACATGCGGCTCATGAGAAAGCTGATCCAGAAGGCCGGTGTCCGCATCCTGGATCACAGTCCTGTGCTGGAGCTCCTGACCGATGAGCATGGTGTGGGAGGGGCAAACGGGGTCCATTTGCATTCCGGAGAAGCCTGGACCGTCCAAGCCAGTGCTGTGGTCATCGCCACCGGCGGCTGCGCCTTCCTGAGCAAGGCGCTCGGATGCAATGTCTTGACGGGTGACGGCTATCTGCTGGCAGCCGAGGCAGGTGCCCATCTGTCCGGCATGGAGTTCTCCAATGCCTACTCGATCGCACCGGCATTCGCCTCCGTGACGAAATCGGCCTTCTATACCTGGGCGACCTTCTACCATGCGGACGGAACGGTCATCGAAGGAGCCGGCTCCCAGCGGGGACGTTCCGTGATCGCCCGGACACTCCTGACCCAGCCGGTTTTCGCCCGTCTCGATCAGGCGGGTCATGAGGAACAGAAGTGGATGCGTCTGGCGCAGCCAAACTTCTTCCTGCCCTTCGATCGGGCCGGCATCAATCCGTTCCGCGATCTGTTCCCGGTTACGATGAGATTGGAGGGAACCGTTAGGGGAACGGGCGGCATCCATCTGACCGGAGAGGATTGCTCTACGGCGGTGCCTGGCTTGTACGCCGCCGGCGATGCGGCCACCCGGGAGTTCATCTGCGGAGGCTTCACAGGGGGCGGCAGCCATAACGCGGCCTGGGCCATGTCCTCCGGTTCCTGGGCCGGTGAAGGGGCGGCGGCTTATGCCAAGAAGCTGGGCCAGCTTGCCTATACCCGTCAGGTAAGGGGCGCCGGCGTTACTCCTACAGCCAACGGGCACGGGGCGGCAGTCGGGACCGCCACACGCGGAATCATCGAGGCGGTCCGGGAAGAAGTCGCCCCGTATGACCGGAACCTGTTCCGCAGCGATGTGAAGCTTCGCGCTTCCATCAGCCGCTTGGACCAAGTCTGGAACGAGATCCGGAACGGTTCCTTGGCGGGAGACGCCCATCTGTCCAAAGCCCGTGAAGCGGCGGCCATGACGGCCACCGCACGGTGGATGTACGCGTCCGCGCTGGAGCGCAAGGAGACCAGGGGCATGCATAAGCGGGAGGATTATGCCCAGCAGGACAACGCGCAGCAATACCGGCTTCTGTCCGGCGGATTAGATGAGGTATGGGTGAAGCCGGATGCAAGCACCGTGAAGGAGGTGACGGCCGTATGATCGAGATTGTAAGCGAAGAGCGCTGCGTCAGCTGCAACTCCTGCGTAGAGGTATGCCCGACGAACGTGTTCGAAGCGGGGGCCGACGGCATTCCCGTCATCGCCCGTAAGGATGATTGCCAGACCTGCTTCATGTGCGAGCTCTACTGCCCGGTGGATGCCCTGTATGTGGCCCCCCATGCCGAGCAGGAGATTGCCGTGGCGGAATCGGAGCTCGACAGTGCGGGCCTTCTCGGCAGTTACCGGGAGGGGGTCGGCTGGGGCAAGGGAAGGGTCTCGACGGCATCCTCGGACGCATCATTCCTTATGTACAAAGCCATGCGCAGGAAGACGGGACATTGAACACGGATTCCCGGCGTATGATGACCCGAGCGGCGGCTGCTGATCACAGCCGCCGTTTTATGGTCGCCATCAATCATATAAGCGCCGGCGGCGTATGGTTCGGAATGCTCCGTATCATACGCCGCCGGCGCCTTCTTATGCCAGTGTTCTTAGGAATGGGTACGTCTGATGGCCTTCCATTGCTTATAGCGGAAGTAAATGGTACAGCCGATGCAATAGCCCAGGAGTGCGGCACTTGCTGCAGCCAATAGGAGGGAAGCGGTAATATAGCCTGCTGCGTTCGCGCCAATAAGGAAGAAGAGGGAAGACAGCGTCAGGAATATTACGGCCAGTGCATTGTTGAACCGGGTCAGCACTGCGGCTTGCCTGCCGGAACCGGTGCTGCGCAGGAACGGCTTCACGGCCAGGACGAATAGGTTCCATCCGCCTCCGGATGCCAGGCCAGTAACCTGTACCGCCAGCAGCGCTCCAGCAATCACGGGCTCTCGGAACAACAGCAGGGCCAGAACGGATCCGACAATCCCAATCTGGTTCGCCTTCACGTAAACCAAGGGCACATCTTTCATGAGCAGGCTCCCCCTTCCTTAGGGAAAAGATATAATTCCTATAAGATAACTATGAATAAATCATATCAATTGCTTCCCGCCTTGTCAATCCTTGGATGTGCCGAGTAACAGACGCGGGTATTCGGAGATACGGACAACAAAAAGCCCTCGGCTGCTTGGCCAAGGGCTGATAATTTGGATGATCTAGAGGTATTGAGTTAGGGCTGGTGGATGGATAAGCTTTACGCTTTGTAGCCGTAGTTCGAAGGATTCAAGATCGGAAGCGTCTTGACGCCGCTGGTCATCTGGGATTGGCACAACGGGCACACCGGCTCGGCTTCCAAGGCAAAATTATTCCTCATCCAGCCATTGCAGCCGTCCTTCTGGCAAATCCATACGGGGGTTTCCTCCGAAGGTCTTTCCTCCACCGACTTTTTGCGGGAATAGTACATCGTTGTGCCCTCCTTGTAGGGGTATCAAGATATGGTAGTAACAACAAAGCTGCCCCTGGCATCCTGGAGAGGAGGGGGCAGCTTATTCGCGCTTACAGCTTAACGACGTTCTCAGCTTGCGGACCGCGGTTGCCTTGAACGACGTTGAATTCGACGCGTTGACCTTCGTCCAAAGTCTTAAAGCCTTCGCCAGTGATGGCGCTGAAGTGGACGAATACATCGTTGCCGCCTTCTGTCGTGATGAAGCCGTAGCCTTTCTCTGCGTTAAACCACTTTACTGTACCGGTTTGCATGGGGATTGCCTCCAAGGGTGTAATTTGCACGGATCTTCCGGGCAGAAAAAAAGATTCACATAATAGACAAGGTTATTCCCTTCAGTAAACAACCCTCTCCATTATGTGAATGCTGATCCAAAAATCCGATGTTGCCACTATACCACATCTTGGGGACAATAGCAAATCCAAGTCCCTACGCAAAAAGAGGTAACATCGCTCTAACATTGAAATGTTGCTAAAATTGTAATACCTCTCTGTACATCAAAACATGTACAATAGTACATGGACATACATAATATGGGAGGTAACGAGGATGAGTGTTAATCTGTCTGACGTGTTGAACAAACAAATCGCGAACTGGAGCGTCCTGTTCGTGAAGCTTCACAACTTTCACTGGTATGTGAAAGGCGGGCAATTCTTCACTCTGCATCTGAAATTCGAAGAGCTGTATACCGAAGCCGCTCTGCATATCGATAATCTGGCCGAACGTGTTCTGGCCATCAAGGGCAAGCCTTTGGCGACCATGAAGGATTACTTGGCGGCATCCTCCATCAAGGAAGCGGCAGGCAGCGAGAATGCCAATGAAATGGTTGCTGCAACCATCGCGGACTTCGAAACCGTCATCGCCGAGCTGAAGGAAGGCATGAAGGCTGCGGAAGCGGCGGACGACGAAACCACCGGCGACATGCTTCTGGCGATCCACACCAGCCTCGAAAAGCATGTATGGATGCTCTCCTCCTTCTTGGGATAAAAAACGGAATGGCGAGGCCCTTCGGCCTCGCCTTTTTGCTTTATTGGGGTACCCACACGTAAATCCGCCCACAACGCACACTTTGGGCTCGGAGACCGGGCGATCGTCCAATCCGGAGACGGGCAGCCGCCGTATATTGATAAGGTCTTGAGCGAAAGATCAAGATCACCATAACCCCACAAAGGAGTGTTCATTCATGGCATATGCAGCAGGCGGCGCAGGCGGAATTTACGGTGCAGTAGGTTTGGTTCTGGTACTCTACATCCTTCTGGTCATCATCTCCAAGCCGATGTACTAAGAATCGGAAAGGGAAGAAGCAGCGGCCTGCGGGCTGCTGCTTCTTTTTTCTATTCGTTGGAATAGCTGATCTGCCATTCGATGCCGAATTTGTCGGTCAAGGTGCCGTAGCACTTGCTCCAAAAGGTTTCCTGCAGCTCCATGCCGATCTTGCCGCCTTCGGACAGCTTGCGGTACAGATCCTTGATCTCGTCTACATCCTTGCTGACGATGGTCAGGCTGATGTTGTTGCCTTGAACGAACGGGAATCCCGGGAAGGTATCGGAGAACATGACCATGGACCCGTGGATGTTCAGGAAAGTATGCATGACCAGGTTCTTGGCTTCTTCCGGTACCGGGAAGTCCGGATTCGACGGCGACTCGCCAAAGGTCATGATGTGGGGCTTGTCCGAGCCGAAAACCTCTGCGTAAAATTCCACCGCTTGGCGGCAGTTGCCGTTAAAGTTCAAATACACATTTAAGCTCATGGGATTCGCTCCTTCATGGATATTGGCATCGTTCGGCGGAACAACGCTTCTCCCATATTGTAGCATTTCCACCGCGGAATACCAAACGGAGAGCTGCTGGATCGACGTGAAGATAGCCCGGAGATTTCACATTTCTGCAATACCCAGCAACCCCAAAATATGGCATAATGTGTGAAATCCCTTCCAGGATGGAAGGAAAACCGCACCGAGAAAGGACATGGCCATGATTCTATTAGAGCCCCGTGAATATGGGAAAGCCCTTGAGCCCCTCCAGCAGGTGAAGATCAATACGATGTTCGCCGAAGCGGTGGTCCGATGCCGGATCCCAGGCTTGATCTATGCCGATTGCGCGCACGATCCGAACGCCTTCTGTGTGTTTCATCCTTACGGGATGTCCCTGTTGTTCGGAAGAACCGAACGGGAATCGTTCCATCGCTCTCTGCAGGAGTACCTTACGAATGCGGATAGAACCCGGACGAAGCCCGAATGGCTTCAAGCCGATCCCATGGGGGATTGGACGGAACGGATCGAGAGACTTCCGGGCATTGAACGGCACACAAGGGTGAATTTCCGGTTCAACCCGGAAAGGTATGCTGATTGGAAACGGTCGGTAGATGAACGGGAGCCGAAACCGGTTCGGACTTCGGCGGAGATGTTCCGGAATCAGACCGGGAGTGTGGTAGCCCGGAACTTCTGGCAGGATGCGGACCAGTTCATGGGGGAGGGAATCGGCTATTCGCTGATCATCGGTGGTGAAACGGCTTCAACGGCCTTCTCGGCCTTCATAGACCAGAAGCGGCTGGAGATCGGCATAGAAACCTCGGAGTCTCACAGAGGGCAAGGCTACGCCGCCAGGGTCTCTTCCGCACTGATCGACGATATCCTGCAGCGTGGCTTGGAGCCCGTGTGGTCCTGCAGGCTGGAAAACGTTGGCTCCTACCGGCTGGCTATCCGGCTCGGATTCGAGCCTGTTCTCAGCATCCCGTATTACCGGTTGGTACAAGCACAGTAGAAAAGAAGCGCCCGAGGCATGATGCTCCGGGCGCTTCCTTCTTGCAGGTTACTTTCTGAATAACAGGGCGATAAAATACGGTGCCCCGATCAAGGCGACCATGATCCCGGCCGGAATGCCGTCGGGATCGGTCAGGTTCCGCCCGGCCGTGTCGGCTAGAAGCAGCAGGAAGCCGCCTGTCAGGATAGCCACCGGCATGAAGAGCTGATGGCGAGGGCCGATAAGCGCGCGGGCGATGTGCGGGGCCATGAGTCCTACGAAGGCGATGGAGCCGGAGACGGATACGGCTGCGGCTGCCAAGGCTACGGCAGTCAGGAGAAGGACGATTCTCTCCCGTTCCACCGACACGCCGATTCCCGTCGCCACCGGGTCTCCCAGCTCCAAGAGATTCAACCGTTTGGCTTTCACCAGCGCGAAGGGGATCAGAACCGCAAGCCAGGGGGAGACCGCCCAGATGAAGGGCCAGTCCGTGCCCCATATATTGCCGGCCAGCCACTTGGCGATGAAGTCCACCTTCCAGTAATCTACAGCGGAGATCAAGACGATCATCATCCCGGAGAGTGCGATGGAAAAGCCGACGCCGATCAAGGTCAGCTTCATGGGCTGGAGACCTTCATTCCGGCTGTAAGCGAAGAGATAGATCAGCGCAGCGGTGATCAAGGCCCCCGCAAAGGCCGCGAGCGGAAGCAGGTATGCGAACGCGCCCGCGTCCACCGGGAAGAAGAGGAAGCAAACGGTGACGGCTACTCCGGCTCCGGCATTGATCCCGAGCATGCCGGGGTCCGACAGCGGGTTCCGCGTAATTCCCTGGAGGATGGAGCCGGACACAGCAAGTGCCATTCCGGCGAGCAGGGTGATGACGATTCTCGGCAGCCGGACGGAGAAGAGGACGAACTCCTCCTTGAAGGTTCCTTCCCCCATCAGGGTGGGAAGCAGCCTTCCGTAGGACAGGGAGGAGTAGCCCATTCCGGCGGAGAGAACAGCCGTGGCTGCGATCAGGACCAGCAGGACGGCCAGAATGATGCGCTGCTTACGCAGCAGGGAAGAGGAGATCATGAGAAGGACCGGCCTCCCTTGCGCGCGATGAACAGGAAGAAGGGAATGCCCATCATGGCGACGATAGCCGCCACCGGTGTTTCATACGGAGCGCTGACCGTCCGCCCTAATGTATCTGCCGCTAGCATCATGACTCCGCCTGACACTGCCGACATGGGAATGATGAAGCGGTAATCGGAGCCTACGAATGTTCGCACGACGTGGGGCACCATCAAGCCTACGAAGGCCAGGTTGCCGACTAGGGATACCGAAGCCCCGGCAAGAAGGATGACAACGACCACCAGTGCCGCCCGAATGCGGGCGATGTTCTGCCCCAAGCCTGCGGCTACCTCCTCGTGAAGACTCAGGATCGTGACCTGACGGGCGAACAGGAGAGCGACCAGGATGCCTACGACGATCACCGGCACGATCACCAGAAGCTGGTCCCAGGTTGTGCCGATCAGCCCCCCGGCCGTCCACATGGATACATTCTTGGAGATCTTGTAAAAGAGGCTGATGCCGTCCGTTACCGCATACAAAAAGGTGGACACGGCCGCCCCGGCCAGAATCAGCCGGAGGGGAGAGAGAAGGCCTCTGCGCATGATGCCGATCCCGAATACCAGCACGGCCCCAAGGGCGGCCCCGGCGAAGCAGGCCAGCATGAAGCCGAAGTATCCGGCGGAGGGAACGAAAGCAACGGCCAACGCCAGCGCCGCATTCGCTCCGGCCGTCAGCCCCAGGAGCCCGGGATCCGCCAAGGGGTTGCGGGTGATGCCCTGCATCACCGCTCCCGACACGGCGAGAGCGGCCCCTACGAAGACTGCGGCAGTTTCACGGGGCAGACGGATTTCGCGGAGCATGGAGATCTTATCTCCGGATACGCGGGAGGTTACGGCAAGCCAAAGCTCCCGGAACGATACTTCGACCGCTCCCGTGACCATCGCGAAGATGAACATGCCGGCCAGAATCAAGAGGCCGGCGGTCAGCTTCGCGGCGAACCAAGCGGAGTGCTTCGACGACGTGCTCATCATTTGAACGATTTCTTGAAGATGTCGAGAAGATACTCCAGTGTGACCGGATCACTGTAAGTGGCGGCTTTGGTATTGATCTCGATCACACGGCCGCTCTTCACGGCAGGGATGTTTTTCCAGGTGTCGGTATTCAGGAAGGAGCTATTGCCGTCCGGGTTCTTGCTGAACACGATGTAGTCTCCTGCGAATTCAGGCAGCGCTTCGATGGACAGCGCGTGGTAGCCCGGCTTCAGTGCGGCGTCCACGACCTTCTGCGGCATCTTCAGGCCCATGGCCTGATACAGAATCTCGGTTCCCCGCGCCCAATTGTTGCCGAAGACGTAGAGCTGCTTGTCGTCATTCTCGATGACGGAGACAGTGGCGTTCTCGCCGATCTTGGTTTTGATTTCCTTACCGGCGGCTTCCGCACGCTTCTTGAAGTCATCGACCCAGGCTTGGGCTTCCTTCTCCTTGTTCAGCAGCTTGCCGATCTCCTTCTGCTGCTCCAGATAATCGAGCTTGCCCCAGGTGTAGACCACGGTGGGGGCGATCTTGCTAAGCTTATCGAGGTTCTTGGTATAGGAGCCCGCGATGATCAGATCGGGATTCAGCTCGATGATCTTCTCCAGGCTTTCATCGGATACCACTTGAACGCCCTTGGTCTTCTCCTGAAAGAGAGGATTGCCGGCGGTGTATTGGTCCACACCGACAAGCGTGCCGCCAAGAGCAATCACGTTCGGAGCATTGGAGAGTCCGATAATCCGCTTCGGGCTAGCAGGCACGGTTACGGGACCGTTCTCGGACGTATAGGTGACGGTTCCGGATTTGGCCTCCGGAGACGGGCTGCCGGCATCTGCGGACGGTTCTTTCTTTCCACCGCAGGCACTCAAGACTACTACAAGGACTAGAACAGCGAGTAAAGACCATTTCTTCATGTTCATTCATTCCTCCCACATTCATCTCTATTGGTGAAAGCGTTCTGGCAGGCTTCGCACGTCATTACATGCAAATGATAATCATTATCACCCGCGACACTAAAATACTATAATTGCCCACAATTTGCTTGTCAATATTAAATTTGAGAGATAAGCCTTGCGTTATGTTGTTATTAATTGAGAATTATTATCACCTACATAATTTCCACAAAGATTTCGTTTCTCGTCCGGTCCGGAAAGCCCGATATCAGGTATACTTATGCCACATGTTGCCACAACGGGCCAGAGAAATGACGGGAGGAAGCAGGATGAAGCGTATGGAGGAAGAACTGGCGGAACGGATCCGTCGCAACCGGATGTTGATGAAGAGCGGATTCGGCGGGGAGGAGCTCGAGTCGGACCAGCAGCGGGGCTTGCCTCAGCCCCCGCTGGCCAAGCCTCCGTCAGGCGGGGAGCGGATAAGCTTGCCGGAGGATTTTGCCACGGCTGTGGTGTCGGCGGATTATTGGACGCTGGTTCAAGAGAGGAAGAGCTGCCGGGTCTACAAGGAGGATGCGTTGACACTGGAGCAGCTGTCCTTCCTCTTGTGGACCACTCAAGGGGTGAAGGGGATCCGGGGAAACCGCTACGCGACCATACGCCCGGTTCCCTCCGCCGGAGCCCGGCACCCGTTCGAAACCTATCTCGCCGTCTTCCGGGTAGAGGGTCTCCGGGAAGGGATCTATCACTATCTGCCTCTGGAGCACGCCCTGGAATACATCGGGGAAGAGGAGCATCTGGAGGAAGCCGTCACCTTCGCTTTATGCGATCAGAAGTGGGCGGCCAAGGCGCCGGTGACCTTCTTCTACAGTGCCGTGCCTTACAGAAGCGAGTGGAGATATTCGGACCGTTCCCATCGGGTTATGCTGTTGGATGCGGGGCATGTGATGCAGAATCTGTACTTGAGCAGCCATGCCATCGGGTGCGGGACCTGCGCGATTGCAGCGTTCGAGCAGGAGGCCGTGGACCGGCTGCTGCGCTTGGACGGGGAAGAGGAATTCGTGATCTATGCGGCTCCGGTCGGAGTCCAATCTCATTAGGAGGCGGAATGTGGGTACAATTCGTCGAACAGTGCTGATCGCGATGATGCTGGAGAAGGGGTATGAATCGCTTCCCTGGCGGAATAATGGAATCAAGAGTCATCAATCCGCAACCTTCGGAAGGGAAGGCGTATCCCCATGAATCTGTCCCAAATACTCTCCATCGTGCTGCTCTTGTCCATCGGTTGGATCCTATACCGCCACTTCGCGCCGGTGAAGGGCTTGACGGAGCTGAACGAGCAGGATTTCTCCCGTAACATGGAGGACTCCGGCAACAAGATGCTGATCGATGTCCGGGAGGCCCATGAGTTCCATCAGGGTCACATCCCAGGTGCGACCAATCTGCCGTTGTCCCGATTGAATGACCGGTGGAGCGAGATTCCCCAGGCCAAGGAGCTCTTCCTGTATTGCCAGAGCGGTGCCCGCAGCAAACGTGCGGCCTCCGTCCTGATTCGCAAGGGGTACGGGCCGGTCAGCCATCTGAAGGGCGGCTTGGCCGTATGGACCGGCAATCGGTCCAAGAAGGTGCAATAATCTCACGGGAACCGTCCTTTTTATAGAGGGCGGTTTTTGTATTTTTGATGTACAATATGGTAAGAACATATGTTCTGTGGTATACTGCCCCATATAAAGGGGGCTTGCGTTGTGGAGCTGATCGATAAGCTGGCCGTTCTCTCTGACTCGGCCAAATACGACGTGGCATGCACCTCCAGCGGAGCCGAGCGGAAGAGCACGCCGAACGGATTCGGGAATACGGTGGGGATGGGAATCTGCCACAGCTTCTCGGCGGACGGTCGCTGTATCTCGCTTCTGAAGGTGCTGATGACGAATGCCTGCATCTATGATTGCGCATACTGCGTGAACCGCCGGTCGAATGACCGTCCGCGGGCTGTATTCAAGCCACGGGAGCTGGCGGACCTCACCATGCAATTTTACCGGCGCAACTATATCGAGGGACTGTTCTTAAGCTCAGGGATCATCCGGAGTCCCGATTATACGACGGAGCAGCTGATTCGCACGCTGGAGCTCCTGAGAGAGGAGTACCGCTTCAACGGCTACATTCACGTGAAGGCTATTCCGGGAGCGGACAGCCTTCTTCTCTCCAGACTCGGCATGCTGGCGGACCGGATGAGCGTGAACATCGAGCTGCCTTCCCAGGAGAGCCTGAAGCTGCTGGCACCGGACAAGAGCAAGGATTCGATCCTGAAGCCCATGGGACTGATCCGGGAGAAGATCCGCGAGTCCAGCACGGAGCTCGTGAAGTACCGGCACGCCGCCAAGTTCGCACCGGCCGGCCAGAGCACCCAGCTCATCGTCGGTGCAACTCCGGATACGGATTACAAGATCCTGACCTTGACCGAAGGGCTGTACCGCAAATATAACCTGAAGCGGGTATTCTATTCCGCTTATATGCCGGTTACGGAGCATTCGCTGCTCCCCTCCGTGGAGACGAAGCCGCCGCTGCTTCGGGAGCATCGGCTGTATCAGGCGGATTGGCTGCTTCGCTTCTACGGGTTCCAGGCACAGGAGCTGCTTGACGACCGGAATCCCAACTTCAATCCGCTGATCGATCCCAAATGCAATTGGGCGATTCACCATATGGAGCTGTTCCCGGTGGAGGTCAACCAAGCTCCATATGAGATGCTGCTTCGAGTTCCCGGCATCGGGGTTCGCAGCGCGCAGCGGATCTTGACCGCACGGAAAACCGGAAGCCTGGATTACGCTGCCTTGAAGAAGCTGGGGGTTGTGCTGAAGCGGGCCCAATATTTTATCACATGCAAGGGGAAGGCGCTGGAGGGACTCCGGGTTAATGAGAGCAATGTGCTGCGCTCGCTTATCTCGGCGCAGGAGCTCCGGAAGCTGCAGCAGCCGGAAGTGGAGCAGCTGACGCTGTTCGACGATCCCTCCACGGCGAAGGAGAGTCTGATTCAATGCTTGACCGGCCAACTCTGATCTACTCTTATGACGGCAGCTTCGAGGGGCTGATGTGCTGCGTGTTCGAAAGCTATGAGCGCAAGGAAATCCCCATGGACATCTGCTCCGAGAACGGGGAGGAGGGCTGGCTGTTCGAGTCCAAGCGAATCGTTACCGATCCCGTCAAGGCGGACCGAGTCTATCGCTCCATACCGGGGCGTATCTCGCCCGAGGCCCAGGAGCTGGTGCGGCTGGGCTTCCATACGTGCAGTCCCCGCAAGGAGATGCTAATCCTGCAATTCCTCCGGCTCGGATATTCCCGGGGGAGAGCCGTCATGGATATGCTGGCTGACGATACCGTTCATGACCTGAATAAGGCGGTTCAGCACCTGACGCGGGAGGGCCACCGGTTTATGGGGTTCGTCCGGTTCAGCGTCTATGGAGAGGTGAAGGTGGCGGTGATCCGGCCGGACAATGCCGTACTTCCTGTCATTATGGAGCACTTCTGCGACCGGTACCGGAACGAAGCTTTCCTGATCTACGACGAAACCCACCGGATGGCCCTGGTACACCGCCCCGGCGAGTCCCGCATCCTCCCGCTGGAGGAGCTGAGCCTGGCGGCACCCGACGCGGCGGAGGAACAGTTCCGTCTCTTGTGGAAGCGGTTCTACGACACGGTCGCAGTGGAAGGACGGGTCAATCCCAGGCTCCGGATGGCACATATGCCGAAGAAGTATTGGGGACAGCTTCCGGAGATGAATGGGGAAGGGGAAGCGCGCTACATGCCCAAGCCGGACCGGCTGCCGCATATGGCGGGCGAGACTCCGTCCCGATTGACGATTCCATCCGGAGGGGATTCATAAATAAAACGGCGGAACGCATCTCGCGCCCGCCGTTCTCTATGTCTTAATTCTTAAAGCTGTGAATCGGCGCCGGAATCCGGCCGCCTCTTGCAATAAAGGAACTGCAGTCGAAGCTGTTGACCGGCATGACCGGCGCATAGCCGAGAAGTCCGCCGAATTCGACCATTTCGCCTACCTGCTTGCCGATCACCGGAATGATCCGGACGGCTGTGGTCTTGTTGTTGACCATTCCGATGGCGGCTTCGTCCGCAATGATGCCCGAGATGGTCTCCGGCTTGGTGTCTCCGGGAATAGCGATCATATCCAGACCGACGGAGCAGACGCAGGTCATGGCTTCCAGCTTCTCCAGAGTCAGAGCGCCGCGCTTCACCGCCTCGATCATGCCGTGGTCCTCGCTGACCGGAATGAAGGCGCCGCTCAAGCCGCCAACGTAGGAGGAAGCCATAACTCCGCCCTTCTTGACGTTGTCGTTCAGGATGGCCAGAGCCGCCGTGGTTCCCGGCGCACCGGCTTCCTCCAAGCCCATGGTCTGGAAGATCTCGGCGATGGAGTCGCCTACAGCCGGTGTCGGCGCCAGGGAGAGATCAATGATGCCGAAGGGCACGCCCAATCGTTTGGAGGCTTCCTGCGCGATCAGCTGTCCGACCCGGGTCACCTTGAAGGCGGTCCGCTTGATCGTCTCGCAGAGCGTCTCGAAATCCTGCCCCCGCACATCCTCCAATGCCCGCTTCACCACGCCGGGGCCGCTGACCCCCACGTTGATGACGCATTCCTGCTCGCCCACGCCATGGAACGCTCCTGCCATGAAGGGGTTGTCCTCCACGGCGTTGCAGAAGACCACCAGCTTGGCGCAGCCGATGGAATCCCGCTCCCGGGTCCATTCAGCGGTTTCCCGGATGATCTGGCCCATCAGCTTCACCGCATCCATGTTGATTCCGGTGCGCGAGGAGCCTACGTTGACCGAGGAGCAGACCCGGTCCGTCACGGCCAGGGCTTCGGGAATGCTGCGGATCAGGATCTGGTCTCCTTTGGTGAAGCCCTTGTGTACCAAGGCCGAGAACCCTCCGATAAAGTTGACCCCGACTTCCTTGGCCGCCTTGTCCAGGATCTCCGCAACGGGTACATACGTATCCGTATGCAATCCGCCGGCGGCGATGGAGATTGGCGTAACCGAGATCCGCTTGTTGACGATAGGCACGCCGAATTGCTTCTCCAGATCTTCACCGGTCCGGACGAGATGCTCGGCGGAACGGGTGATCTTGTCATAGACGTTCCGGCAGAAGATCTCAAGGTCCGAATGGGCGCAATCCATCAGGCTGATGCCCATAGTTATGGTTCGGACGTCCAGATTCATCTCGCGGATCATCTGATTCGTTTCTTGCACTTCCCCAATGGAAATCATGGCTCTCTCTCCCTGTCTGTAGACGTTCTAGATCCGGTGCATGATGTTGAAGATTTCCTCGTTCTGCAGCTTAATCTCCACACCGATGGAATGCCCTACGTCCTGCAGGTCCTCCACCAGAGTCTCGAAGGACTTGTTCGAGCCCGACACATCGACAATCATCATCATGTTGAAGAAGCCTTGGACGATCGTCTGGGAGATGTCCAGAATATTCACGTTCTGATCGGCCAGATAAGTGCACACCTTGGCGATGATACCGACCCTGTCCTTGCCTAATACGGTAATGATCCCTTTCACTCGAAACAGCCTCCTTATGATCATTGGGTGCGATAGAAAATGACCTTTTGCACATTATGTCAGAAGCAGGAGGCAGCTTCAATAGACGATACGAGATAGTCTTGGAGATTTTTCAAACGATACGTCCCGCCACTGCTGTAAAATTCCGCGAAGGAACCTATCGATTGGTCTACACCCTGATAGAGTCTCTCTCATAGGTTATATTATCTGCGGAACGAGTTGAGAAGCTCCCGCAGACACCACTATACCTTAGGGAGGGTGTGTTCCATGTTGAAGAAAAAGACAGTTAAGGCCAGTCCCAAGAAGATTCTCCGTAAAAGACATCTGACGGCGAAGGCGAAGATCACCCAGAATCTCGGCAACGGCTTCCGCCGGGACGTCTACCAGACCTTCACGATCTTCCCCGGCGACTACGTCCGGATCGACCTGCCGGTCGGCCCCAACAGAAGGGTCATCACAGGAGGCTGGTCCATTACCGACGACGTAGAGGTGTATGCGACCGATTACTACCCGTCCACCCCGCGGCGCTGGACAATCTTCCTGCACAACCAGGGCAGCATCTCGACAACCGTAACCACTTATCTCATCAGCAAACGGCGCTTCTCTTAACGATCAGCGGCCCATCCCGCTATCAGAAAAGTCCCGCACATTCGTGTGCGGGACTTTTTTTGTGGGGAGGATTTTAAGGAGCAGTCTTCGCCCGGATGACCTTGATTCGCTTCAGCTGAAGGGGAGTCAGAGGACGGACATAGCTGTTGTTAAGGGGCTTGACGACCTTCACCTTACCGGCACCAGCGGGTGTCGCGACGCGGGTCTTGAAGGCCTGCATCGTCCAATGGACCGGGAAGGCGATCGACAGCTTCCCGTCGGGCGGACCGGCATAGTTGACCGCAACGGCATAATCGTCGCTCCGTCTCAGCCAGACCGATCCGGAATCCCCCGGCAGGGAGACGGGATTCGTTCCCCGGATGACTGTCTGATTCCGATAGGTGAGGGTACCCAGGTTCCCGTAATCGCCATAATCGATCTTCACATCCGTATGCACGGATTGTACGACGCCCGTTACCAGGCCCGTTGTCCGGCCCACCTTCTTCAGAACCTGCCCGACCCGGTAGGAGGTGACGTGTCCGGGCACTGTTCCTACCTTGGCGTAGGTGGGGCTGAGCAGCTGCTTCTGGAGAGGGACGGCAATCGCAGCGTCCACATAATGGACGCCCTGCTTCCGAAGCTGTACGAACCGATCCAGCCGGCCGATCCGGGACGGGTCAGGATCCGCGCCACCCGGTTGATAGGTCCCGGAGTAGCCGGAGGTATTATTGCGGTTCAGCACATGGTTATTGCTCAATGCATAACGATTTTGTCCGTTCAGGCCGGTCACGATTAACCCCACCGTGCCGGAGGCCTCCAAGGTGCCGATGCTGTAGCCTGCCGGGACAGGCCTTATCTTGCCGGTTAGATTCGCCGGCTTGGCGCTTCCGTAGCGCCGGAACGGCTTCGTGACCACATACCGGACCGGAACGGTGACCTTCTTTCCCCGAGACGTGATCACGGCCGATGCAGCGGCAAGCTTGCTGCCTGCCACCGCCTGTCCGGTGTAGAAGATAACGGCGGCTCCAGAGCCGGGCCGTTCCGGATGAGCGGCACCTACTCCGATGCCGTAAACCCCTTTTGCCTTCAAATAGGTCCTGGACAGCTTCTCCTTGGCCTGCAAGGCTTCCCGATACGTCGCCATTCGCTTCATCCTTTCCCCTTACCGTAATAGGCTCCGGTTCGCATTTATACCGCTTTCCGGATTAATGTTGCCAACGTATCCTATGCGGGATGTCCCTAACGGCGGTCCGGATAAATGCCATCAGGGGGTGTTTGCACCTGCCTGCTTGGGAGAATGGGGGAATAAATGAAAGGGCATAGGGGAAATTAGAACCTGAACTGACTTTATTTAGAAAAGGGGACAGCCATGAATTGGTCGATATGGTCGCTGGATCGGATTCTCATTCTCTTCGTCGGCTTGGCCTTCTTGATGATCGGCATCCAAGTCACGCTGTTTCATTACCGGCAAAATTTCCATCACAAGTCCATGTGGGTTCCAGTCATCGCCTCGCCCGTCTTCTTCGTGACCGGGATGGTTCTGACCTGGTATAATGCCCCGTGGCTGCATAATCTGTTTACCGGGTTCATGTGGTTCGGGGTTCTGGCAGGGCTGATCGGCTTCTACTTCCATGTCCGCGGCGTAGGCATCCGGGTCGGAGGCTGGGCCCTTCGGAACTTCCTGATCGGCCCCCCCGTGGCGCTCCCGCTGATGTTCTCTGCTCTCAGCGTACTGGGCCTGATCGCCGTCTATTGGAAGGCGGGGTGAAGCCAATGGAGATCAAGAGCCATTATCCGTCCTATGATGTGATGAAGGAGAAGAAAGAGTGGGACGGCCATACGCGGGCCATCGTGACCGGACGGCTCCAGCTCCGGGGGGAGCTTCGGTTCCTGACGGCGGTGGAGGCGGAGCTGATCCGGGAGATCGCCTCCCTTCTCGTGGATGATACTGACCCGGAGATTCTGGAATATGTCATCCGTCACGTGGATCAATCCTTGAACCAATCCCCGGGAGAAGGGCAGCGGCAGGCCGGAGTGCCTGAAGCGCCGGTACTGGTTCGAATGGGACTGAAAGCCATTGAGCAGGAATCGGAGTTAACGGAAGGCGTATCGTTTATGAAGCTGGAGAGGAAGAAGCAGGAGCGGATGTTGAAGGCACTGAGCGAGAACAGAGCCGGATCCGCCAAGCTCTGGCGGGAGGTGCCCCAGTCGGCGTTCTTCCAGAAGCTTCTCTCCTGGACAGTGGAAGCTTATTGCTCGCATCCATTGGTCTGGTCCGGAATCGGCTATGGGGGTCCGGCCTACCCGAGAGGCTATATCCGGACGCAGCTTGGACAATTGGAGCCATGGGAGGCGCATCGGGAGACATGATGAAGCGCAGATATGCGGAGGAAGTCGTGGATGCGGTCATTGTCGGAGCGGGCGCGGCCGGCGGGGTGCTGGCCAAGGAGCTGAGCGAAGCCGGCATGAGTGTTGTCGTGCTTGATGCGGGCCCGATTCGGGATCCGCAGAAGGATTTTGCCAGCGATGAGCTGGCCATGAAGGCCTTGGGCTGGCAGGATACCCGCATCGTGGATGGGCATGACCCGTTGACGATGGGACATAACAATTCGGGCCGAGGGATCGGCGGAGGCACGGTGCATTTTACGGGCGTGTTCCTGCGCTTCCATGAAGCGGACTTCCGGGCCCGAACGATAGACGGCGTAGCGGACGATTGGCCCATCGGCTACAAGGACCTGGAGCCCTATTATTCCCGAATCGAGAAGGAGATCGCGGTCTCCGGTCCGAAGCATTTTCCATGGGGGGAGTTCAAAGGTCCATACCCCTACCCGGAGAGGGAGCCGCTGAGCCCCAATGCCTATCTGTTCATGAACGGATGCGAGAAGCTGGGGATTAAGAGCTCCGTCCCCCCGCTGGCCATCCTCTCCGCCCCCTTCGAGGGAAGGCCGCCCTGCATCAATCGGGGCTTCTGCAATCAAGGCTGCATGCCCAACGCCAAGTTCAGCACCCTAATCGTCCATATTCCCAAGGCGATGAAGGCCGGTGCCGAGGTGCTGCCGGATTGTATGGTCACCCAGGTGCTGATGGGCAAGGACGGGCTGGCCGAAGGCGTCACCTTCGTCCACGAGGGGCAGACGTACCGGCAGAAGGCCAAGCTGGTTATTCTGTCCGCATACGTGGTGGAAACCCCGCGCCTCCTGCTGAACTCAGCCGACTCCCGATTCCCGGACGGTCTCGCCAACAGCAGCGGCATGGTGGGCCGGTCTATCATGGTCCACAGCAGCCAGGACGTATACGCCAAGTTCAACCGGGAGATCCGGCTGTACAAGGGCACACCGGTCTTGGCCACAACCCAGGATTTCTACCGGACGGATCCGGCGAACGGCTTTGTCCGCGGGTATACGCTTCATGCGCATGGAGCCCGTCCGGTGGCCTTCGCCCAGGGGATATCCAAAGCCCGGGGAGGCCCCGTCTGGGGGAGCCGATTGAAGGAAGCTCTGCGGGATTATAACTACTACGGCCGAATCACCTTGGTGGGCGAGGTGCTGCCGGAGCCGTCCAACCGGGTGACGCTTGCGGAGGAGAAGGACGAGTACGGGCTTCCCCGGGCCAAGGTAACCTTCAGCTATGGAGAGAACGACAAGCGGCTAATTGATCACGCCACCGGAAAAATGAGCGCCATCCTAGAGGCTGAAGGCGGGAAAGTGGAGTTCGTCGTGCCGGATACCGCCCATATGATGGGAGGCTGCCGGATGGGAGACGATCCGCGCACCTCCGTGGTGAACTCCTACGGGCAGACCCATGACATCCCTAACTTGTTTGTCTGCGACGCCAGCATCTTCGTCACGTCGGGAGCAGGCAATCCGACCAACACGGTCATGTCCTTGGCTCTCCGTACGGCGGATTACATCAAGGAGAAGGCCCGCAAGCGGGAGCTCTCCGCCGCGCCGGGTTAAGAGGCAGCCGGACGGTTCTTCACAAGCTGATGGTAGGCGAAGTCATCCGCAGCCTGCTCAATCTCTACATCCTTATAGACAGACGACTGCCGAACCGCCCGAATCAGGGCGGTTCGGTACGTTTGGAGACCCTTGCTGCCGTCACGGCCAATCTGGCAGGAGAGGTCCAACAGATGGTAGAATTCATGGAAGAGGATAAAATAGGGCAGGTCGGCCGGAGCGACCGCATACCGGTCCATAACGGTCCGTTCCTCCCCGGACAGATACCGGTCATAGGGCAGTTGAATGAAGATCCGAGCCGTGGTACAAGCCCGGTTCACGACTGCAGACCCTCCGTATAAAGGTCCCCACGCTACGGATACCGTACACCTCATGGTTTCGGGAAGAAGCGGCAGCAGCCGCTTCAGCCGGGAATCCAGCCTGCGCCTCCATACGAGCAGGCGAAGCTTTTTGACCCTGCGGGAAGTGCAGGATTTGCGAATCCATCGATACAGCATCGACATCGCCTCCTCGCCTTCACCTTACAATGGAGGCCGGAGCGCGGCAAGGTGAAATTGCAGGAAATCACCCGTCAAAATGGTGCACGGATTGTCGGACCGGTTGACGTTAGAGTTGATATTCTGGACGGGAGAGGAAGGAGGGAAGAGCATGAATCCGCTGGCCCAATTGAACGAGGCTCTGGCCTATATTGAGGAGAATCTGACGCAGGAGATTAATTATGACGAGGCCGCCCGCTACGCCCGATGCTCGGAATATCATTTCAAGCGGATGTTTTCGTTTCTGGCCGGGCTACCGCTGTCCGAATATATTCGTCGCCGCCGACTTACGCTAGCGGCCCTGGAGCTTCAGAGCACGAACATCCGTATTATCGATTTGGCGCTGGAGTATGGGTATCAGTCTCCGGATGCGTTCACCAAAGCGTTTCAACAATTCCATGGTATCTCTCCGTCGGAGGCCAAGAGCAAGGGACACCGGTTGAAGGCTTTTCCCCGGATGACCTTTCAATTAACCGTCCAGGGAGGAAATGAGATGGATTATCGTATTGTAGAGAAGGAAGCGTTTCGTATCGTGGGCCTGAAGAAGCGGGTGCCCATCGTCTTCCACGGCGTCAATCCGGAGATTGCCGCCATGGCGGCTGCCTTGACAGGGCCGATGATCCTCCGTCTGAAGCAGCTGAGCGATGTGGAGCCTTCGGGGATGATCAGCGCCTCCGCGAACTTCTCCGAGGGCCGTATGGAGGAGAAGGGGGAGCTGGACCATTACATTGGGGTAGCCACGACGAAGCCGTGTCCGGAGGAGTTCGACTCCTTGGAAGTAGGCGCAGGCACCTGGGCTGTATTCGAGGCCGTCGGGCCCTTCCCTTCCACCCTGCAGAGCATATGGGGCCGGATTTACTCGGAATGGTTCCCCTCCAACCGTTATGAAGCGGTGGAAGGGCCAGAGATCCTATGGAACGAGAGCCCGGATACCACCTCTCCCGCATACCGGAGCGAGATCTGGATTCCGGTTAAGTTAAGAGCATGAGGATAACCCCCCGCACGTACCTCGCGGGGGGTTCATCATTTACTTGGCCTGCAGCATGGTTTGCCAGAAGGCGGGGTCTTCTTGACCCAGTCTCCAAGCGGCCACTCCGGCCAGCTCGTATTTTTTGGCTACTGCCAGGCGTGCTTGAAGGGTGTCGGCGTTCTCCAGCCAGAAGACCTTCTTGTTGCCGTCATCCCCCTTGTATTCGATCTTGTATTGACCGAAGGCCGGATCCCAAGCGGAAACGGTGGATCGGGAGCTCAATATAGAAGATAAGTCCTTGGTATAAATGGCTCGGTTGCTGACAAGCGCGCCGGACGCATCCAGCGTCCATTCCCTGACATAGAAGGGAATACCCATGATCAGCTTGTCCCTCGGGATCCCGTAGGACAGGAATTCCTTAATGCCTTCTTCGATCCATGACAGACCCGCTACCGAGCCTGGAACCGTGCTGCCTGCATAATGCTGGTCGTACGTCATGGTAATGATATAATCGACGATTCCACCCAGCTTCTCGTGATCGTAGGCCGTCTGGTGGTTCCACTTGACGCTGCCGCGGGGGAGATCTACGGAAATCTTCAAGGCTTGGGCATGGGCGGCTTCCGTGAGTTTGGTCAGGAATTCGGTGTACGGAGCCCGGTCCTTGCCGCTGATGCTCTCAAAATCCACATTAATGCCTTGAACGTTAAGCTCCGCGGCCCGCTTCACCAAAGCGGCGATAAACCGCGCTTGAGCATCCTTGTTGCTCAGGAATGCTGTGGTCAACGCGGAATCGAATTGATTGCTGACCAGAGGATGCACCTGCAGGCCCTGCTTGCGGAGCAGCTCCACCGTTTCCTTGCTGGAGGTATCCTTCAAGCCGCCGTCCGCATCGGCCAGCTGGAACCAGGTCGGAGAATCCACATCGAGTCCCATCGTACCGGCCGTCTGCTTCAGGATCGTATCCTTGGCGGAGGAGCCATTCCATGCCCACAATTGCAGCTTCCTGAAATTGTTCCAGATGGTGTTGCCGTTCAAGGTTCGGATCGAAGCATTGCTGTACTGCTTGGCATATTGGAGCGCATCGGAGGGCGTGTAGAAATCACCGATCCGATTGGTTCCCTGATACACGGTATAGGTCGCTTCGTTGTTCCATATGGCTTCGCCGTCCAGCCGGATGGAAGCATGCGCCCACAGCCGCGCATAATCGGCCGCTTGATCCAGACTGACGAATTCGTCCAGATAGGTGTCATTCTGGTAGACCTTATACGGCTTCGCGTTCTCATAAACGGTCGATTGGTCAGCCAGGCGGACGATGCGGGAATTTCCCCAGTTGAGCGCTTCGTTCACCGCATCCTCCAAGTAAGCAAAACGCCAAGAATCCTGGGTGTAGGTCCCTTGGTACACTTGGTAGGAAGGTTGTCCGGAACGAAGCTCCTTCTTCTTCGCGGCAGGGAGATTGTCCCATACCCAACGGTTGTTCGTCAGGTCGATGATGTGGGCGTTGGACCAGCGCTTGGCTTCCGCGGTGGCCGCGGGCAAACTGGTGAACAGCCACGAATCGGCGGTTGCATCTCCTTGATATAGCCGGTAACGAGGATAGTTGTTCCACACCCATCCGACGCCTTGCAGATCCCGAATGCTCGCATGTCCCCACTTGGAGGCTTCCTTAATGGCGTCCTCCAGCTTGGCGAAGGACCATTCCGGCACAGTATGGCCGGATTGGTACACCTGATACCGGGGGTAGTTGTTCCATCGCCAGGCGCCGCTTCCGATTTCCTCTACACGGCTGTTGGAGTATGAGCGCGCATAGCTCTCCGCCTTGGCATAATCGGCGAATTCCATGAGCAGCTGGTCGTTCTGATAGACGCGGAACTTGGTGGTCTTGTCCGTGGCGGCCGACACCGGCAGCGGTACCAACAGGGACAAGGATAAAGAAAGCAGGACAGCCTTCATGCCGAATTTGACCATGCTTCACTCCTCTTTCTATGAGCTTCTATTCTATTTAACGGCAAATCAGTAGATTTGTTGCGTGTTTTTCCATGGAAAATATGGCTAGGCACTCATCCGGTGAGTCAACCATTGCCAAGGATAGGGGAAACCCTGCGGGGAGATGTTATAAGGGCATCATCCATCATACTTCTAAGGAGGGCCCATGCGATGAGTTTCTTTGGACTGTTCGATGATGAGAAGCGGGATACCGAGGAAGTGGAATACATCGACAATGCTGGCGTTCAAGTAGATGTGGACAAGATTAAGGATACAGATGCGGATACGGATACGTTCCGGTCTGCTGACCGGGTGGAGGACGGGAAAGTCCGCCTTCGCGAGGAAGAGCTGGATGTGTCCAAATATTCGGTGAAGACGGGTGAAGTCATCCTTCACAAGGATGTCGTCGAAGAGACGCGTTCCGTGAACGTGCCGGTCACTCATGAACAGGTGGTCATCGAAAGAAGAACCTTGAACGAATTCTCCGATGAGCCGGTGGGCAGTGACGAGGTGATCCGCATCCCGGTCAGTGAGGAACGGGTGGACGTGAACAAGCGTACCGTCGTGACGGGCGAGGTTGAGGTTCACAAGCATGCCATTCAGGAAACCAAGGAAGTGAATGAAACCGTCCGTAAGGAAGTAGCCCGTCTGGATGTGGACGGGAACCCTGATATCGTCAACAGATCCGACGTAGACGTACAATAAGCAAAACGTATGAGAAAAATAGCAGGTATGGTAATGGGGGCGCTTTCAGGAGCGCTCCTCCTTTGGTTGGCGAACTTCTATTTGGGTTGGGGAAATCCGGCGGGAGCGATCGGAGCAGGTGCTGTTGCAGGGATAGGGCTATCAGCCACAGTCTCGCTAATGCCCATACTCCGGAACCGTTCAAAGACGAAGATAGGGATGGCGGAGGAACCGATAGCAGATGCGGGCTCCCGGGTGATGAAGCTTCGGGAAGAGAAGCTGGATATCGGGAAGGAACGGATCTTCCTCGCAGATGTTCAAGTCAGAAGGGAATGGGTGGAGGATACCCGGAGGATCGAGGTTCCCTTGTACCGTGAAGAGCTGGTTGTGGAGAAGAACGGTCATGAGGCGTACCGGATCCCGGTCCGCGAGGAGCGCTTGGAGGTTCGGAAGATTCCCGTGGAACTGAATGAGGTTCGAGTCCGCACGGAGACACAGGTGGACGAAGTGCAGGTCCAGGAGACGCTGCTCAAAGAGGTGGCCCGCCTATCCGTGGAGGGCGAAGCGGATCTTCTGGAAAAGAGCCGGTCCGATGCTTAGAAAAAACTAAGGAGCCGAATCGTCCCGCGCTGCGGTGGATTCGGCTCCTTGGTGTCCTGTTCAGGCAATTTCTATGTGGGCGGTCATCTCTTGATCTACTTGGAGCCGGATCTGGCTGCGGAACACCCGAATGCCTTGAACCGTGTAGAGATAACGCTCAATTGCTTCGAGCATGTTCGCTTCGATGAGGTATTGACTGCGTCCTTCGGCGGTTACTTCCGCCGAGAAGCCTAGCGACTCGTCCCACATCAGCTCCACTTCCACCTGCTCCGGCCGGATGCCCTTGCGCTCCGCCATATGGAGACAGATGGCGTTCATAATGTCCTGCTCGGATAACTGCATGGATCAGGACCTCCTGTGGTTCTGGTTATACCGGTTCCGGTTCGTGAAGTAGGCGAAAATTCTGCGGACGATCATGATCAGGATTACGATTGCAAGGACATTGACCATTAAGCCCAGGAATTGTCCCATAAAGCCCATATTCCCGAACATGCCTCCGAACAGTAATCCTGCCATTCCGCCGAGGAAGAGCCCTCTGGCAAAACCGCCTCCGAAGAAGCTCCGCTTCGGAGCGGGCGTTACACCAGCCGTTCCCGAATCCTTGTTCCCGGTGGCAGGCTGAGTCTTACTTACCCCGCTGTTCGGATTGGTAGCCGGCTGCTTATAGGTTCCCTTCGGTGATTTGTAGCTGGTCTTCATCACATAAGGAGCGGCAGAGGCTTGTTCGGGCAAGGTGACAGCGCTTGCGGCCATGACCAGACCCAGACTGAGTACGACGGCGATCCATTTCTTCAACATGTCGAGTTCTCCTTTTGGATGACTGTGATTTTTGTTGCAGGTTCTATACCTACATACGGCTTAGTGTGCCATCCGGTTTCGGAAATGATGCCGATTTGTTACAATGAGTTCATGCAGGGAAGTGCGGAGGTGCGCAGGTGGGGCTTTATCCGGAAGCGTATGTGGAATTCCTGGTCCATTTTCATGGGACGCGGGATTATTTTGAATGTCACGAGCTGTTGGAGGAATATTGGAAGCAGGAAACGGATCCGGCCCTGAAGGCCGTATGGCACAGTCTGATTCAAGCCGCGGTATCCGCCTATCATGAACGCCGAGGCAATCTGGCGGGTGCCGTCAAGATGCTGGAGCAATCCTGCGAACGGTTGTCCGCGGCGGATCCGGGATTAGCCGGCTTAGACCGGGAGGAGCTGCTTCAGCGATTCCGGGAACGGATCGGTCACATGAAAGAGAGACAATCGCTTGACGCATATTCTCCGTTTCGGGATCCCGAGCTTCCGATTCGGGATCCGCAGCTGCTGGACCGGTGCAGGGCGCTGTGCCTCTCTTGGGGGGCCGTATGGAACCAGCCCAGCGCACTGGAGGATGAGAGCCTGCTCCACCGGCATACGCTGCGGGACCGTTCGGACGTCATCTCCGAGCGCCGGCGCAGCATGATGATGAAGATGAGCCGGAAGCAGGGAGGGTCTCCACAATGACGAGAACGACGGAGCGTATCCTGATCGTCGATGACGAGCCGAATATTGTGGAGGTCATCCGGCTGTACGTGGAGCATGTCGGCTATGAGCCGGTGGTGCTCTATTCCGGCAAGGATGTGATCGAGGCCGTGGAGCGGGAGCAGCCGGACCTGGCCGTATTGGACGTGATGCTTCCCGATACGGACGGCTTCGAGCTGTGCCGGAGGATCCGTGCACTACCCGAGCCCTTGAACGACACGCCAATCATGATGCTTACCGCTAAGGGAGAGTCCATCGATAAGCTGCGGGGGTTTAATCTCGGTGTCGACGACTATATCGTCAAGCCGTTCGATCCGAACGAGCTGGTGGCGCGGATGAAGGCGATTCTCCGCCGCGTCCGGGCGGCTAAGCCCAAGGAACAGGAGGAGAAGGGCCCCGAGAGGAAGCTGCTGGAATTCCCGGATCTGTCCATCGACATCGACCAGTACCGGGTGTTCGTCGACGGAGTCCGGGTGGATCTGACGCCCAAGGAGATGGAGCTCCTGTACTTCATGGCTTCCAACCCGGGAAGGGTCTATACGCGGGACGAGCTGCTGGAGCAGGTATGGAAATTCGACTTTGCCGGAGGAACCCGGACGGTGGACGCTCACGTCAAAAATATCCGGAAGAAGCTGGGCTCCCATGAGGGCTGGTCCGTTCAGACCTTATGGGGAATCGGCTATTCCTTCGAGGTGAAGGCCTGATGCTGCCGAAGCTGCGGAAGAGTCTGTATCTGAAGCTGTTTCTATCGTTTCTGGCCACCTGCGTACTCTTTTTCCTCGGTCTGGCCTTATTCTGGAATCAATATTTCGCCGACCTGTTCTATAAGGATAAGAAGCAGCTGCTGATCGACCGTTCTTCCGACCTGGTCTCGGTAGTGAAGAGCGTCCAGGAGGGCAGCCTGTCCAGCCGCGAGCTCCGGATTTCCATGAGGCTGATCTCCAGGAGCTTCAACGGCCAGATCTGGATCCTGGACAACCAAGGCAAGGTTCTCTTCAGCAGCGACCCCGTAATGGAGGGTCAGTCGATTCCGAAGGACCTGGAGGCGACGCTGACGAAGGCGCTCAAGAACAACAGCGATTTCTTCATCGAGCATATGACACCGTTCCGTCCCGCCCGCCCCGAGGATCAGGGAAGACCGGAGCAGCCTCCGCGGCCCGGGGGCAGCTATCTCATCTATTACATGCCTCTGACGCTGAACAACCAGACCTCGGTAGTCTTCTTGCAGACGCCCGTGGAGGATATCACGGAGGTCATCACGGCCGTCCGGTGGAATATCTGGGTGCCTCTGTTGTTCTCCCTGGTTGCGGTCGGTGCCATTCTCTTCATCATGAGCCGCAAGCTGGCCGGACCGCTCCGCGAGATGAACCGGGCATCGCTGGCCTTGGCGGAGCGGAATTTCTCCATCCGCGTGCCGGAGGGCAAGGATGATGAGGTAGGCCAGCTGGCGCAAAGCTTCAACTTCATGATTGAAGAGCTGGAGCGCTGGGAGGACACGCGCCAGGAATTTCTCGCGAACGTATCCCATGAGCTCCGGTCCCCGTTGTCGGCACTCAGGGGGATGATCGTCGCCATGAAGGACGGAGTCATACCGGAGGAGAAGCGTCCCCATTATCTTCAGATCTGCGATCTGGAGGTCCAGCGCTTGGGGAGGCTGGTGGATGAGCTTCTGGATCTGGCCAGAATCCAGAACGGTTCGGATGTGTACCGGTTCACTCTACTGGATCCGGTGGCCAAGACGAAGGAAATTATCGACCTCCTGGCTCCTGTCATCAAGTCCAAAGATCTGCAATTCGAGGTGTGGATGACCGGGGAGCTGCCCAGCGAGCCGGTATTGGTAAGGCTGGATCCGGACCGTTACGCCCAGATTCTCAATAATCTTCTGCATAACGCCATGAAATTCACACCGGAGGGCAACCGGATCTCGGTTCATCTGGAGGTTCGGCATGAGGAGTTCCAGGTCGAAATCTCCGACACGGGCTGCGGCATGTCGGAGGAGGAGATGAAGCGGATCTGGGACCGCTTCTACAAGGCGGATCCCTCCCGTACGGGCAAGGACGGGGGCGGCACCGGGCTGGGACTGACCATTGCCAAGCACCTGGTCAACGGCATGAACGGCCATATCTCGGTGCGGAGCCGAGCCGGCCAAGGAACGACCTTCTCGGTCTTATTTCCCTTGGTCAAATCCGACGGGATTGCCTAATTTTTCACATTCTTTTTACAAATGAAGCAAACCTCCTTCAAAGTTGTCCGATATCCTGATGATAGCATCAGGATATTTTTTTTTTGGCGGTTGCAGATGTTGGGAAGGAGGCGCTGGAATGTGGGGAAGAGCCCTTTCTGGCGGATGGCGGCCGTGTCGCTTGGATTGGCGGTGACCGTTGCGGTAATCGGCGGTTGTTCTCTGGCGGAGCCTTCGGCTTCCGCCAATGCAGTCAGTCCGGCTCCCGCAGCTCCGTCCGGGGTGGAGCCTCAGCCTGACTCGGACTCCATCCAGATGAAGAAGGAGGCGGACATGGTCCGGATATTCCGCTTTCTGATCCGGCTGGATGAGGCCCCGGACACCAAGCTGACCAAAAAGCAAGCGGAGGCGATGCTGCCGATCGTAAGCAAAAGCGTGTCGGAAGGGATTTTGGAGGAACAAGAAAAGGTGGTCTTAACCAAGCTGTTCCGCCCTGAACAGTTGGCTGCGTACGTCCGATATTCGGAGAAAGACGGTGCGTCAGTCCCACCAAAATGGCCTCAGCCGGACGGCCGGGACGGAGCGGGAGAGGAGAAGCACCGACGGATGGAGGAGTGGGTCAAGAGAGCGGTTCAAGAGACACCGGAATCGGAGGCGGCGGGAATCCATATGGGCTGGCAAGCTTCCGGGCGCAATCCGGACGAGGATTGGACCGCTGGAGAGAAAAGCGTGGAGCAAGAACTGATCGAGCTCCTCGAAAGCAAGCTGGTCCCATAGGGGCTTTGAACGGGTACATAGTGTGGTTTAGGAGGCATAGCGGATGAGTGGGATGAGGAAGTACAGAAAATGGCTGATCACGGTGCTGGTTCTTGCGGTATGCGGCGGCGGAACCTACTTCTACCTGCAGCAGCGCAATGATGCGGCAGGCAAGGAAACGGAAGTGACCGCCAAGGTGACGAAGGGCGACATCCGATCCTCCGTATCCGGGACCTCGCAGCTTCAGCCGAAGGAGACCAAGACCCTGCAGGCTCCGGCGGAAGCGGTGATTGACAAGATGAACCTGACCCGGAATATGGAAGTGAAGAAGGATGACGTGCTGGTGGTTCTGACCAGCGCTACCTTGAACAGCAACATGCAGAAAGCGAAAGCCACCCTGGCTACGCTGGAAGCCGATATGAACGATTACGCGGAGCAGATGAACTCCCTCCAGACGGTGGCGCCGATCAGCGGGGTGATTACGCTCACAAGCACCATCGATGTCGGGGTGGAGGTCAACCGGAAGTCCAAGATCGGGTCCATTGCGGACAATAAACAGCTGACGGTCACGCTTCCTTTCCTGCTGGAGGATTCCCTCCAGTTGAAGAAGGGAGATGAGATGGAGCTGACCATCGCCAACTTCATGATGACCAAGACCGGCAAGATCTCCAAGATCGGCACCGATCCCAAGCCGGACCTGAAGGGCAACCGCCTGGTGGACGTGGAGGTTGCCATTGAGAACGACTCCACTATGGATGCCGGCCTGAAGGTCACTGGCGAGGTGCAGACCGCGTCGGGTACGCTGCGTTCCCAGAAGGAAGGGACGCTGGCTTACAGCCAAAACGTGAATATTCTCGCCGGTGTGGCGGGCACGATCGAACAGCTGAACGTGAAGAGCGGCGATTATGTGGAGAAGGGAAAGGTCATCGCCGTCACCGCCAATGCGAATATCGTCAATGACTACAATACCAAGAAGAGCAACTACGATCAGCAACTTCTGACCGTTCAGACCCTGCAGGATCAGATTGACGCTCTTACGATCAAAGCACCGTTCGACGGCGTGTTCTCCACCGACTTCGTCAACGCGAAGACCAACATTCTTACTTCCCTGACACCGGGCACCAAGGTCACCTCCAACACCCAGTTCGGCGGCGTAGCCAGCATGGAGACCATGCTCTTGGCCATCCAGGTGGATGAGCTGGACCTGCCGAACGTGAAGGTCGGCCAGAAGGTGGACGTGAAGGTAAGCTCCCTGAACAACCGGACTTTCCAGGGCGAGGTTACCCAGGTGTCCACGGTAGGGACCACCACCAACGGCGTCACATATTACGATGCGGTCGTGACGATCAGCAAGCCGACCGGTCTGAAATACGGGATGACAGCCACCGGAGAGATCCTTCTCCAGAACAAGCAGGGCGTGCTGATGATCCCGCTCGAGGCGCTCCAGAGCCGGTCCCGGAAATATTACGTGACGATCAAGAACGACGACGGCACGAAGGAAGAACAGCACGAGATTAAGATCGGGATCCGGAACAAAACCCATGTGGAAGTGACCGAGGGACTTCAGGAAGGACAAACGGTCGTTATTCCGATCCAGACCAAGACCCAGACCATGAGCCAGGATGAGATCAACCGGATGCGTCAGCAGTTCCAGCAGGGCCAGGGCGGTCAAGGCGGCCAAATGCAGATCGATCCCGCCATGATCCAGCAGTTCATGCAGCAGGGAGGCGGCGGTCAAGGACGGAATGCCGGAGCAGGCGGAACCGGTGGTGCCGGCGGAAGCGGCGGTGCCGGAGCAGGAGGAGCCGGCGGGACTGGTGGTGCTCAGCGTTGATGGGTACTAAACCTCTGATCATTGAGCTGAACAACATTGTCAAGACCTATACACGAGGAACCGAGGAGCTGCAGGTGCTCAAGGGCATCACTCTGCACGTCGAAACCGGTGATTTCGTCGCCATCATCGGCCCCAGCGGCTCGGGTAAATCGACTCTGATGAACACGATCGGCCTTCTGGATATACCAAGCGGAGGAACGTATACCCTCGATGGCGTATCCACGGCGGGGCTGTCGGACAACAGGATGGCGGAGCTCCGGAATAAGAAGATCGGGTTCATCTTCCAGCAGTTCAACCTGCTGCCTCGTCTGACCGCTATCGAGAATGTGGAGCTGCCTCTGATCTATGCGGGGGTTCCCAAGAACGAGCGCAGAGAGATGGGCTTGGCCATGCTGGATAGCCTGGGCATGAAGGGGAGAGCGGGGCACCGGCCCAGCGAGCTCTCCGGGGGCCAGCAGCAGCGCGTGGCGATTGCTCGGGCGCTGGTGTCGAAGCCCTCCTTGCTTCTGGCGGATGAGCCAACGGGTGCCCTCGATTCCAAGACGGGCAAGGAAGTGCTGGAGCTGATGCTGGACCTGAACAAGCGGGGCAATACCATCGTGCTCATCACCCATGATCCGGGCATCGCAGAGCACGCCAGCCGGGTGGTGGCCATCCGAGACGGAGAGCTGATCAGTGACCACCGGAATGACCGGGATCGCGAGCTTATTGAACAGGATGGGGCGGTGGCGAGATGAAGCTTTGGGAATTAGTGCGCATGGCGCTGCGGACCGTGGTGGGCAACCCGATGCGGTCCATACTGACCATGCTGGGTGTCATCATCGGCGTAGCCTCTGTCGTAGCGCTGGTTGCCATCGGCCAAGGCTCGACGGCGAAGGTGACGGATAAGATCTCCGGCCTGGGCACCAACCTCTTGGTGGTCAACGTGAACAACGTAGGCCGCGCCACCCAATTGAACTATGATGAGCTGATGCAGCTGGAGCAGTTCCCGGAATTCAACTGGGTCGCCCCCACGATCCAGAAGGGAAACTCCAACGTCAAATACGACCGGACCAGCGCCACATACATGGTTCTCGGAACCAATGACCGCTACGCGCCCATGAACAAGGTCGAGATGGCTTCAGGCCGCTTCCTGTCAGCGCCGGATGTGGAATTCCGCAACAATGTGGTGGTCCTGGGGAGCGACGTGGCCAAGAAGTTCTTCGGCTTCATAGACCCGGTAGGCGAGGAGCTGAACATCGACGGCGTCATGTTCAACGTAATCGGCGTCATGGCGCAGAAGGGCAAGAACATCAACAATACGTCCATCGACACCACGGTGATCATGCCGCTGTCGACGGCACAGCGGCAGTTCAAGCTGGGCGTGCTTCGCACCACCTACGCCGAGGCGGCTTCCAAGGAGGACGTCTCAACGGCCGAGAACACGCTGAAGCAGTATTTGTACTATAAATTCAAGTCCGATACGGGCTATGAGATTCTGAACCAGAATGAAATCATGAAGACTCAAGAGGAAGTGGCCTCCCAGATGTCATACATGCTGGCCGGCATCGCGTGTATCTCCCTCTTGGTCGGCGGAATCGGAATCATGAACATTATGCTGGTTACGGTTAGCGAGCGGACGAGGGAGATCGGCATCCGCAAATCCATCGGGGCCAAACGCCGCAACGTGCTGTTCCAATTCTTGGTGGAGTCGGTAGTTCTGAGTGGCTTGGGCGGCATTATCGGCCTGCTGCTGGGGATCGGCATCTCCGCTGTCATTGAGAAGATCAACCCGGATATGCCGACGCAGGTTTCCCTCTGGGTCAGCCTCGCGGCATTCGCCTTCAGCGTGCTGGTCGGCATCCTCTTCGGGCTGTATCCGGCCAATAAGGCTTCCAAGCTTCGTCCGATCGACGCGCTTCGTTTTGACTGAACCAATCATGAGGAGGTAGGACACCTTGAAATTGACTCCGCAACCCCTCTCCAAGAGAATGTGGCGGCTTGCACTAATTATCGTCATGGTTGCATCCATGATCCTGCCGGGTACCCTGAAGACGGCACAAGCCGGCAAGGAAGGCGTATTCCTGAGCGACAGCGTCTATTTCACATTGGAGGAAGCAAGGCTTTCTCCGGGAGAGGATAACCAGAATTTCCTGTTCACACTCGAGCTCGTGAATCACTCGGATCAAGTCGTGAACTACAACAATTACGGCGTAGCCGTGCTGGATGGGGAAGGCAACCGCTATTCCGCAGAGCTGACGGGCAAAATGTCCTCGCGCATCAAGCCGGGCTCGTCGGTCATGATCAAATATGCCAGCCGGGTACCGACCGGTTTGACCCTGTCGGACCTTCAAGCGCAGATCTTCGAATGGAACTTCTCCTCCCGTGGATATATGGATCCGATCGGTTCCCTGTCTGTCGCCAGTGCGACCAAAATGGCGGAATCCGTTAAGCCACAGACGGTAATCAATCTGAATTCAGTGGATTCGTCCTATGCGACGGATGCCATGGTGGCGATCCAGCTGGAGGATAGCTTCCGGGTATTGACCAACGGAACGTGGAATCAATATGTACTCTTAAATGTAGAAAACCTGGGCTCCGGAAGCTTCAAGCTGCCGTCCGCCCTGCAGATTCAATTGAAAGACCAGGACGAGCTGACCTATACCGGCACCTTGCTGTACGGTGGCGAGGAGACCATTCTTCCGCGCCAGAGCAAGCTGGTGACCGTTCAGTTTCCGGTCGGCAATCTGCCTGACGGGTACAGCTTCATCCTGGAACTCGGCAAAAAGACAACCTCTTCCGCAACGAGCACCAATTCGTCGAGCACATCGTCTGCATCCAATTCGAATGCGGCAACGGGAACGACTTCTTCCGTAAATGTAACCGTACTGGGTTCCATGGTCCTGCCATCTGCATCCGCTGCACAAGCGGCGGAACGGGATTACAGCGGTCAAGCCGGTTTGAAGTCCTCTATTGCAGCGATGAGTGTTGTGACCAAATCCACCGGCGTTCATATGAAAGCCGATTGGAAGTTGGAGAACAAAGGTGCGAAGGCCATCAGCCTGCCAACCTTCAGCGCCAGCTACCAATTGTCCGGCAGCACCTTAAGTGTCACGGCCACGGATAGCCTGACCCACCCGACTTACCTGGCAGCGGGCGAGTATACCACCTACCGGTTTGAGGCAGACCTCCCGTCCGGAGTGGACCCGTCTTCTGTTCAATTGGCTGTTCAAGAGAAGAAGGGCACAACCACGACCGTTCTGGTACCCTCCTATGTTGCTTGGATTCCGGAAGGCGGGGCATCCACAGGCGGTTCTACAGAGCCCGGTGGAGATATCTATCAAACTACCGTCGGCAAGCTGGCTATGCAGGTTAAAACCTCTTATCGTCTGATGACGGAAAGCGGCGATGACGTCCTCATGACCGAAGTGCAGGTGGAAAACAAAGAAAGCGGAGTCGTGAAGCTTCCCGCGCTGTACACCAAATATGAGAGCGGCGATCTGAGCGTAGACGGCAAAGCGGTCCGCGTTCAATCCTCGCCGTATCTGAATCCCGGGGCAAAGACCGTATTGTACTTCTACGCCCTGGTCCCGTACGACATTGCCATTCAAGACGGAACCTTTACCTTCGGTGAAGGCTCCATCGACAGCAAAACCAATGAAGTGACCTTTACGAAGGAATGGGCCAAGCTGAATTTCAGCTTGTCTGCCAATGCCGTTGCCGATGCTCCGATGAACAGCGAATTTGTCCTATCCGATGCAGGACGCCAATCCTCGGCCAAGGTTGTGGATACGAAGGTGTATGACACGGACAACGGCAAGATCGCCGCTGTTCGTATCGCCCAGAAGAATCTGGAGACTCGCGGACACACATCGGTGCCTTATGCCGGTTACTTTATCGGGGAAGACCAAATGGTATATAAGGCAACCGCAACGGAGGAGACCGGTAACGTCGGCAAGGATGGTTGGTCCTTATCCACCCTGTGGGTGACACTGCCAAACAATGTGGAGGTTCCGAATAAGATCATCTTCGGTCCCAAGCTGGACGACAAGACCTTAACCGCCCCTCGCCAGCTAACGGCGACGAGCTGGAAGGATGCGGAACAATCTTCAAAGTTTTACGAATCAAATGGATTAAAGGCTACCATCTCGCCGTACAAGGTTGCATTTAAAAACATGTCTGGAACGATTAGTGGCTCCAACTATGAGATCTCATTTTATTATGAAGTATCCAAAGATTACGATGTCACTGTCGGTAGCATGAAAAACCGTTATTATCACATCACTCTTGAAGATATTACAGGAACGGTATACAAGACATGGGATATCCCAGTGTTAGGTGTTGGAAGTTTCGACGAGAATTCAAGCAATAAAATAACGGTTGAAAAATTAACAACAAATGACTTTGTGAACTTGGTTATTTCAGGACGCCTGAAGATATATGAAAAATTCGAAGGCGGTACCCGCTTGCTGGGGACAATTACCACGAAGTAATACACTCAAAAGCCCGCACAGATTGCTGTGCGGGCTTTTGCTCGTACTCTATAAGTAGGAAAAATCCAACAAACTATTCCTTCTGCTGGCCTTCGATCAGCACATCCAGCTTGCCGGTGGTAGGATCCATGATCAGGCCATGGACGAGAATGTTCTTCGGGAGAAGCGGGTGGTTCTGGATCAGCGAGACGCTCTTGACGACGCCTTCCTGGACGTGGTCGAACCCTTTGAGCCAGCGCTCGAGATCGATGCCGGAATGGGCGACGGTCTGCATCACCTCGTTGGAGATGCCGGATTGGCGGGCCTTCTCCAGCACGTCCACGGCGCTTAAGCCGGTCATGCCGCAGTCATAGTGACCGATGACGAATACTTCCTTCGCCCCCAGCTCGTAAACGGCTACGATAATGCTCCGCATAATACTGCCGAACGGGTGGGAGACGATGGCGCCGGCGCTCTTGATGATCTTGGCGTCTCCGTTGCGGAGGCTCATCGCCTTGGGCAACAGCTCGACCAACCGGGTATCCATGCAGGTCAGGATGACCATTTTTTTGTCCGGAAACTTATCCGTGCGGAACTCCTCGTACTGGGCCTCTTCGACGAAAGAACGGTTGAAATTCATGATTTCTTGCAATCGTGACATGCCTGCACCTCCTGGTCTTCTCTGTTATCCCTTCAAAACCTACGTGTATTCTAACATAAAAAACCGCTCAGTTGAAAATGACAGGCAAAAAAAGTATAGTGAAGCTACTGTAAAGGAGGCGTGATCCAATGAGCGAGTTCGATGCCAAATTGAACGGGTTCAAGGAACTGGTCAAAAAGATGAAGGCCTACGAGGAAGCCGTAGGCTTGATCTATTGGGACATGCGCACCGGGCTGCCGAAGAAGGGGGCCGAGGGGCGCTCCGAGGTGGTCGGGGTGCTGTCGACGGAGCTCTTCAAGCTATCTGTATCCGGGGAAATGGGTGAATACCTGAGCTACTTCGGACAGCCGGAGCAGGAGGCGAAGCTGGACCAGGTGAGCCGGGTAATGGTCCGGGAATGCCGGAAGGATTATGAGAAAAGCGTCAAGATCCCGCCGGAGAAGTACCAAGCCTATGTGGTGCTGACCTCGCAAGCCGAAACCTTATGGGAAGAAGCGAAGGAAACCTCCGATTGGGAGCTGTTCCAGCCCTATCTGGAGAAGATCGTTGCTGCCAACCAGGAGTTTATCCGTCTGTGGGGCTACGAAGGCACACCCTACAACACGCTGCTCGACATGTATGAGCCGGGCATGACCCAATCGAAGCTGGATCAGGTGTTCGGGGCCTTGCGGGAGAAGCTGGTTCCGCTGGTCTCGGCCGTAAGGAATTCGCCGCACCAGCCCGATGTCTCGTTCCTGAGACAAACCTTCCCGAAGGAGAATCAGAAGGCGTTCAATCTATTCATCCTGAAGGAAATGGGGTATGACTTCGAGGCAGGGCGTCTGGACGAAACGGTGCACCCGTTCGCCACCGGCCTGAATCCGGGGGATGTCCGTATCACCACCCGCTACTTGCCGGAGGATGTGGTCAGCGCGCTGTTCGGCTCCATCCACGAGGGCGGCCATGCGCTCTATGAGCAGAACATCTCGACGGAGCTGCTGTTCACCAACCTCTGCACCGGCACCTCCATGGGCATCCATGAATCCCAATCCCGCTTCTGGGAAAATATGATCGGGCGCAGCCGCGAGTTCTGGTCCCGCTACTTCGGGGACCTGCAGAAGGCGTTCCCGGGGCAGTTAGACGGCGTGGATGCGGAAGGATTTTACCGCGCAATTAATGAAGCAAAGCCGTCGCTTATCCGGATCGAAGCCGACGAGCTGACCTACAACCTCCACATCATGATCCGTTACGAGCTGGAGAAGGAGCTGATCAACGGGACGCTGCCCGTCTCCGCTCTGCCCGAGGCCTGGAACGCCAAGTACAAAGAGTATTTGGGGGTTGAGCCCACAAGCCATGAGGAGGGCGTTCTCCAGGATGTCCACTGGTCCGGCGGGTCCTTCGGCTACTTCCCGTCCTATGCGCTGGGCAATATGTACGCGGCCCAGTTCCGCGATACGCTCCTCCGGAAGCTGCCGGAAGCGGAGGCTATGGTGGCCCAAGGAAACCTGCTTCCAATCAAGGAATGGCTGACGAAGGAGATCTACCGGTACGGAAAGCTGCTGACTCCCGGAGAGATCGTGGAGCAAGTGACCGGAGAGCCCTTGAACCCGGACTATCTGGTCCAGTATTTAACCGAGAAGTACCGCGACATCTATAAGCTGTAGCGAAACCAAACCGTCCGCACCGGCATCCTGCCGGCTGGCGGTTTTTTTCGTGTTGAGGAACTGGGCGAATCACCCGGGTTTAGGCTCCTGCATACCATGAACAAACGGATGAACAGCAGGGAGGATGAACGGCATGGGAAAACGGGCAGGAATAGGGGCCGCGGCGGTTCTGCTGGCGTTAACGGCAGCACTTAGCGCATGCGGCGGCAAGGAGAAGGAGGAGACCGCCAAGGTTCGGCTGGCGGAGGTGACCCGCTCCATCTTCTACGCGCCGGAATATGTAGCCTTGTCACAGGGCTTCTTCCAGGAGGAAGGGCTTGAAGTGGAGTTTCAGACCATTCCGGGCGGAGATAAGGTGACGACTGCCCTTCTGTCAGGGCAGATCGACGTGGCGCTGGTAGGGGCCGAAACCTCCATTTATGTCCAGAATCAAGGGGCGGAGGATCCTATCATCAACTTTGCGCAGCTGACGCAGACCGATGGGACTTTCCTCGTCTCGAGGAAGAAGCTCGCTTCCTTCGACTGGAGCATGCTGAAGGGCTCCAGCTTCCTGGGACAGCGCAAAGGCGGCATGCCGCAGATGGCCGGGGAGTTCACGCTGAAGAAGAAGGGGATCGATCCCCATAAGGATCTGCAGCTGACCCAGAACGTAGAATTCGCCAATATCCCGTCCGCCTTCGCCTCCGGCACGGGAGACTACGTCCAGCTCTTCGAGCCGACGGCCACCGTCTTCGAGCGGGAGGGCAAGGGCTTCGTCGTGGCCTCCTTCGGGAAGGAGAGCGGGAAGCTGCCATACACCGTCTTCATGGCGAAGAAAAGCTTCATCGGCAAAAATGCCGGCACGATCCAAAGATTCACCAACGCCATCCAGAAGGCACAGAAGTGGGTGGAGGGAAAGTCAGTTGCGGAAATCAAAGACGCGGTCCTGCCGTACTTCAAGGATGTGGATCCCGCCGTGGTGGAGGGCGTCGTCAAGCGGTATAAGGAGCAGGGCTCCTTCGCCACCGATCCGGTCATCGACGAGACCGAATGGAACAACCTGCAGGACGTGATGCAATCGGCCGGCGAGCTGAAGACCCGGGTCGACCACAAGAAGCTGGTGGATAACTCCTTCGCCGAGAAGGCGAAATCCTCGGTGAAGTAACACCTTGATCCGCAGTCCTAGGGCCTGCGTCATTCGAAGCATTCGGGACCGAAGGAGGATGAAGCAAGGATGCAAGCATCCGTACGTTTGTCGGGAGTCACCCAAGTCTACGTCACCCCGCAGGGCGCTTCCTTAGCGGTGGAAAACATCGACTTCACCCTGCTGCCCGGTGAATTCGTCAGTCTGGTCGGCCCCAGCGGCTGCGGCAAAACCACGCTCCTGTCCATCATCGCAGGGCTGATCCGTCCGACGGCGGGACTCGTGGAGGTCGGAGGAGTGCCCGTTGTTGCCCCGTCCATGAAGGTGGGCTACATGCTGCAGCAGGATTATCTCTTCCCCTGGCGGACCATCCGGGACAATGCCTTGCTCGGACTGGAGCTGACGGGAAGGCTCCATGACTCCAGCAAAGCCTATACCATGCACCTGCTCGAGGAGATGGGCCTCTCCGGCGCAGCGGACCGGTATCCGTCCCAGCTGTCCGGGGGCATGCGGCAGCGGGTGGCGCTGGTCCGGACATTAGCCACCGAGCCGGACATTCTCCTCCTCGACGAGCCGTTCTCCGCGCTGGACTACCAGACGAAGCTCCAACTGGAGGATCTGGTGTCAGAGACGCTGGCGAAGCATAAGAAGACGGCCGTGCTTGTCACCCATGACATCTCGGAGGCGGTTGCCATGAGTGACCGCGTCGTCATCCTGGACCGGAACCCGGGACGGGTCCGCAAGGAGCTGATCATTCCGGATGAGATCCGGCGGCTGTCTCCCTTTGATGCGAGGGAGGCTCCCGGCTTCCATCCACTGTTCCGGGAGATCTGGGAGGAATTCGAGGCGATGGACCGGAGGGAGGGGGAGGCATGAACGAAGATCAGGAACAACAAACGACACCGGGTCAGGCCTTGACGGATCGGGCTTACCGGGAATATATCGCCGCCAAGAAGAAGCGCAACCGGCTCATCCGCTTGACGCAGCTCCTGCTGCTTTTCGGCTCCTTCGGTCTGTGGGAGCTGGCGGGGCGCATGCGATGGATCGATGTCCTCCTGTTCAGCTATCCCAGCAAGGTGTTCAAGCTGATCGCGGAAAAGACCGTGAACGGGGAGCTCCTGCCCCATATCGGCGCCACCGTATGGGAGACCTTCGCCGGCTTCGTGCTCGGCACGCTGGCCGGAACCGTTCTGGCCATCCTCATCTGGTGGTCGCCCTTTCTCGAGCGGGTGCTGGATCCGTATATCGTGGTGCTGAACAGCCTGCCGAAGGTGGCATTGGGGCCCCTCTTCATCGTTGGGCTGGGACCCGGTTATACGTCCATCATCGGCATGACCCTGGCCATCACCGTCATCATCACCACCTTGGTCGTGTATTCCAGCTTCAAGGAAGTGGATGCCAACTACATTAAGGTGATCCGGGTGTTCGGAGGCGGCAAGCGGAAGATCTTCGAGAAGGTGATCCTGCCCGCTTCCTTCCCCACGATCATCTCCACGCTGAAGGTCAATGTGGGTCTGGCTTGGGTCGGCGTCATCGTAGGCGAGTTCCTCGTCTCGAAGATGGGGCTCGGCTATCTGATCATCTACGGCTTCCAGGTGTTCAACTTTACGCTGGTGATCGCCAGTCTCCTGATCATCGCCGTCGTGGCGGCGATCATGTACCAGGCGGTCGCTTATCTGGAGAACAAGCTGAACAACCGGTAGGCGTTTATCATATGCTGTACCACATTCGTAAACCACTGGAGGGAATCAACCATGCTTCAACAGCCCCTGTATCCGAATCCGCAAGTCATCTATGAAGCGGATCAAGCGCACGTGGATACGGTCAAGACCTTGCGTGAGAAGATCCACAGCCTCTGCAAAAGCAAGCTCATGCACAAGCACGTGAAGGTGCAGACGCTGGACGGCCATGAGTACGAGGGCGTCATCGTATTCATCGACGGCGGCCAGCTGTACCTGAGCCTGGCAGAGGATGAGGAGCTCATGCGCAGTCCGTATCCTTACGGACCGGTGCCGCCCCGCCCGCCGTACCCGCCTTATGGCCCGGTGCCGCATCACCCGTATCCCCCGTACTCCCCGTATCCGCCGGTTCCGGCATACGGTCCGGGAGGAGCCATCTTACCGCTGGTGCTGTACGATCTGTTGGCGATTACGCTCCTGATGTAAGGATGACAACCCGCCTCGAGGCTGCCCGGCAGCCAGGGGCGGGTTTTTCGTGCTTCGGCAGAGGGTTGATTTGTCCACCGTCCCGACATTCTCAAAGCCGGAGTGTTATGGTACAGTACTGGGTATCGAATCCTCTTGCGTTTCGTGCGACATTTATAGGCAGGGTGGTTGATTTCCATATGGGTATCCGTGTCATCAAAACGGCGATCGCCGTATACATCGCCATTGCGGCGGCCAAAGCGGCCGGGCTAGACTATGCGCTCTCCGCAGGGCTCTTGTCTGTCATCGGCATCGATATCACCATCAAGCGCAGCCTGCAGACCATGGCCACCCGATTCACGGCCACGGTCATCGGCCTTCTGATCGCGTCCGTGCTGTTCGCCTTGCTGGGCTTCCACCTATGGACAATCTCGCTCTTCATTCTGATCTTCTACCCTGCGCTTGCCCGGTTCAAGCTGGCGGACAGCATCGTGACCAGCTCCGTCATTGTCTTCCATGTGGTGGACCGCCAGGAGGTCACCCTGGGCGCCGTCGGCAACGAGATCCTGCTCCTGATCATCGGACTGGGCACGGCCACCGTCATCAACTTCATCTATATGCCGCGGGTGGATCACCGTCTGGTGGAGGTGCGGTCCAGCGTGAACGATCTGTTCGGCTCCATCTTCCTGCATATGGCCCGGCATCTGAAGGACCCGTCGACGGTATGGGACGGCAAGGAGCTGCTGGAGGCGCCGGACGCCATATCGGAGGGACTGCAGCTGGCGAAGCGGGCGGCCGAGAACAAGCTGTTCCAGACCGGGGATGTCTGGACCCCCTATTTTGAAATGAGGCGGCAGCACTTCGATTCCGTACAGCGGATGCTGGACCTGTTGGCCCAAGTCTACCAGACCCTGCCCCATGGGGAAGCGGTGGCTAAGCTGTTCACGGATCTGTCGGCGGACGTGAAGTCCGACTATTACGCGGGGAACGTAGAGACGGCCCTGCTGAAGCTGGAGCGGGAGTTCAAGGCCATGCCCCTGCCGGTGACCCGGGCAGAGTTCGAGATGAGGTCAGCCCTTCTCCAGCTATGTCTGGAGCTCAAAACGTACCTCTATATGGCGAAGAAAGTCAAAAAGCCTCTTCCGCCCGAAGCCGGACGGAAAGAGGAGGGGTACGGGCAGGATTTTGTCCCCGGCGCCCAAAAATAGTTGTCACTCTAGACGAATGTCCTGCATACAATTACATTGAATGATTGTATGGAGGAGGTTGAAAGGATGTCCATTTATACAGATAGAGATCTGCAATGCAGAGAGATCATTACGAAGGCTGTATGCGGCAAAGGACGTAAGTTTAGTCAAGTGAGCCATACCGTAATTCCGCCTCATGCTCCCACGAGCATCCTCGGCGCCTGGATTATCAACAACCAATACGAAGCAGAGAAATCCGGAGAAAGCGTGGAGGTCATCGGTACTTACGATATCAACATTTGGTACTCTTACGACAAGAACACCAAAACCGACGTAGCCAAAGAAACCGTATCCTATGTTGATGTTGTTCCTTTATCCTATCTGGATAAAAAACATAGGGGCTCCACGGCGGAGGTTTCTGCGGTTGCGACGCAGGAACCGAATTGTATCGAGGCTGCCGTATCGACCGGCGGCGACGGAGTACTGATCCGCGTGGAGCGCGAGTTCCGCGTGGAGATGATCGCCGAGACCAAGGTGTGCGTCGTGGTCTGCCCGAACGGCTGCGACGACTTCGACGACAAGAACCTGGACTTCGACGGCGGAGACGACGGTGATTTCGAGGAGCTGGATCCGGAGCTTCTCGACGAGGACAACTGACCGGAGCTTCTCCGGTCTGGTTGTCTGAGCTTCCCCTGAAGCCGGCCTTATGCCTGCCGCACGCATGCGCCTCTTTTGGGGGATAGTTCATCATATGCCGCATAGAGCGATTCGGATGGGGGCGTACGCCCTCTTTTTTGTACCTATTTCTGCGGTTCGGAAGGAAGTGCAGGTATGGGAGTCTATGTGCTGTTGGGGAGAGGGAGCCGGACGGGGCTTTTGCCGCTGTTCCTGAAGGTGCCCTGCGGGGAGTCCGCCGCGGGGGCGGGGAAGGACGACGCCGTGCTCCAGTGGGGGATCCCCGCCCGTGATCCGGAGGAGGCTTATGTGCTCAATCCGGTCAAAAATCTGCTTCGCGCCAAGCACGCCAAGTCCGTCCGGGAAATCTGGCGGCTGAACGGTCTCCGGACCGAAGCGGAGGGGGAGCTGATCCAGGAATACCGGATCCCCGTCTTCCAACAGGAAGCGCTTGGCGTCTGGGCCAAGAATCGGCCGCCGGCGCTGGTGATGCCCCGTGCGGGAGGCTGGAGCGCGGGAATGTCCGTTGTTTCTGCAGAATTGGGACGTGATGAGTCCCGCGCAGGTCGAGGACGATCCCAAGGCAACAAGCGTCCGCTGGATTCTGGGCGAAGGACGACATCGGGTACCGCTGCCAGCAGGACCGTCAGCGGACCTGCCAGCGATGCCCGCTACGACGAGCTGGACGCGGAACAGCAGACGGCCTACCATGTCCGCCGCGCGAAGCGGGATGCGGTCCGCGCCGTCTATTCGCTCGGACTGAGCACGGCGCTGGTGAGGGTCGGTGTCGACCAGAAGGGCGGCACGGTGCTCTTGGAGGCGGACTCTGCCCCGGCGTTGGACGACCGGCTGGCGGAGCTCTTCGCCGAGGCCATCAACCGCTACGCGGAGGAGCGGCTGGCAGCGGACCGGCAGGAGGGTGCCATAACGAAGAAGCCAAGCGGAACCAGGCCGGCCCCGGTGAAGCAGGGCGCTTCTGACGCAGGCGACGTGCTGGACGGACCGGTGCCGGAGGGGACGATCCGGCGGCGGCCGCAGGCGGATCCGGCGCCGCATCCGAGCGCCGGCGCGGCGACAAAGCCGGTCCCCGAGGGGACGCTTCGGGTGAAGCGGCCGACATCGGACGCCGCTATGGAAGCGGACGATAACGGGAGCGCACATGGAAGCGGCTGGCCCGAGGGGGATCCCGCTGCGCGCCGGCCGGTGCTGCTGGGGGCGGACCCGGAGTTCGTGCTTCGGCGTCCCGACGGGCATTTCGTCAGCGCCTCCCGGTATCTGGAGAAGGAGGGCGCTGTCGGCTGCGATGCGGTGGTCCTCTCCCGCAGCAAGGTGATCCACCCGCTGGCGGAGCTGCGGCCCAAGCCCTGCGCCAGCCCGCCGGAGCTGGTCCGGGAGCTGTACCGGACCATGCGGCAGGCTGCGGCGCTTATCGGCGACGACAGCCTGGCCTGGCTGGCCGGCAGCATGCCGGCCAAGGGACTGCCCATCGGGGGCCACGTCCATGTCAGCGGCGTCTGGCTGAACGAGCGCCTGCTCCGGGCGCTGGACAACTACGTGGCGCTGCCGCTGGTGCTGGCCGAAGGCCAGGCCGCCGGCCGGCGCAGGCCCCGCTATGGCTTCCTGGGCGACTGCCGTCGCAAGCGTCATGGCGGCTTCGAATACCGCTCCCTGCCCAGCTGGCTGTCTACGCCGCAGCTGGCTTTGGCGGTGTTCGCCCTGGTGCGCGCCGTAGCGCTGCATTACCGGGAGCTTCCGGCCCGCCCCTTGGACGCGGCGGATGTGCAGCGGGCTTACTACAGCAGCGACAAGGCGGAGCTGCTTCCGGTCGTCCGCAGCCTCTGGCCGGACCTGGAGCGGCTGCCCGCTTACAGGGAGTACCGGGGGCCGTTGGACGCCCTCCGGGACCGTCTCTTCCGGCTCGAGGGCTGGGATGAGCAGGCCGATTTCCGCATTCCGTGGAAAATCCCGCCGTTTCATGGCGGAGAAGCCATGAGCCTACCATTCGTGCTATAATAGAAAGACTGTTTGATAGCCGCATGGAGGTTGGACATGGCCAAGTACACGCCGATGATGGAGCAATATCTGGCCGTAAAGGCGCAGGTGCCCGATGCGTTCCTGTTTTTCAGGCTCGGGGATTTCTATGAAATGTTCTTCGAGGACGCGGTGAACGCATCCCGGGAGCTCGAGATCACGTTGACCGGAAGAGAGGGCGGAATGGAGGAGCGGATCCCTATGTGCGGGGTCCCCTACCATTCTGCCGAGAACTATATTGCGAGATTGATAGAGAAGGGCTTCAAGGTAGCCATCTGCGAGCAGGTGGAGGATCCGGCGGAGGCCAAGGGCGTCGTCCGGCGCGAGATCGTCCGGATCGTCACGCCCGGTACGCTGATGGACGGCAAGCTGCTGGCCGAGAATGCCAATAACTACATCGCCTGCGCGGTCCGGGGACCGGGCGGAGTCGGCTTCGCCGTCTGCGACATCAGCACCGGCGAGCTGTACGCCGCCCGGCTGGACTCGCTGGAGCTGCTCTTGGACGAGCTGTCCGTCTATGCCCCGGCCGAATTCGTGGCCGCTTCGGGACTGATCGCGGAGGTGCGGGATCCCCTTGCGGCCATGGCCAAGCCCCCGGTTCTGACCGTCTGGGAGAACGGGAACGAGGAGCTGCTGCAGCGGCAGTACGGGCCGGAGGAGCTGGACAAGCTGGACCCGGTATCCCGGGGGCCCGTGTCCCGACTGTTGGCGTACCTGAGCGAGACCCAGAAGCGTTCCTTGGGGCATATGACCAAGATCCGGCTGTACAAGCCGGCCCAATACATGACCATGGATCCGTTCACCCGGAGGAACCTTGAGCTGACGGAGACGGTCCGTGACCGTTCCAAGAAAGGCTCCCTGCTGTGGCTGCTGGATGAGACGGTCACCTCCATGGGCAGCCGGCTGCTTCGCCGCTGGATTGAGAAGCCCCTGATGGACAAGGTGCGGATCGAGGAGCGTCTGGAGGCCGTGGACCGGCTCTATCATCAATTGATCGTCCGGGAAGACCTGCGATCCCGGCTTCGGGAGGTCTATGATCTGGAGCGTCTGGTGGCGCGGGTTTCTTACGGAAGCGCCAACGCCCGGGATCTGAACGCGCTGAAGGTATCGCTGGCTCAGATCCCCGATGTCCGGGAGATCTGCCAGGCGTCGGGCTCGGAGTCCTTGGCCGCGCTGGCGGCAGGTATGGACGATTGCGGGGACGTGCGGGAGTGGATCGAAGCGGCCGTCGTGGACGAGCCCCCCGTGTCCGTCCGGGACGGCGGCATGATCCGGACCGGTTATCACGAGCGGCTGGACCAGTTGAAGACCGCCAACCAGAACGGCAAGCAATGGATCGCCGAGCTGGAGCAGAAGGAGCGGGAGCGCACCGGCATCCGGTCCCTGAAGATCGGCTACAATAAAGTATTCGGCTATTATATCGAAATTACGCGGGCCAATCTGGGCTCTCTGCCGGAGGGCTTGTACGAGCGCAAGCAGACGCTGGCCAATGCGGAGCGCTTCATCACCCCGGAGCTGAAGGAGAAGGAAGCGCTGATCCTGGAGGCCGAGGAGAAGATGGTGGACATCGAGTACGGTCTCTTCTCCGAGCTTAGGGACCGGATCGCTGGCCAGATCCATCGTCTACAGAAGCTGGCGGAGGTGGTGGCGGCCGTGGACGCGTTCCAATCCATGGCCACGGTCAGTGCGAGAAGCCGGTTCACCCGCCCAGTTCTGACCGAGGGGTACGATCTGCGGATCGTGCAGGGCCGCCATCCGGTGGTGGAAGCGGTGATGAAGGACGGAACCTTCATCTCCAATGATTCCGTCATGACGGAGTCGGACGGCTCCATGCTCCTGATCACTGGACCTAATATGGCCGGCAAGAGCACCTATATGCGCCAGGTAGCCATTCTCTGCATCATGGCGCAGATCGGCTGCTTCGTCCCTGCCGAAGAAGCCGTGATTCCGCTGATCGACCGGATCTTCACCCGCATCGGCGCCGCGGACGATCTGATCGGCGGGCAGAGCACCTTCATGGTGGAGATGATGGATATCCAGGTCATGACGGAGAAGGCCACCCGGCGGAGTCTCGTCATCATCGACGAGCTTGGGCGGGGGACCTCCACCGGGGAGGGCATGTCCATCGCCCAAGCGGTCATCGAATACATGCACGACAAAGTGGGCTGCAAGACCCTGGTATCCACCCACTTCCATGAATTGGCCCATCTGGAGGACAGCCTCCCCGGGCTCAAAAACTACTGCATGGCGGTCAAGGAAAGCGGCGAGCAGGTCACCTTCCTGCGGAAGCTGATCCGCGGCGCCGCCAGCACCAGCTACGGTATCTACTGCGCGCAGATCGCTGGCTTGCCCGACACCATCATCCGGCGGGCTTACCAGCTGCTGGGCGCTTTCGAGGAGCGGACCGCTTCGGTGGAGGCGGCGGTGGCTGCGGAGAGAGAGCCGGATGGCGGAACCGCAGAGCGGCCCGCACACCAGCCGATGGCGCTCGAACGCCGACAAGCCTGGATGCAGCGCGAGGCGGAGGCCGACTTGGAAGCAGCGGTTTCAAGAGAAGCGTCAGCCGCCGTTTCTGCTGCGGATGCGGAAGCGAAGACACCTGCCGTTCAATTAAGTCTGTTCGAAGATGCCGACCGGCCATCTCCGTCGGAGAAGGCCAAGCGCAAGGCCGACGCCCAGTCCTCTGCCGTCCTGGAGGAGCTGAAGGCGGCGGATCTGATCAACATGACCCCGTTGGCTGCTATGAATTTGCTCTATGAGCTGAAGCGGAAGCTGGACCGTTAATCCGCGCCGCATTCCGAAGGGAGAAGAAGACATGAACAGACAACAACCGGACAACCGCGTCCCTTTTTGGAAGAAGGGGACCGCTGCCGCTGCTTTGATGGCGGTTCTGGTCGCGGCAACGGCGCTTCCGGTATACGCCGCAGATTCTGGCGAAACCGCCGAGAAGAAGGAGCAGGTGCTTAAGCTGCTCACCGGCTTGCACGTCAGCGGGATTACGGAGGATCAGCTTGCGAAGGACTCCATCAAGTCGATGGTGGAGTCGGTCAAGGATCCTTACACCGTATATATGAGCCCGGAGGATTACGCCGGCTTCCAGAGCCAGCTAGCCCGCAACTATATTGGGATCGGGGTCACGATCGGCACGGACGCGAATGGCATCTATATCGCGGACACCTTCAAGGGATCACCTGCCGAAGAGGCCGAGCTGGCTGTCGGGGATTACATTCTGGCAGCCGATGGCCATGACCTGTCGGGCAAGACCACCTCGGACGCAGCAAGCTTTATCATGGGCAAGGCGGATACGAAGGTGGAGCTGAAGATCCGCAGGAGCGGTGAAGAGCGCACCGTCACCGTGACGCGGCGCGAGATTCAGCTGCCGGTGCTGGAGAGCCATCTGTTTGGCGGTGGAGTCGGGTATATGAAGCTGTACAGCTTCTCTTCGGACTCCGACGAGTTGTTCGAAGCCCAACTAGAAGCGCTAAAAGGGATGCCGGGCTTCCATGCCCTGGTTCTGGACCTTCGGGACAACCCGGGCGGCGTGCTGGATTCCGCAGCCCGGATCGCAGCAAACTTTATTCCAAAGGGGACGGTCATCCATACGAAGGACCGCGCCGGAACGGACGAGCCGATCGAGATTCTGTCAGGCGAGAAGCAGAGTGTTCCGGTCTATGTGCTGGTTAACGAGAACAGCGCCAGCGCCTCGGAGGTGCTGGCGGGCGCCCTTCAGGATCACGGGGCGGCTCAGGTTGCGGGAACACGCACGTATGGCAAAGGCAGCGTCCAACAGCTGTTCGCATTCGCCGACGGATCGTCTCTGAAGCTGACGGTGGAGGAATACTTCACGCCGAACTGGCACCCGGTGAACAAGGTGGGAATCCAGCCGGATTTGCAGCTGAACGGCGACTTGAACCAGCTCTTCACCGTGCTGCGCAAGGCGGGAGTGTCCGAATTCCGACTGGACAAAACTCGTTCCTCCATCAGCGTCAACGGCGTGAAAGTGGATGACGGTCTGCCGGCCTTCGAGGAGAACGGACATGTCTACATCCATTCGAGAGTCCTGGGAGCTATGATCGGGGCGGAAACCTTGTGGCGGCCGGAGAGCTTCACCGTGGAGATCAAGAACGCTTCCGCGGCTGCAGGGGCGCAGTTCTCCGAAGCGCTGGGCAACGCGAAGATGGACCATGACCTGATGTATCTCGATGCCGAGGCCTTCGAGCAGTTCTTCCCGACCTTCACCGCCGCCGGCACACTGGACAAGCTGGAGCTGACTGCGGGACAAGGAGGGAAATAAATGGGCGTCATCCGTGTTCTGGACGACCACATAGCCAACCAGATCGCCGCCGGCGAAGTGGTGGAGCGGCCTTCCTCCGTCGTGAAGGAGCTGGTCGAGAATGCCATTGACGCCGGCAGCACCCGGATCGACGTTACGGTGGAGGAGGGCGGATTGAACCTGATCCGCATCTCGGACAACGGCTCCGGCATTGCGCCGGACGATCTGGAGCGGGCCTTCCAACGCCACGCAACCAGCAAGATCGCGACGGGCAAGGATCTGTTCCAGATCCGGACCTTGGGCTTCCGGGGCGAGGCGCTGCCCAGTATCGCGGCGGTGGCCAAGGTCGAATGCGTCTCCGCCCAAGATAACAGCGGTCTGGGACGCAGACTCGCCATCGAGGGAGGGTCCGTCAAGGCGCTGGAAGACACCGCCGCCCCCAAGGGCACCGACATCCGGGTCAAGGAGCTGTTCTTCAACACGCCGGCCCGGCTGAAGTATATGAAGACCATCCAGACGGAGCTCGGCCATGTCTCGGATTACATGTACCGTCTGGCGCTCTCCCACCCCGGGATCGCCTTCACGCTGAAGCATAACGGAACCACCCTGGTTCAGACGCTGGGGAACGGGGACCTGCTGCAGGTCGTCGCAGGCATCTACGGCACCGGATTGGCCAAAATGATGCTCCCGGTCTCCGGCGAGACCCTCGATTACAAGATCACCGGCTACATCTCGAAGCCGGAGCAGACCCGTTCGAACCGGGCGGGAATCTCCACGGTCATCAACGGCCGGTACATCCGCAACTTCGTGCTGGCGCAAGCGCTGCTCAAGGCTTACCACACGCTGCTGCCGCTGAACCGGTACCCGGTGGCGGTGCTCCATATCGAGATGGATCCGACGCTCTTGGACGTCAACGTTCACCCTTCCAAGCTGGAGGTCCGGTTCAGCAAGGAAGCGGAGCTTGTGGAGCTTCTGGAACGCACGGCCAAGGCGGCTCTGACCCGGGGAACGCTGATCCCGCAGGGCGGCCGTCCGACGGCAGCCAAGCCGGCGGTGGTTCAGGAGCAGCTGGAGCTCTACCGGCCCGGCCAGGCGCCGGGGCAGGGGACTTGGGAGATGCCGCCAAGACCCCCGGAATCTGGAGCTTCGTCTCCATCCCTGCCGCCGTCCCCTGCCGCTGTGGAGCCTATGGCCCTTGCTGAAGCCCCGGGAGCCGAGGGAGGCACGCCCATACCAGCACGTTCCTCCGAACCGGAAACGCTCGATTCTTCAGCGACTGTGACTGAACAGGGTACCTTCCCGGCACGTCCGGAGCAGCGGGAGCCCCAACCAGAGAGAGAGACGGCACCGTTTACCCGTCCGGTTGACCGGCCATCCATGGACGCCGCATACGCGAACAGATCGTCTTCCACCCCGGCTCCGGCATCGTACCGGGACCGTCCGGCTGGAGGAACGAATGGCCGCAGTTACGAGCCACAGAGCCAGCAGCAGACCGTGCCGCCCGGAGCCGTCAAGAAGATGCTGGACGCCCTAGAGCCGGATCCGTCCGCCTCTGCGCCCCGGCTGCCACGCTTCCCCCAGTTGGATCCCATCGGACAGCTGCACGGCACCTATATCGTGGCCCAGAATGGGGAGGGTCTGTACCTGATCGACCAGCATGCGGCGCATGAGCGGATTAACTACGAGTATTACTACGAGCTGTTCGGCAAGCCCCATGAAGCCAGCCAGGAGCTGCTGGTGCCGCTGACCCTGGAGCTGACGCCGGCGGAAGCGGAGCTTCTGAAGACACGCCTTAGCTACCTGGAGCAGGTGGGGGTCTATATGGAATCCTTCGGGGGGAATACCTTCCTGGTACGGGCTTATCCGCACTGGCTGCCCAAGGGGGAGGAGAAGGAGATCATCGACGAGATGACCGAATGGGTGCTGGCCGAGAAGAAGGCCATCGACCTGTCCAAGCTGCGTGAAAAATCGTCGACGCTGTGCTCCTGCAAGGCTTCGATCAAGGCGAACCAAGGCTTGACCAAGGTGGAGATGGAGGCGCTGCTGGACCGTTTGGCAGCCTGCCGCATCCCGTATACCTGTCCCCACGGACGTCCGATCGTGGTCAGCTTTTCGACCTATGAGCTGGAGAAGATGTTCAAGCGGGTGATGTAACCCTCAACTGAAGACTGCTTTATCGAATGTGCAAGAAGACGCACATACGATAGAGCAGTCTTTTTTTCTTGAGCCCGGGAGGCCTGTCACCCCCAGTATTCCGCCATATTCGCAATTCGTCCGGGATTGCTATATAATGGTTACGTTTGGATATTAGAACAGCAAGGAATGGAAAATGATATGTTTGTCACCACCTCTTACCATCCCACTCCGGCGGAATTCGAGCTGGCGGAGCGCCTCTCCCGGCGGCTGTCCTGCCGTCTCGTCCAGCGGAGGCAGTCATCGCTGCCCCGGCTCCAGCGAACCTACGGAGCTCAGGATATTCTGGTGGCCACCACCCAGGGGCTTCGGTATTTCCCCGAGGGAGCGGCCCAGCCCTTCTTCTTCCACCCCAGCTCGGCGCAGGTGCGTCTGAAGCGGATCCTTCGGGGAGAACCGGATGCGCTCTTGGAAACCGCGGAGATCCAGCCCGGGGACCGGATCCTCGACTGCACCGCCGGTCTCGGCTCCGAATCCATTCTGTTCTCCTATGCGGCGGGTGGCGGGGGGGCCGTCGTCTCCGTAGAGAGCGAGCCGCTGGTGGCCTTGATCCTCGAGGATGGGCTCCAATCTTATATCTCGGGCTTGGACGTGCTGGATGCGGCCATGCGGCGGATCGAGGTCGTTCAATCGGACCATCTGGACTTCCTGCTTCAGCAGCCCGACAAGAGCTGCGATGTGGTCTATTTCGATCCCATGTTCCGGCAGACCATCGACGATACGAACGCCATCGCCCCGCTCAAGACCATCGCCAACCACGGGGCCCTGCGTCCTGAAGCGGTGGAGGAGGCCCGAAGGGTCGCCCGCCGGAAGGTCGTAATGAAGGAGCACCGGGAAAGCGGGGAATTCGAGCGTCTGGGTTTCCGGATGCTGCTTCGTCCCCATACCAAAATCGCATACGGGGTGATCGAAGCATGAACCGTCACAGCAGCGCCTCCTCGAAGCCGCCCCTTCTCGTGCTGATCGGGCCGACCGCCGTCGGTAAGACCAGGCTGAGCATCGAGGCAGCCAAAGCCTATGGCTGTGAGATCATCTCCGGGGACTCCATGCAGGTGTACCGGGGCATGGATATCGGCACCGCCAAGATTGCACCCGAGGAGATGCAGGGAGTTCCGCATCACATGATCGATATCTGCGAGCCGACGTATCCGTTCTCCGCTGCCGAGTTTCAAAACCGGGTACGCACGCTGATCGCTGAGATCCGCGGACGGGGAAATCTGCCCTTTATCGTGGGGGGAACCGGCCTCTATATCGAATCCTTTTGTTATGATTTTCGGTTCAGTGAGGCCGGTTCGGATGAGTCGTTCCGTGAAGAACAGCGTCGTTTCGTGGAGGAGCGCGGGGAAGAAGCCCTTCATGAGAAGCTGAGAGCCGTTGACCCGAGAAGCGCGGACAAGCTGCATCCGAGGGATACCCGGCGGGTCATCCGGGCGCTGGAGGTGCACCACACCACGGGTCGAACCTTGTCGGAGCTCTTGTCGGAGCAGACGCGGGAGTCCCCTTATGACCTGTGTATCGTCGGGTTGACAACGGATCGTGAAATTTTATATAAACGTATTGAAGACCGAATCGACGCCATGCTGGAAGCGGGGCTTGTTGCCGAGGTCCGGAGTCTTCTGGACCGGGGAATCGGCAGGCAGTACATCTCGATGCAGGGGCTGGGCTATAAGGAGATCGCCGCTTATCTGGAGGGCGAGCTGGAGTACGGTGCGGCCGTGGAGCTGTTGAAGAAGAACACGCGCCACTTCGCCAAGCGGCAGCTGTCCTGGTTCCGCCACATGAAGGATATCGAATGGCTGGAGGTTCCCGCCGAGCCAAATTTTCCGGCGCTTTTACAAAGTTTTCATGCTATAATAGCAGGAAAGTTTGCATGAGGCACGGAATATAATGGATAGCATGCTTATCCGCTGAAAGGTCCGGTTGATATATAACGGTGTTCTCAAACTTTGAAGGGGGTTCACACTCATGAACAAGTCCATCAACATTCAAGACAATTTCCTTAACCAGCTCCGCAAAGAAAACATCCCGGTCACCGTATATTTGACCAATGGCTTCCAAATCCGCGGAATCATCAAAGCGTTCGATAATTTTACGATCATCGTGGACAGCGAAGGCAAGCAGCAGATGATTTACAAGCATGCGATCTCCACGTTTACCCCGCTCCGCGCCGTATCCTTTAACGTGGATCCCAATGCAGACTAAGGTTCTTGGATTTCATTCCGAAACCTTTTGAAACGATATGGCGTCTAATTCAATAGCTCCTGCGAGAACAACCCGTTCGTAGGGTTGTTCTTTTTTTATGATTTGAGAGGGGATGACAGGATTGGCCAAGGATCAAGCAGTCAAGCCGAAGAAGCCGAGAAAGAAAAGCCGGTTTACCTTCGGCAAGCTCATGATCGCAATGGGAATCACTGCGGCATTAGCCATCGTTTGCGCACTTATCGGGTATATGGTCATTATCTATAACGGGGAAAAGATCTTCTCAGAGAACGAAGACAAGCTGATCATGACGGATGCCTCCCGGATCTATGACGCCAACGACAACGTGATCGCCACTCTGGCGACCGAGAACCGGGAGCTGGTGGAGCCGGGGACGATCCCGGACCTGGTGCAAAAAGCATTTATCGCCACAGAGGACCGCCGTTTCAACGAGCATGGCGGCGTGGACCTGTGGGCCATCGGCCGGGCGCTGGTCAAGGATATCGTCGCCCGAAGCGCCGTCGAGGGCGGCAGCACCATTACACAGCAGCTGGCGAAGAACATGTTCCTGAACTCGGACAAAACCTTCTTCCGCAAGGGCACGGAAATGTCCATCGCCCTGGCGCTGGAGAATCATCGGACGAAGGATGAGATCCTGACCTTGTATCTGAACCGGATCTTCTTCGGCAGCCGGGCCTACGGCATCAAGGCGGCCTCCAAGGTGTACTTCGGCAAGTCGGATCTCAAGCAGCTGACCCTGGACGAGATTGCGACGCTGGCCGCCATCCCGAAGGCGCCTTCCACTTATAATCCGATCAAGAATCCGGAGAAGTCCAAGGAGCGCCGCAACGTGGTGCTGAAGCTCATGTACGACCAGGGCTACATCACGGAGGAGCAGAAGAATGCAGCCCAGGCCAAGGATTATACGCCTCAACCTGCCAAGGGCAAGGATTATCAGGCATTCACCGATTATGTGCTGGATGAGGCAGAGGAGCTCTACAAGCTGGATGAGGATAAGATCATGCGCGGCGGCTACAAAATCTATACGACCATGGTGGCGGACGCCCAGAAGACCGTGGAGACGGCCTTCGACAATCCGAAGCTGTTCCAGAAGGACGGACCGGAGCAGAAGATGCAGGGCAGCATGGTCATCGTCAACAACAAGGACGGCGGCATCGTCGCCATGTCGGGCGGCCGCGATTACGTGAACAAGGGACTGAACCGAGCGACCGCCACCCGGCAGCCGGGCTCCGCCTTCAAGCCGCTCATCGTGTACGCGCCCGCCATCGAGAAGGGGCCGTATAATCCGTACACCATGCTGAAGGATGAAGAAACCACGTATGACGGCGGGTACTCCCCGCGCAACTACGATGGGGTCTACAAGGGTGAGATCAGCATGCTCGAGGCGGTGCGCAAGTCCGCCAACGCCCCTGCCGTATGGCTGTTGAATCAGATCAAGGTCTCGTATGCCACCGGCTTCGTCAAGAATATGGGCATCACACTGGACAAAGGGGACGCCAACCTGGCTATCGCCTTGGGCGGCCTGACCAAGGGCGTGTCCCCGCTGCAGATGGCTCAGGCCTACAGCGCCTTCCCGAACAACGGGATGATGCCCAAAGCCCACGCCATCCGGATAATCGAGGACGGCGAAGGGAACCGGACCACGGCGAAGTCCGATCGTACCAAGGTCATGAGTCCGAAGACCGCGTATTACATGACGGAGCTGCTCAAGGGCGTGGTGGACGGCGGAACCGGAACGGCGGCCAGGATGAACCGGCCCGTCGCCGGCAAGACGGGTACGACCCAGCTGGATCTGAAGGGACTCGAGAAGAACAACCGCGACGTCTGGTTCGTCGGCTACACGCCGGAATGGTCCGCCGCCGTCTGGATGGGCTTCGACAAGACGGACGCGAAGCATTATGTCCTCCCGGCCAGCGGTTCTTATCCGGCCGCCATGTTCAAGGAGGTCATGAGCAAGGCCATGGCCAAGATGCCGGTTACGTCCTTCACGAAGCCGGAAGGCGTGGCGGATCTGAAGGAGCCGCCTAAGACGGTTACCAACCTGACGGCCGAATACGTGAAGGAAAGCAAGAAGGTGGTCCTGAAGTGGACCAGCGACGCCGGCAGCGATCTGGGGACTTACCAGATCTTCCGCAAGGAAGCCAAGGAGACGGAAGCCCAGCAGCTGGCCGAGTCCAAGGAAGGCCTCTTCGAGGACCGGGCCATCGTTCCTGGTGCCAGCTATGAGTATTACGTCACGCCGTTTAATCCGCAGTCCGGCGAGATCGGGACCAAGTCCAATTCCGTGACGGTGGCCGTTCCTGCGGCGGAGGGCGCCAGCCCGTCGCCTGGCGTGTCGGGCTCCCCGGGAGCCTCGCCGGGCTCCAGCCCGAAGCCGGGCGAGAGCGTCAAGCCCGGCAACGGCAGCCCGGCGAAGCCCGGAGCCTCCGGGGCACCCGGGGCCGCCAGCCCGACGCCGACACCGTCGGCCAGCGGTTCGCCGAAGGCGTCCCCTAGTCCGGCCGGCTCCAATCCGCCGGCGTCCCCGGGCCAGCCTTCGCCGTCATCGGCGCCTGCCGCTGGAGGGGAAGGCGGCGCCTCCAAACCCGCCGGCCAAGTATCCGTCGGCGGTCTGACTCCGGCCGGAGGAGACTCCGCCAACCGATAGTGCTCTAGCTCTTCCAGGCAGCCATCCGGGCTGCCTTTTTTTCTTGGCCGGATGTATGGTATAATTTTGTAAGAATTCAGTCCATATCAGGGGGGACAGGCCTTGACACATCAGCCAACCTGGTTCAAGCTCGCAGGAATCGCCGCCATCTCGGCGGTTATGCTGGCTACCAGCGCCTGCGGCGCCAAGAACCAATCGGGCGGTTCCGCTCCGGCTTCCACTGCTCCGGCTTCCAGCTCACCGAAAGCATCGTCCGCCGCATCGGCTCCTGCCGCGGCATCGCCGACCGCATCGGCATCGCCTGCGGCCGGCACGGCGAAGAGATGGTCACAACCGCCGGCCATGCAGATTGACGTAAAAAAATCATACAAGGCGGAGGTTAAGACCAGCAAGGGCAGCTTCACCATCGAGCTGTTCGCGAAGGATGCGCCGAAGGCCGTCAACAACTTCGTTTTCCTGGCGAGGGAGAAGTTTTACGACGGCATTATTTTCCACCGGATCATTGAGACGTTCATGATCCAGACGGGGGATCCCAAGGGCAACGGCACCGGAGGCCCCGGCTACAAGTTCGACCACGAGCCCACACAGTACAAGTACGACAAGGGGATCGTAGCTTACGCCAATTCAGGCCCCAATACGAACGGCAGCCAGTTCTTTATTGTGACGGGGGAGGTTGCCAGCAATCTGAACAGAGAGCCGAACTATACGGTATTCGGCAAGGTGATCGAGGGCATGGATACCGTAGAGAAGATTGCCAAGACCCCGGTTAAGGTGAACCCGGTTAATAATGCAAAGGAAACGCCGACGGAGAAGGTGACCATCGATTCGATTCAGATCGTGGAGAAGTGAGCCTGGCTTGGCCGTTAGACGACTATGACCGAAGGGAACAACGCCTGTGAAACGTAAATATTCTGACCGGGCTAACTGGAGACGTGTCACGGACAAGAAATTTCAGGTGAAGACGGTAAATGACCCAGGCTTCCAAGGGTACGTGGTGCTCTATCAGATCAAGCAGGTCCGGGATCCATTGTGGAAGGAATACGAGGGGATCCGTTACTGCGTGGCCGATGCAGGCTATGAGTGGCTCCAGCATTTCCCGAAGGGCGCCCATTACGTCATGACCACCATGTATGACGACAAGGGACAGGTGGTCCAATATTACATCGACATCTGCAAGGTCCAGGGTGTGACGGACCGGGGGGTGCCTTGGTTTGACGATCTGTATCTGGACGTGGTGATTCTTCCGAGCGGGAAGCTGTATCTCTTGGATGCCGAAGAGCTGGAGGATGCGCTGAAGCGGGGGCTCATTACCAAGGAAGACTTCGATATGGCATGGGAAGTGGCCAATATGCTGATGGAGGCTTACCGAGGGAACGACTTCCCGCTCTTGGATATGACGGGGCGGCATCTCAGTATGTTCAAGCCCATGTAAGTGGAACCGGTTAGTCAGTAATGGAAGAGCCGTCGGGTCTATTGGCCGGACGGCTTTTTGAATGATTCTGATGGAGGTGGGCGTATGACGGATGGGACGAAGGGCAGAGCGTGTCTCCTCTTGCATGGCTTCACTGGAGGTCCCTACGAGGTGTCTCCGTTGGCGGACGCTTTGGTCCAGGCGGGCTGGATCTGCCGGACACCGGAGCTTCCGGGACATGGGAATGCTGAGCCCCCTATGACTCAGGTCAGCAGCTTGGATTGGCTCCAGGCCGTTCACGAGGAGGCAGAGGAGATGCAGCGGACCTATGGCTCCTTCGATCTGGTGGGCTTCTCCATGGGCGGGATGCTTGCGGTACACCTCGCCGCCCGATACAGAGTCCGGAGGCTGGCCCTGCTGGGCGCCGCGGCCATCTATATGAGCCCCCGTCATTTCGTTAGGGAATGGTGGGTGAGAAGACGGGACGGCGACCCCCTCGTGAAGCATAAGATCACCCAGACGCCCCTGCGTGCCGCCTGGGAGTTCACGAAGGTGATCCGGGCCGTCCGCCCTGATCTGGGGAAGGTTACCGTTCCGACCCTCATTCTTCAAGGGCTTCAGGATCCGATCGTCCACCCGTGGAGCGCCGCGTATCTGGTGAAGCGGATTGCCGGAGAGACCCGGGTGGAATGGTTCCAGCAGTCCAAGCACCTGCTGTGCCTGGGACCGGAGGCGGATCAGGTCTTTCGGTCAGTGCTGCATTTTTTCGGAGAAGAAGAACACTTCTAACGCATAACAACGTCCCCCATCATCCGGTCCAGGATGAATGGGGGACGTTTTCGTTGTACACTCAGCTGTTCACGATCGTGCCGCCGTTCACATGCAGAATCTGGCCGGCCATATAGGAGGAATCGCCGCTGGCCAAGAAGACGTAGGCCGGGGCCAGCTCCTCGGGCTGACCCGCCCGCTTCATCGGCGTATCCGCGCCGAACTTGGCCACCTGCTGCTCGGTGAAGGTGGAGGGAATGAGCGGAGTCCATATAGGGCCGGGAGCGACACCGTTGACCCGGATGCCTTTTTCAATCAGCTGTTGGGATAAGGACCGGGTGAAGGTGACGATGGCTCCCTTGGTCGAGGAGTAATCGAGAAGCTGGACATTTCCCTCATAAGCTGTGATGGAGGCCGTGTTGATGATGGCGCTGCCCGGCTTCAAGTGGGGAAGGGCGGCCTTCGACAGGTAGAACATGCTGAAGACGTTGGTCCGGAAGGTACGTTCCAGCTGCTCGGCGGTAATGTCCTCCAACGACTTCTGCGGATGCTGCTCGGCGGCGTTGTTCACCAGAATATCCAGCTTGCCGAGCTTCTCCACCGCATACGCGACGAGCTTGCGGCACAGCTCCTCGGAACCGATGTCGCCCGCATAGAGGAAGCACTTCCGTCCCTCCTGCTCCACCTGGCGTTTGGTCTCCTCCGCATCGCCCTGTTCATTCAGGTAGGAGATGACCACGTCTGCTCCTTCCTTAGCGTAATGGACCGCAACGGCTCTTCCGATGCCGCTGTCGCCGCCGGTAATCAGCGCGGCCTTGCCCAATAGCTTCCCGGCCGCTTGGTAGCGGGAGTCCTCGAAGGCGGGACGGGGGATCATCTCCGTCTCGATTCCCGGCTGCTGGTTTTGGTGCTGGGGAGGAAACACGTTTTTTTTCTCTTGTGTGGCGGTGGACATAAGCTTCATGCGCTCCTTTCGGTTCTTGGGATCGTCTCCCCATCAGTGTTTCGCAGGAGGGGACGGATTATCAGCCGGAGGCATGACATGAAATCGGGTCTTGGACGAATAGAATAGGATATCGTGCGAATCCATGAAAGACGAGGTGACAGGAATGAGTGTACGCAGCATGCCGGGCGATGCCCTCCAGAATGCCAGGGCCTCCCGTCAAATCAGCGTGGTGCTCCGTAAGGAGGAGACCGCGGCACAGCCCGTGGAGAGCGGCATTCCTTTCGGGAATAAGATGCTGGACCCGGCGACTCCCTATGCGGAAATCTTCAGGGAGCTCCATCAGATGATCGGGCTGGACAATGTGAAGGAATTGGTATACGAGATCTACGCCATGCTGCAAATCGGGCAATTCCGTGCGGAGGCGGGGCTTGTTTCCAACGCCCATGTGTATCACATGGTCTTCAAGGGGAATCCCGGCACCGGCAAGACGACGGTGGCCCGTCTGGTCGCCAAGCTCTTCCAGGAGATGGGCATCCTGTCCAAGGGACACCTGATTGAGGTGGAACGGGCAGACTTGGTTGGGGAATATATCGGCCATACGGCGCTGAAGACCCGGGAGCTGGTGAAAAAGGCGCTGGGCGGCATCCTGTTCATTGACGAGGCTTACAGTCTCGCGCGCGGAGGGGAGAAGGACTTCGGCAAGGAAGCCATCGATACGTTGGTCAAAGCCATCGCACGACTTTTCAGACCATCGAACGCCGGTCAAAAATGATGCTCATAAATTTCTTTGCGGGATACATATTTTTTTATTTTTCGGTCGATACTATCAAAGCATGCGATATTTTTATTAATGGAGGTTTGGTTTCAGGATGCCAACAGGAACAGTAAAATGGTTTAACGCGGAAAAAGGTTACGGGTTTATCACTTCCGACGACGGCGGTGACGTGTTCGTCCACTACAGTGCCATTACCGGCGAGGGCTTCAAGTCCCTGGACGAAGGGCAAAAGGTGTCCTTCAGCGTGGTTCAAGGCAACCGCGGTCCGCAAGCCGAGAATGTAGAAAAGCTGTAAGCCCGAGAGTTCGGCGGGATCAATCCGTTTGAGCTGGAAACCGACACGTCCGATGCAAGCCGGCTTGCATACGGACGTGTTTTTTTGTTTCCAATATTTCCGTTCCCTTTTGCGGCCCGTTTCGGTACAATGAAACGCGGAGGAGTTGTAGGACAATCCGTGGAAGGAATATACATGTGCCGAAGAGGTGATGCTCTTTGGCGCGCAAAGGAAAAGGCAAGGCGGATATCCAGACCATATGGGTGTACCGGAAGCCCGAAGCGGCATCCGGTCAGGAGGAAGGCGTACTATCGTCCCTGAGTGATGAAACGGTCTGGCGGCGTCTGGCGGAGCTTCTGCTCCGGGGCGGAAGAACGGGATGAGCGGCTACAAGAGAAGAGCAGGCATCTATGTCAGGGTGTCCACCGAGGAGCAGGCGGAGAAGGGCTACAGCCTGGAAGGCCAACTGGCTTCCTGCCGACAGAAGGCGCTGGAGCTCGGATATGTCCCGGAGGAATGCGCCGTCTTCACGGATGACGTCTCGGGTACGCGTACGGACCGGCCCGGACTGAATGCTCTCCGGGAATGGTGCCGCAGTCCGGGCCGGCCCGAAGCGGTGGTCGTCTATGACCCCGACCGTCTGGCCCGCAAGCTGTCGCTGCAGCTGATGCTGACGGATGAATGGCTGAAGCGCGGCATCCGGCTGGAATTCGTGAACTTCGAATGGAGCAACACCGCCGAAGGACGCATGTTCTATCAGCTCCGGGGCATGTTCGCAGAATTCGAGCGGGAGAAGATCCGGGAGAGAACCATTCGGGGGAAGCTGACGAAGCTTCAGACAACGGGCAAGCTAAGCGTAGATCCACGGCTGTTCGGATTCCGGTTCGATACGGAGCGCGATGTACTGGTCGTGGAGCCGGGGCAGGCTCAGGTGGTGATGCGGATCTTCCGAATGGCGGCCGGCGGGCTATCCGGAGAGGAGATTGCCCGGACGCTGGCCCGTGAAGGCGTCCCGGCGCCGAGGGGCAGCCGATGGTTCGGCTCCACCGTTACCCGTATTCTGCATAACCGGAGCTACTTAGGCGAATACAAAGCCTATAAGACAGATTATCATCAAGGCTATAAGCGCAAGCGTCCCGAATCGGAGCAATACAGCCTCCCCATCGAACCGCTGGTGGAGGAGGAGCTGTTCCAGGAAGCGCAAAGGACCCTGCTTCGCAGCCGAACCCGCACGGGACGGCCGGCCAAGCGGGAGGTGCTGCTCGCCGGCCTGGCCAAGTGTCCGTGCGGCCGGTCCATGGTTGCGGGAGGCGCGTCCTCCGGAAGGCCTTATTCTTACTATATTTGCACCTCGAAGCTGAAGTCCTCTTATGATGCGGGGAATGGAGGCGCGAAGGCTCCCGATTGCTCGAACGGCTATTGGAACACTTCGGTTACGGACGGCTTGGTCTGGCGGGAAATCGTTCGTTTCCTGTTGGTGAACCGATCCTCATGGGCCGGTTACCTGCAGGAGGAAAGTTGGGCGGCGCCGGGACCGGACCCTCTCCGGGCGGAGCAGAAGGCGGCGGAGGCGGCGGGGAAGCTGCGCAAGCTGCTGGAGCTATACTTGTCGGACGGGATCAGCCGGGAGCTGTATGACGAGCGCCGGCAGCTGCTGGAGCAGGAGGAAGCAAGATGGCGGCAGCAGGCGGAGGAGGAAGCCGCCGTGGCGTATCGGTCCATCGAGAGCCTCGAACATTTGCAGGGCGGCTTGTACGGCTCCGGAGAGGAGGCCGCCGGCATACTGGCGGAGCTGCCTTTTGAGGTAAAGCTTGATATCGTGCGTCTCTTGTTGGAGCATGTGGTCTTGGATGGGGGAGAGACCGCAGCGGAGGGCCGGACCGATACCGGAGCCCGTAAGGTCGGACTGATCTTTCGATTGTCTGAAAAGCCATCCGATGGTCAAAGCCATGGAGGATCATAAAAATCAGTTCGTCCTGATTCTGGCAGGGTACCAAGAGGAGATGGAGTTCTTCCTTCGGACCAATCCCGGCCTGCCCTCCCGGTTTCCCATCCAGGTGGATTTCCCCGATTATTCGGTCGACCAACTGATTCAGATCGCTGAGCTCATGGTGAAGGAGCGCCAGTATGTTCTGATGCCCCAGGCCGAGATGAAGCTCCGCCAGCATCTGGTCCAGGAGAAGCTCCGGATGGAGGATGGCTTCAGCAATGCGCGCTATGTCCGCAACACCATCGAGAAGGCCATGCGCTACCAAGCGGTACGGCTGCTGCAGCATTCGCCCATTCCGCCATCCAAGACCGAGCTCATGACGATTCGTCCCGAGGATCTGAAGTGGGAGAAGAAAAGCACCAACCTCTAATATATATTTCAATGTCCCCTATAAGGAGCTGAAGCAATAGATGAAGCCTACGTCCCACAATAATGACAGCCGGACGGTTGAACAAGCGGTTCTGGTCAGTCTGGTTCTGAAGGAACGGAACTTCCGCGAGGATCTGGCGGAGTATTCCCTGCAGGAGCTGGTCAGCCTGGCCGAGACGGCCGGTGTGAAGGTGCTGGAGACCATGCGGCAGAGCCGGGATACGGTGGATCCCAAATGGTTCATCGGCAAGGGCAAGGTCGAGGAGCTGAAGGAACGGCTGCAAGCGCTGGGCGCCAATACCGCCATCTTCGACCAGGAGCTGTCCGGCATCCAGGTCCGGAACCTGGAGGAGGCGCTGGATGTGAAGATCATCGACCGGACCCAGCTGATCCTGGACATCTTCGCCGGCCGTGCGAAGACGAGAGAGGGCATACTCCAGGTGGAGCTGGCCCAGCACAGCTATCTTCTGCCGCGGCTCTCCGGCCACGGCAAGAATTTGTCACGGCTTGGCGGCGGCATCGGCACAAGGGGTCCCGGCGAGACCAAGCTGGAGACCGACCGCCGGCATATCCGCAACCGGATCAGCGATCTGAAACGGCAGCTGGAGGAAGTGGTCCGGCATCGGAAGCTGCACCGGGAGCGCCGCCGCAAGTCCGGGGTATTCCAGGTAGCGCTGGTGGGCTACACGAACGCGGGCAAGTCCACGCTGCTCCGGCAGCTGACCTCTGCAGACGTCTATGTGGAGAACCAATTGTTCGCCACCTTGGACCCGACCTCCCGGACCTTGGAGCTGCCCAATGGCAAGGAGATCGTCCTGACGGATACGGTCGGCTTCATTCAGAACCTGCCCCACGATCTGATCGCAGCGTTCCGGGCGACGCTGGAGGAGGCCAATGAGGCGGATCTGATCCTGCATGTAGTGGACAGCTCCATCGAGATGCGCGATGAGCAGATGAAGGTGGTTCATCAGGTTCTGGAGGAGCTGGGCGCCCACGGCAAGGAGATGGTGACGGTCTTCAACAAGATCGACCTGTTGCCGCCGGAGGAGCGGGACCTGCTGACGGCGGAAAGCGGGGACTCCATTAAGGTTTCGGCCTATAGTGAGGCCGATATGGAGCGTCTCAAGCTGCTGCTGCAGGAAAAGATGGCGGGCGGCGTCAAGCGCTTCCGCATTCCGGCCGCCCAAGGAGACAAGATTTCCTTGGCTTACCGGTTGGGGACCGTGGTCGAAACGGATATGGACGGCGAGGATATGGTGCTGTCCGTCGACGTGAATGCCCAGGATTTCGAGAAGTACGGATTTATGCTGGCCGACCATCTGGTGGCCGGTGGAGAGACAGCAAAGGGAGAGCATATCGAGGGATGAACTTTTCAGAGAAAATCTTGAAGGTGGCGGCGCAGGCCGAATCCACCGTTCAGAGCAAGCACCGCGAGATCGACGCGTTGATCGATCACAACCAGTGGAAGGTCATCGCGGCCTTCCAGAAGCATCAGGTCAGCGATTTCCACTTCTCCTGCTCCACCGGCTACGGGTATAACGACCGCGGCCGGGAGGTGCTGGATCTGGTGTATGCGGACGTATTCGGCGCCGAAGCGGCGCTGGTACGTCCCCATTTCGTGTCGGGCACCCATACGATCGGCACCGCCCTATTCGGCGTACTGCGTCCGGGGGATGAGCTGGTCTATATCACCGGCAGGCCATACGATACCCTTCACAAGGTCATCGGCAAGCCGGGGGATGGAACAGGCTCCCTGCAGGATTTTGGTATCCGGTACGGAGAGGTAGCGCTGCTGCCGGACGGTTCTCCGGATTGGGAGGGGATCCGCGCCCGACTGAGCGGACGAACGAAGATGGTAGGCATCCAGCGCTCCAGGGGCTATGACTGGCGTCCATCTTTCACAGTTGATCAGATCGGGGAAATGGTCCGGTTCGTGAAGAGTCTGTACCCGGATATCCTGGTGTTCGTGGATAACTGCTACGGGGAATTCACCGAGCGGTCCGAACCGACGGAGGCCGGAGTGGATCTCATGGCGGGTTCCCTGATTAAGAATCCGGGCGGAGGCGTAGCTCCCACCGGCGGTTACATAGCAGGCCGGGCGGAGCTCGTGGAGCAGGCGGCCTTCCGTCTCACTGCACCGGGAATCGGAGGAGAGGTCGGGGCCATGCTGGGCACGACAAGGGCTATGTACCAAGGGCTCTTCCTGTCTCCCCATATGACGGGACAGGCTCTCAAGGGCAGCGTATTCGCCGCCGCGGTATTCGAGGAGCTGGGCTTCGAGTCCCATCCCCGCTGGCCGGATTCGAGGACGGATCTGATCCAGGCCATCCGCTTCACAGGGGCTGAGCACCTCATCGCGTTCGTGCAGGGGATCCAGAAGGCTTCCGCCGTCGATGCTCACGTCGTGCCCGAGCCTTGGGACATGCCCGGCTATGAGCACCCGGTCATCATGGCCGCCGGAACCTTCATTCAGGGCGGCAGCCTGGAGCTGTCGGCGGATGCGCCGATCCGGGAGCCCTACATCGCCTATATGCAGGGCGGACTGACTTATTCCCACGCGAAGCTGGGAGTTCTGACGGCGCTGCAGAGCATGGCGGACCGAAGCTTGCTTGCCCTGTAATGCTGATGTTATCTGTATTCGGCATTGTGAATGTGATGTCATTTTGACCAGGCGAATGCCATTATTTATGAAAGAAATCTGTGATTAAACCTAACACAACTTGACAACTTTTTGTGGTAGCGTTACAATTGCCATATAATGTGTCAGTAGGAGTGATAGGGTATGAGTGATGACATTCGCCGCAATATGGCGTTGTTCCCCATCGGGATCGTCATGAAGCTTACGGATTTGACCGCCCGTCAGATCCGTTATTATGAACAACACGAATTGGTCATGCCCGCTCGTACGGGCGGCAACCAGCGCCTATATTCATTCAACGACGTCGAAAGGCTCCTTCAGATCAAGGATCTGATCGAGAAGGGCGTGAATATCGCAGGCATCAAGCAGGTGCTACTGCCTGTGGATCAGACCTCCGAGGAAGCGACCGTCTTGAACGAGCAGACGGAAGTGAAGCGGAAGGAGCTGACTGATTCCCAGCTTCACAAGATGCTGAAGCAGCAGTTGATGACCAAGCGGCCTGGCCAGGTGTCCCTGATCCAAGGCGAGCTGTCACGGTTTTTCCATTAATACCGCCAGGCTCTTGTAGATCAGGGGCCTCTTCCGTGAGGACGGCTTATCCGCCTTCCCAGGGATGACGGCAAGCGGGATGGGACAAGGTATAAGCGGCGATATTATACAGCACCATTTACCATTAGGGAGGAGATCCACCAGTGTACAAAAACTACACCAAAGACGACATTCTTCGTATTGCCAAGGAAGAGAACGTCCGTTTCATCCGCCTGCAATTCACCGACCTGCTGGGCGCGATCAAGAACGTTGAGATTCCGGTTAGCCAGCTTGAGAAGGCCCTTGACAATAAAATGATGTTCGACGGATCGTCCATCGAAGGTTATGTGCGGATCGAAGAGTCCGACATGTACCTCTACCCGGATCTGAGCACTTGGGTGGTCTTCCCCTGGGTTACCGAAGATCGTGTTGCCCGATTGATCTGCGATATTTACTTGCCGGACGGCCGTCCGTTCCCTGGCGATCCCCGCGGTATTCTGAAGAAGATGCTGAAGGAAGCCGAGGCTATGGGCTTCACAGCTATGAATGTCGGTCCGGAGCCGGAATTCTTCCTGTTCAAGACGGATGAGAAGGGCAATCCGACCAATGAGCTGAACGACCAGGGCGGCTACTTCGACCTGGCCCCGATGGACTTGGGGGAGAACTGCCGCCGTGAGATCGTATTAACCCTGGAAGAAATGGGCTTCGAGATCGAAGCCTCCCACCATGAGGTGGCGCCGGGCCAGCATGAGATCGACTTCAAATACACCAACGCCCTGAAGGCTGCAGACTACATCCAGACCTTCAAGCTCGTGGTGAAAACCGTAGCCCGCCAGCATGGTCTTCATGCAACCTTTATGCCGAAGCCGCTGTTCGGCGTGAACGGATCCGGCATGCACTGCCACCAATCCTTGTTCAAGGGTGACAGCAACGCGTTCTACGACGAGAGCGACAAGCTGGGCTTAAGCATCGCTGCCCGCCATTACATGGCCGGCATTCTGAAGCATGCACGCGGCTTCGCCGCCATCACCAACCCGACGGTCAACTCTTACAAGCGTCTGGTACCGGGCTATGAAGCCCCCTGTTACGTGGCTTGGTCCGCCAGCAACCGGAGCCCGATGATCCGGATTCCGGCCTCCCGTGGTCTGAGCACCCGGATCGAAGTCCGTAACCCGGACCCTGCCGCCAATCCGTATCTGGCACTGGCTGTCATGCTGGCTGCCGGTCTGGACGGAATCAAGCACAAGATGAGTCTGCCGGCCCCGACCGACCGGAACATCTATGTGATGACCGAGGAAGAGCGGGAGGAGCAGGGCATTCCGAGCCTGCCGTCCAGCCTGAAGGAAGCGCTCAGTGAGATGATCCGCGACGATGTGATCTGCAACGCGCTGGGTGAGCATGCGCTGGCCTACTTCTACGAGCTGAAGGAAATTGAGTGGGATATGTACCGGACCCAGGTTCATGCTTGGGAACGCGACCAGTACATGACGCAATACTAAGCGTTGTTGTCTTCATGGTTAAGCCCTTCGGCGCCGAGGCGTACGAAGGGCTTTTTTGTTTGGGTTAAGAATGAAGAAACGGCTGGCTCAGAAGTCTCTGAGCCAGCCGTTTCTTCATCATGACGGTAGAAGTGGATGTTTAGTGGATATTGCGGATCAAGCCGATGACCTTGCCGAGTATGGTGACGTTCCGGACCCGGATCGGCTCCATAGCGGAATTCTCCGGCTGGAGGCGGATGTGATCCTTCTCCTTATAGAACCGCTTGACGGTCGCTTCGTCCTCCTCTGTCATGGCGACAACGATCTCGCCATTATGCGCTGTCGGCTGCTGCCGGACGATGACCATGTCTCCGTCGTGAATACCGGCTTCGATCATGCTCTCGCCGACGACATTCAGCATGAATACGGTGTCGTCATGGACCATATCGTTCGGAAGAGGGTAATAGCCCTCGATGTTCTCGGTAGCGGTGATAGGCATGCCTGCCGTTACACGTCCGATCAGAGGCACGCGCGTTATCGAATGGGAGAACATCTCGAGACCGTCCTCTTCGCCGAGAATCTCGATGGCTCTAGGCTTGGTGGGGTCCCGGCGAATCATGCCCTTCTTCTCGAGGCGTTCCAGATGTCCGTGTACGGTGGAGCTGGAGGCGAGTCCGACCGCTTCACCGATCTCGCGGACCGAAGGAGGATAGCCCTTCTCCCGGACCTCGGTCTTAATGAAGTCGAGGATCGCTTGCTGACGGTTGGAAATTTTGCTCATTCTGATCACTCCAGTTTGGTAATAATTATACAAAGTATAACATAGAACCGGAGTTCGTACAAACATAAGTTCGAACGAACAGGTTGCGAACGAACGGTTGAAAGAGGATGCGAACAAACATTCGATTTTGGGTTGACACAAACAAGTGTTCGTGGTATCTTAATACCAGAACAAATGTTTGGGAGTGGTTCAAGTGGTCCATGTGAATAAGACAGTCGTTAAGATGGTAATCTTCATGATGGTGATTATGCTTTCCTTAATGTCAGGTGCTTTGCTGCATGCCTATGCGGGAAGCTCCGATCATCAGACTGCAGCCGCTGTGACCGGCCCTTCCATGACTACGCAAGTCACTTCGCTGTCGGCTAAGATGACCGTTCAAGAAACCGTTGACGTTTGCCCGGGTGACACCCTGTGGGACATAGCATCCTCTCATCTTCCCAAGGGGGAGAACGTTCGTTCTTATATGAACAAGATTAAGAAGGCGAACAATCTGAAGAACACGGATCTGCGCGCCGGACAAATATTAATTCTCCCTTGAGCGGAGACCCAACATCCGACTACAACCCTTCATCATTTATAGATCTGAATAGGGAGTCCAACTGCGCATATACAGCAGCTGGACTCCTTTTGCTTATTCCGGATTCGAATCTCGAGTGCTGATCTTGACAACCACGCGGCGGTAATGGCAAAGTAGTAAAGAAGTGGAGCCATGTACGGGCAGCAGGAGGTGCAGAGAAATGGAAGAGCTTGTGAAACGGATCAATGAGCTGGCTCGCAAGGCAAAAACGGTCGGATTGACCGAAGATGAGCTGGATGAACGCAACGAGCTTCGCCGCAAATACATCGAGTTGTTCCGCGCCTCCATGCGGGATCAGCTGGACCATATCAAGTTTGTCGAAGACGAGGAGAAGTAACCGCTCCGCGCGGTTGTTCGAGACGTCTATCCTACCTAGGCTGAAGGAGCAAATGCCGTGTCGCGCAAATGGGAACGCATGGTGCGTAAGAATCAGAAGACCGTCAATCATGGGCGGGTCAAACGGGGGTTAGGTTCCCTGCCGCAAGTGAGCAGGGGGGCGGAAACCGTCATTAAGGGACGGAGCTGGATGCTGGCTTCGGTGCTGGCGATCTTCGCCATCTTATATTTCATCTTGACGTACCAGACGGAATCGAAGACCAGTATGTACTGGATCACGGGCTTCAGCTACATCGCCTTGGCGGTGCTGTATTATTTGGTCCGCAGACCGGTCATTAAGATCTCCCGTCAATACGTCACGGTCCGCCGGTTCACCGGGGACAAGCTCCTGGAGCCTAAGGATATCGAGGGGCTGGTGCTCAACCCCGGCCATGTGGTCATTCAATTGAAGGGCAAGCAGAAGAAGCTGATCTACACCAAGCTGCAGCACCGTTTTCCGATGGAGGAGCTGAATGCACGGCTGAGAGAGTTCGCTCAACAGCATAAGCTTGATTATAGAGACGAAACCCGTTAACAACCATGGAGAGAGGGGAACCATTGTGGCCTTAAAAGCGGTACTGTTTGATTTGGACGATACGTTGCTCTGGGATGAGCGTAGTGTGGAGGAGGCCTTCCTTGCCACTTGTCTTGCGGCACAGAACAAGTATCCGGAGATCGATCCGGCTGCGCTGGAAGCATCCGTCCGCAAGGAAGCCCGTGCGCTGTACGAATCGTACGAGACTTTCCCGTTCACCAAGATGATCGGCATCAATCCGTTCGAAGCGTTCTGGGCCCACTTCTCCGAGGGGGAGCATGAGATGTTCCGCAAGCTGGAGAAGCAATCCCCGGGTTACCGCATCGAAGCTTGGACACGCGGCCTGGCCGGAATCGGAATCGGAGATGCAGAGCTCGGCAAGCAGTTGGCGGAGCTGTTCCCGGCAGAACGCCGCAAGCGCCCTTTGACTTACGAACAGACGTTCCGTGTGCTGGACGAGCTCAAAGGGAAGGTCAAGCTGTTGCTTTTGACCAATGGTGCCCCGGATCTGCAGAAGGAGAAGCTGGCGGGTGTGCCCGCTCTGGAGGGCTATTTCGATTACATCGTCATATCCGGCAACTTCGGGGAAGGCAAGCCCGCTCCGTCCATCTTCCGGCATGCGGTGGAGCTCTTGGGCATCGAGCCTTCGGAAGGTCTTATGGTAGGGGATAAGCTGACGACGGATATTCTCGGTTCCAATGGAATCGGCATGCCGAACGTATGGATCAACCATCACGGGGTGAAGCGGTCCGATGAGATCGTTCCCGTCTATGAAGTGTCCGATCTGGATGGCCTTATGGAGATCATCCGGACCAAGCTATAATGGATTTGGAGCCGAGCGCCGCTGCCCGTTAGGGAGCGGCGTTCTCTTTTGCCGCAGATGATCGGGGACGGAAATAATTCCTATTTTTCGGGTAGGGATAATAATGGTCAAAGCTCTTTCAATATATAGCCACATTTGATACACTAGGTGGTAAATATTTCGAGAGATTCGAATGGTTTGGCGGAAGGGATGATGGAGAATGTTGACGAAGCAACCGTTGCAAGCTCGATTGAAGCAGAAAATTATGATCCTGGACGGCGCGATGGGCACCATGATCCAACAGGAAGATCTGACCGCAGCGGACTTTGGCGGCGAGGACCTGGAGGGCTGTAATGAGCAGCTGTGCGTCACTCGCCCCGATGTAATAAAGAAGATTCATGAAGCCTACCTGGAGGCTGGGGCGGATATCATCGAGACGAACACCTTCGGCACCACGTCCGTGGTTCTGGCCGAATACGGCCTGGAGCGCCAGGCCCGGGAGCTGAACCTGGCTGCGGCACGATTGGCCGTGGAGGCGGCGGCTAAGTTCAGCACACCCGAATGGCCGCGCTATGTTGCGGGCGCATTGGGACCGACCACGAAGACCCTGTCCGTAACCGGAGGCGTCACCTTCGACCAGCTGGTCGACAGCTACCACGAGCAAGCGCTGGCCTTAATCGAAGGAGGCGTGGATGCGCTGCTGCTCGAGACGTCCCAGGATACCTTGAACGTCAAAGCGGGAAGCATCGGCGTCCGGAAGGCCATGGAGGAGCTGGGCGTCCAGCTCCCGATCATGATCTCGGGGACCATCGAGCCCATGGGGACCACACTGGCCGGACAGAACATCGAATCATTCTACATCTCGCTGGAGCACCTGAACCCGGTGTCCATCGGTTTGAACTGCGCCACGGGACCGGAATTCATGCGCGACCATATCCGGACTCTGTCCCAGCTGGCCAAGACGGCCGTCAGCTGTTACCCGAACGCCGGTCTTCCGGATGAGAACGGCAAGTACCACGAATCGCCGGAGTCGCTGGCCAAGAAGCTGGCGGGCTTCGCTGAGCAGGGCTGGCTGAACGTCGCAGGCGGGTGCTGCGGTACTACGCCGGATCATATCCGAGCGATGGCCGAGACGCTGTCCCGCTATGCGCCCCGTGGCGAAGTCGGTGACCATCCGCCTGCCGTATCCGGCATCGAGACCGTCTATATCGAAGACGAGAACCGGCCGATTATGGTCGGGGAGCGGACGAACATCTCCGGCTCCCGGAAGTTTAAGCGGCTGATCAAGGAAGGCAAGTTCGAGGAAGGCTCGGAGATCGCCCGGAACCAGGTGAAGAACGGCGCTCATGTGGTAGACATCAACCTGCAGGACACGGAAATCGACGAGGCATATGCCATGGAGAACTTCCTCCAGCAGGTCGTGAAGAAGGTCAAGGCGCCGCTGATGATCGACTCCACCTATGATCACATCATCGAGCTGGGCTTGAAGTATTCCCAAGGCAAGGCCATCATCAACTCCATTAACCTGGAGGACGGCGAGAGCAAATTCCAGAGCATCGTGCCCTTGATCCACAGGTATGGGGCAGCGGTGGTCTGCATCCTCATCGACGAGCGGGGGCAGGCAGTATCGAGGGACGCCAAGATCGAGGTGGCGACCCGCGCATATGAGCTTCTGACCGGCAAATACGGGCTCAAGCCGGAGGATATCATCTTCGATCCGAACATGTTCCCCATCGGCTCCGGCGATCCCCAATACATCGGCTCCGCCGTGGAGACCATCGAGGGCATCAAGCTCATCAAGGCCAAATACCCGGCCTGCAAGACCATTCTGGGCCTCTCCAACATCTCCTTCGGCCTGCCGCCGGCAGGACGCGAGGTACTGAACTCCGTCTACCTGTACCACTGCACCAAGGCCGGACTGGATTACGCCATCGTCAACACGGAGACGCTGCAGCGGTACGCGTCCATTCCGGAGACGGAGAAGAAGCTGGCCGAGGATCTGATCTTCGATACGAACGACGATACGTTGGCTGCTTTCGTAGCCTTCTTCCGGGAGAAAAAAGTGGAGAAGGAGGTCAAGACCTCCAATCTGACCCTGGAGGAGCGGTTGGCTTCTTATGTGGTGGAGGGCACCAAGGAAGGCTTGTTTGCCGATCTGGACGAAGCGATGAAGACCTATTCGCCTCTCGGCATCATCAACGGGCCGCTTATGGCGGGTATGGAGGAGGTCGGCCGCCTCTTCAACAACAACGAGCTGATCGTAGCCGAGGTGCTGCAGAGCGCCGAGGTCATGAAGGCGTCGGTGTCGCACCTGGAGCCCCATATGGAGAAGAACGAATCCGCCGTCAAGGGAAAAATCATCCTCGCCACGGTGAAGGGCGACGTGCATGACATCGGCAAAAACCTGGTGGAGATCATTCTCTCCAACAATGGCTACCAGATCGTCAACCTGGGCATCAAGGTGCCGCCGGAGCAGCTGATCGAGGCGTACCGCAAGGAGAAGCCCGATGCCATCGGGCTGTCCGGCCTGCTGGTGAAGTCCGCCCAGCAGATGGTGGTGACCGCCCAGGACATGCGGAATGCCGGCATCGACGTGCCGATTCTCGTCGGAGGAGCGGCGCTGACCCGGAAGTTCACCAAGACCCGAATCGCGCCCGAGTATGACGGACTGGTTCTCTATGCGAAGGACGCCATGGACGGCCTCGACATTGCCAACAAGCTGAGCGACCCGGATCAGAGGGCTCTGATGGTGGAGGAGCTCCGCAAGGCCAAGGATTCCGACGTGGCTGAATCCGGCCGCCGGAGGGAGGAGCTGCCTGCCGCATCCCGCGCCAGAACCTCTAACATCAACCGGGAGCAGGCGGTGTTCACTCCTCCGGATCTGGATCGCCACGTCCTGCGGGATTATCCGGTGAGCCACTTGATTCCGTATGTCAATCACGAGATGCTGCTGGGCCATCACTTGGGCCTCCGCGGTTCCGTAGAGCAGGCGCTGAAGAACCAGGAGCCCAAGGCTGTAGAGCTGAAGGAAGTGGTGGACGGCATCTTAGGGGAAGCCCAAACCGAGGGCATCATCAAGGCCAACGGCATGTACCGGTTCTTCCCGGCCCAATCGGACGGCAACGACATTCTCGTATACGATCCCTCGGATCCGAGCAAAGTATTGGAAAGATTCTCATTCCCGCGGCAGGAAGTGGAGCCGTATCTGTGTCTGGCCGACTTCCTGAAGCCGGTGGAGAGCGGCGAGATGGACTATGTGGGCTTCCTGGTGGTAACGACAGGCGCCGGCGTCGGCGAGCGCTCCGCCCAATGGAGAGCCGCCGGAGACTACCTCCGTTCCCACGCCCTTCAGGCAACGGCGCTGGAGCTGGCGGAGGCCTTCGCAGAGCGGATCCATCACATCATGCGCGACGTCTGGGGGTATCCGGATCCGGCGGATATGACCATGAAGCAGCGCTTCGGCGCCCGCTACCAGGGGATCCGAGTATCCTTCGGCTATCCGGCCTGCCCGAATCTGGACGATCAGCAGCAGCTGTTCCGGCTGATGCAGCCGTCGGACATCGGCGTGGAGCTGACGGAGGGAAGCATGATGGACCCCGAGGCATCAGTGTCGGCCATGGTGTTCGCTCACCCGCAAGCCCAATATTTCAATGTGGAAAAGGTATAATGTCAGGTAAAGAAGGAATCGATCCATGGAGCTTTATTTCTTAGGCACCGGGGCGGGAATGCCGTCCCGGCGCCGCAATGTGACTTCAATCGCACTGAATCTGCTGGACGAGATCGGCAGCACCTGGTTGTTCGACTGCGGGGAAGGAACCCAGCAGCAGATTCTTCAATCTCCGGTCAAGTTGAGCCGGACGGATAAGATATTCATCACCCATCTTCACGGGGACCATCTGTATGGCATGCCGGGGCTGTTGACCAGCCGCTCTTATCAGGGCGGTGATTCGCCGCTGACAGTGTACGGGCCTCCCGGCATCCGGGAATTCATCGACACGGCGCTTCGCCTGAGCCAGGCCCGCCTGTCCTATGAGCTGGAGACGGTTGAGATCACGGAGGAGGGTCTTCTGTTCGAGGAGGAAGGCTTCCAAGTGTCCGTGAAGCGGCTGGAGCACCGAATCGAATGCTTCGGCTTCCGGATAGCCGAGAAGGTCAAGGAAGGCAAGCTGGACGCCGACAAGCTGAAAAGTCTGGGCGTACCAAGCGGGCCGATGTACGGCATGCTGAAAGCGGGAAAGCCGGTGACGCTGCCGGACGGATCCGTCGTAAGGAGCGAGGATGTGGTCGGCCCCTCCATTCCGGGCCGGATCGTCACCATCTTGGGGGATACGCTAAAGTCGAATGCAGCGCTGGAGCTGGCGTTGGATGCGGATCTGCTCGTGCACGAGGCGACCTTCGACGCGTACCGGGCGGAGATGGCCGCGCAGTTTCACCATTCTACCACGGTCGAAGCGGCCGAAACGGCCCGTGATGCAGGTGCGATAGCTCTGGTATTAACCCATATCAGCTCGCGTTACGGGGAAGAGGATGCGGAGATGCTGCTGGCGGAAGCGCGGGCGGTGTTTCCGAACGCCCATATGGCGGAGGATTTCTGGTCCATCCGGGTGCCTTACCGAGAAGGATTCCAACCCAAGTAGAAAAGCTGCCTGCCCCATCGATAGGGGAGGCAGCTTCTTTCATGGACTATCATTGCTGCCGCTGGTGCGCTGCTTCGTCTTTAATCTCTTCACGAAAGCCGGCGATGGACTCCCGGCGGTTGGCGTTTTTCTGCTTGATGTCGTTCAGCTCCGTGGTGCTGATCTCATCGGCGTGCTCGTCCAGGTATTCTTCGGCTTCGTCAAGATTTTTCAAGGTGTTCTGCACATTTTCCTGCAGCTTCCGCACATTGTCAGCGCGGTTGTCCGGCTTAGCCATGCTTCGTTTGCCTCCCAATAGAACCATTATTCGGGCTTGACGCCCAAGAAGTAATGTGACCTCCGGGCGATTCTTTTATGCGCCGGAGCAAGGTCGTGACGATCTCGTCACGGCTGAGCCGTTTTGTTGAAAAAAGATGAGAAAAGTACTCCCGGCTCATTGACGTAGGCTTTGTGAAAAGTTATAAATAAATATGTGAAAACTTACGTTGAACATACACCTGTAATGGTTAACGATATGAACTATTAATGCTACTCTGGACAGTAGGAGCCATAGATGAAGATGAAATGGATTCAAGTCGAATCGTCAGGCCCTCTGCACGGATCCGTGCGGATTCAAGGGTCGAAGAACAGCTCCCTGGCATTGATCGCGGCAGCCTGCATGGCGAGCGGTCCCGTTACGCTGACGGGGATTCCCGATATATTGGACATGAGAGTTATTCAAGACATCGTGACGGAGATCGGCGTCAAGATGGAGCGGCGGGAGGACGGATCCATCGTCGTAGATGCCGGAGGGATACATAACGCGACATTGGATATCCATAAGACCTCCGCTTACAGGGCTTCTTACTATTTCGTCGGGGCATTGCTTGCCCGGACCCGCAGCGTCACCATCGGCTACCCCGGTGGGGACAACTTTGTTTCGCGTCCGATTGATCAGCATTTTAAAGTGTTGAAGGCTATGGGGGCGGGCGTCGACTTTATGGAGGACCGGTACGTCGTGAAGGCGGAACGGCTTCAGGGTGCCTCCGTCTATTTCGATACCATCACATGCGGGGCCACCATTAACGCCATGCTGGCGGCGGTGCTGGCTGAGGGAAGAACGGAGCTGCGCAACGCCGCACAGGATCCTGAAGTAGTGGATACCGCCAATTTGCTGAATCGCATGGGAGCGCACATTACCGGTGCCGGTACGGATTTCATCCGGATCGAGGGCGTCAAGGAGCTGGGGGGCTGCACCTATGCCGTGATCCCGGATCGCTTGATTGCCGGAGCTTTTCTCATGACCGCTGGGATTACCGGGGGGACCGTTACCGTTGAAGACGTCATTCCGGAGCATCTGAACTCCTGCCTGTCGAAATTAAGAGAGATCGGATTGCCCATCGAGGTAACCGATTCCAGTATTACAGCATATGGGGGAGGTCCCCTTCGGGCGACTCGCGTCCGGACGGGCATGTATCCGCTCTTCGCCACCGATCTGCAGCAGCCCTTGACCGCCATGCTCTTAACCGCTCCAGGACGCAGCATCGTGTCCGACCGGATCTATCCGGAGCGCTTCAGCCACGTGCCTCAGCTCAGGCGAATGGGAGCCCAGATCGATGTGAGAAGCGGCTGCGCCTTTATTCGGGGCGGACGCCCGCTTCAAGGCAGTCATGTGCACGCCTCCGACGTCCGGGCCGGTACCTGCTTGATTATGGCCGGTCTGGCCGCAGAGGGGACGACCTATATCTCGGGTGTGGAGCACATCGAACGGGGTTACGAGGATGCCATCGGCATGTTCCGGTCCCTGGGAGCCAAGATTTCCTACATGAGCGAGCAAGAGCTGCCGGAGCTTCCGGCACTGCTGCGCTCCTAATAGGGTCGTCCATGAACGAACAAGCCTTTCCTGACCGCCATCCTGCGGAAGGGAAGGGCTTTTTTGTGTTCCCGATTCTCCGTGAAGTCTATAACCTCCACAAAACCTTAATAACACGAAAACGCCGCCTTAACGGTCCGATGCTACGCTATCCCTAGAATCACAGATCCTATTACTCCTGTGAGGAGCGTGGTATGGATGGCAGAAACCGCTGAAACATCGCTGCAGCCGCAGCCATTGGAGGTTCGGCTGGCCAAGGGGGCCGGGGAGCTGGAAGCCGCTTTCCGGTTGCGTTACGAGGTATTCGTGGAAGAAGAGAAAAATCTGGCGCTCCGCAATGCCTCCCGCTTGGAGACAGACGGGTACGACGCCTTCTGCGATCATCTCATCGTCAAGGATCTGGAGGCGGACCGTGTCGTCGGTACGTACCGGCTGTTGCCTGGGGACCGAGCGGAAGCGAACATCGGTTTTTATTCGGAGACCGAGTTCGATCTGACAGGCTTCCGTCAGCATATCCGGCATACGCTGGAGCTGGGGCGCAGCTGCATAGCCCCGGATTACCGGGGCGGCCGTGCCATCCAGCTCCTGTGGGAAGGAATCGCGCGCTACATCGCCGGCAGTCCTTACGATTTTCTCGTCGGCTGCGCCAGCGTGCATTTCCGGAACCGGGAGGATCTGTTGGAGACCGTATCTTTGCTTCGGCATAAGGGCATTATGACGGACCGGTACGGGATACAGCCACTGCCCACCCATCGGATTGAAGGTCTTGCGGAGGAGAGAACCGTAGCGGACGAGAAGGAAGCCTTCCGCAGGCTGCCTCCGCTCATGAAGGGCTATCAATGGCTCGGCGCCGAGATCGGAGGAGCCCCGGCCTATGACCCGGTGTTCGATACGGTCGATTTCTTCATTGTGCTCCAACAGGAGAAGATGTCCCGCCGGTACCGCCGGCATTTCTTGAACGGTTAAGAACGGAAGCGGATTCGTGTTCACTAAGAAGGAGGGCCGCTTATGTACGCTGGAATCGGCAAACTGACGGGAGCCGGGCCTTGGGGCCGGATCGGCCGCTGGGCGGCCCGCTCTCTGCCCGAAGCGGTTCTGTATACGGGACTCGAGCTGGCCGGCTTTCTCCTCCGTCTGGCCGTGCCCCGGCTGCACCGCCGCATTCTTACGAATATGGGGGTGGTCCTGCTGGAGCAAGGCTTGCGGCATGCCGATTTGAAGCGGATGGCCCGCAGCTATTGGACCCAGCTGACCGTCGCCATGTTCGAGCTCTTGTGTATGGCGGATGAGCTTCCGGCCCATGGCATGAGAAGAATCGCGGTCAACGGAGAGGAGCATTTGGACGAAGCGCTGGAGGAAGGGAAGGGGGCCATCATATATGCCCCCCATACCGGCAACTTTTTCTTCACCTATTGGCGTCTGTCCCAATCCTATGATTGTCTGGCCGTTGCGACGGCTGGAAGTGCGGAGCTGCGGCCGCTCTATCTTCGATTCCAGCAGCTGGGATGCAAGGGGCTGGATTACGACGCCACCCCGCCTCTGGAGCTGCTCCGCAGGCTGAAGTCCCATCTGGCGGGAGGGGGAGTAATCTTTCTCCTTGGCGATTTCTACCGGCCTACCTTCCCGGTATCCCGGTTGTTCGGACGTCTGACCCGGAGCCCGTCGGGAGCCGCGCAGTTGTCGCTGGAGCATGGGGTGCCCGTAGTACCCTGCTGCAGCTTCCGGGAAGGCCGTTTCCGCCACCGGGTGGAGCTGGGAAGGCCCATCCGTCTGTACGAGGCCTATGGCCGCAAGGAGAGGACGAAAGCGGCGGAGGAGCTGAACCGGGTGCTGGAGCAGGGCATCCTGCGCCATCCGGAGCAATGGTTCTATTGGTTCCAGAGCCACGAGCGGTGGCTGGCCGAATCCGCCGGCGCGTCGAAGGAAAGCTTGGTTCGATAAAAAGGAGGAGGCGTACCATGGATACCGGAAGCCACTTGTTATTCGGCGCCACGCTGGCCGGCTTGGCCTTCATGGATCCTGCGGTGGCAGGATCTCCCGAGCTGGCCCATGCCATCTTGGCCGGCACGCTGATCGGATCCCATGCACCAGACTTCGATGCGGTCACCAGGCTGTGGAGCTATGATCACTATATCCGTCATCACCGCGGCATCACCCATTCCCTTCCGGCCCTGCTGGTCTGGCCGGCGTTCATTTCGCTGCCGCTGGCGGGTCTGTATGACGTATGGGGCCAGATTGGGCATCTTTATTTTTGGGTGATGCTGGCGGTCGGCTTTCATGTGTTCCTGGATCTGTTCAACGCGTACGGCGTCCAATGCTTCCGTCCCTTCAGCCGCCGATGGTTTCACCTGGATATTCTCGCCTTGTATGAGCCGTTCCTCTTTCTCCTGCATACTGCCGGCTTGATCGTATGGTTGTCGGGCCAAGCCGAGCCGGGAGGCCTATTCCTCGGCATCTATGCGGGGACGTTCGTATACATCTTCGTCCGAGGGGTGCATCACGCAGCGGTTGTCCGGCGGGTGCGGCAGCATTTTGCGGAGGAGAGGGGAATCTGCCATGTGGTGCCGGGACTTCATTGGTTCCGATGGTCCTTCGTGGTGGAGACCGACCGCTGCTTCTATACGGGGCACGTCCGTTCCGGCAAGGTCACCCTTCACGATACGTATCCGAAGGATGGAGGGCATCCCGCGGCCCAGGCAACGTTGGGAACCAGAGGAGTCCGGGCCTTCCTGCATTTTGCCCAACGGGTGCATGTGAGGATCCTGGAGAGCCGGGACGGTTACCGGGTGGAATGGAGAGACATGCGCTTCTGGCACGACCATAAGCTGCCGTTCGGTGTGGATGTGCTGTTGGACCGGAATATGAATGTTGAGAAAGAGCATCTGGGCTGGAGCAAAAAAGCCTGGGATCCGCCCTATGTCTGATCCCCGCCCTATGCAGCCGCCATCGGAGGATGGCGGTTTTTTTGTGCGCCGCGACAAAGGTTGGCAGGCTCCATTCGTTTCCATTGACGGAATCGGTCAAGGGATGATTAAATGATCATATCAATGCTGGAAAATAGTTCATTAGAACCATTTTTTTTGTCGACGGGAGGATCGGTATGGCACCCCGCAAACGGATCGGGGACCTGCTGGTGGAAGCAGGTCTTATCTCGGAAGAGCAGCTGCAGAATGCGCTGAAGGAACAGAAGGAACTAAAGATGCGCCTTGGCGACGTGCTGATCACGCGCCATTACATTACGGAGCAGCAGCTGATCGAGGTGCTGGAGTTCCAGCTCGGTATTCCCCACGTCCAGCTGTACCGCCAGAAGATCGATACGAAGATCATCAACATCATCCCCCAGCGGCTTGCGGAGCAGCATCAGGTGCTTCCGCTGCGGACCGAAGGCAACAAGCTGATCCTGGCTATGGCGGATCCCCTCGATTATTACGCCATCGACGAGCTTCGCATGTCCACGGGCTACCGGATTGAACCTGCCATCGCCTCCAAGGACGAGCTGCAGCGGGCGATCAAGCGGTATTACGGCCTCCAGGAGACCGTCGAGCAGATCATGCAGAACCTGGGCTCCCGCGAGGAGGAGGAGAAGCCGCAGCAGGCGGATGAGGACTCCCCGGTCGTCAAGACAGTGAACCAGATCATTCTGCAAGCGGTTCAGATCGGCGCTTCCGACATTCACTTCGACCCGCAGGAGGACAGCCTTCGGATCCGATACCGGGTGGACGGGGTCATGCGGACGGAGCGTACGCTGCCGCCACACATGCAGAGCGTCATCATTGCCCGCATCAAGGTCATGGCTAATCTGAACGTGGCCGAGCGCCGCCTGCCCCAGGACGGACGGGTGGAGATGGATGTGGAGTTCCGCAAGGTCGACATCCGGATCTCGACGCTGCCGACCGTTCACGGCGAGAAGGTGGTCATGCGGATACTGGACTTGTCCACTTCTCTGACGGACGTGGAGAAGCTGGGGTTCACCGAGCACAATCTCCGGCTCTTCCTGAGAGGGATCTACAGTCCCCATGGCATCGTGTTCATCACGGGACCGACGGGAAGCGGGAAGACCACGACGCTCTATTCGGCCTTGGCCAAGCTGAACAGCGATGAAGTCAACATCATTACGGTAGAGGATCCGGTAGAGTACCAGCTCCAGAACATCAACCAGGTTCAGGTGAATCCGGTGACGGGGCTGACCTTCGCCAGAGGGCTTCGCTCGATTCTGCGCCAGGATCCCAACATTGTGATGGTGGGGGAGATCCGGGACGCGGAGACGGCGGAGATCGCCATCCGGGCGGCTATGACGGGCCACCTGGTCTTAAGCACCCTGCACAGCAACTCAGCCGTCAATTCGGTCACCCGCCTGATCGATATGGGAATCGAGCCGTTCCTCGTCTCATCCTCCCTTACGACGGTGGTTGCGCAGCGTCTCGTCCGGAAGGTATGCCCCTCCTGCGCGGCGGAGACGGATCCGACGGAGGAGGAACGCAAGCTGCTGGAGGAGCACGGGATCGCGCCGGGTAAGCTGAGAAAGGGAAGAGGCTGCGCCGATTGCGGCAGAAGCGGTTATCGGGGCAGGCTGGCCATTCAAGAAGTGCTGGCCGTGGACGATACGCTCCGTACCATGATTCTGCAGCGCCGGTCGGACAGCGAATATCTGCAATATGCCCGGTCTATCGGGCTTCGTCCCATGATTGACGACGGGATGCTGAAGGCGGCGGCGGGATTGACGACGATCAGCGAGGTGTACCGGGTCACAAGCTCGCACTAGGGAACATTGTCAAATCCAGGTAGTTCTAATTGACTATAATTTTATACAAATATGTCGTTGATTTATGTATAATGAAGGAGACATCGTCCGTTTATATGCAGGTATATTTTCCTATGCGAGGTGACAGGGTTGACCATCATCGATTTGTTGAAGCTGGCGCACGAGCGTAAAGCTTCGGATATCCATCTGACCGTGAACGCTCCCGCTATGCTCAGGATTCATGGCGACCTAAAGCCGGTGGGCGACTCTGTCCTGACCCCGCCCGATACCTTGGCGATGGCCAAGGATCTGATGACCACGGCCCAATACGAGACCTTCATGGAGACGGGGGACTTGGACTTTTCCTACGGCATTCCGAACGTCTCGCGGTACCGGGTGAATATCTACCGTCAGAAGGGCCAGGTGAGCCTGACCATCCGGTTGATTCCTTCCCGGATTCCGGCCATGGAGGAACTGGGTCTGCCGGCCATAGCCGAGGAATTCGCCAAGAAGCCCCAAGGACTGGTTCTGGTGACGGGGCCGACGGGCAGCGGCAAGTCGACGACGCTGGCGGCGATGGTGGACTACATCAACCGCAGCCGTCACGATCACATCATTACGCTGGAGGACCCGGTCGAGTTCGTACATAACCACAAATCCTGCATCGTGAACCAGCGCGAAGTGGGCAATGACACGATGTCCTTTTCCACAGGCCTTCGGGCGGCGCTCCGGCAGGACCCGGATGTGATTCTGGTCGGCGAGATGCGGGACCTGGAGACCATCAGCATCGCCATCACGGCAGCGGAGACCGGCCACCTGGTATTCGGCACTCTTCATACGGCGGATGCGCCCCAGACCATTGACCGGATCATCGACGTGTTTCCGACGGAGGCTCAGCAGCAGATTCGCGTGCAGCTGGCGTCCGTGCTGCTGGGCGTGATGGCGCAACGGCTGCTGCCGACTGCAGACGGCCAGGGGAGGGTGGCGGCCATCGAGGTGTTGGTGAACACCCCGGCCATCGCCAACCTGATCCGTTCCGAGAAGGTGCATCAGATTCGCTCCGCCATGCAGACGGGGAAGAGCACCGGCATGCAGACCATGGATATGGCCCTGCGCGAGCTGCTGCAGCAGCGCATCATTTCTGTGGAGACGGCGAAGGAAGCCATGTTCGGCTTCAGCGAGCTTCAAGCGTAATCACAAGCCGTACACACGTTAGGCGTAAGCGTGCATGACACAACCGGAGTTGAGGGAAATGCCGAAGTTCAAGTATGTAGCGGTGGACGATTACGGTCGATTGAAGCGAGGATCGCTGGAGGCTCAGAGCTTTCAGGTCGCCATGGATGAGCTGAAGGGCAAGGGCTTGTGGATCATGGACCTGCTCGATCTCTCCCAGAGCTTGTTCCATCGGGAGATGAAGCTGGGGGGAGGACCCAGGATCAAGACCCAGCACTTTACGGTGTTCTGCCGGCAGCTGTCCAGTCTCTACAAAGCGGGCATCAACATGGTGGACGCCGTCCGGACGCTCAGCGAGCAGACAGAGAGCAAGCCCTTCAAGAAGATTCTGGGAGAGATTGCGGAAGAGATGCAGCGGGGCAATCAATTCTCGGCGGCGGCTTCCCGGTATCCGACCATATTTTCCACCATCTTCATCAATATGGTTCGAGCCGGAGAGGCCAGCGGCAACCTGGACGAGATGCTTCATCGTCTGGCCATATTCTACGAGAAGGAATACTACACCCGGGAGAAGGTCAAGTCCGCCATGGTGTATCCGATCATCATGGGGATCTTCACGGTCATCGTGTGCATCATCCTGATGATGTTCGTGGTGCCGAAGTTGGTGGCGAACTTTGAAACGATGGGACTGGAGCTTCCACTCCCGACAATAATTGTGATAGCTATTTCCAGGTGGATGAAAGTAAATTGGTTCTTTGTCGTAATAGCAGTATTTGTTCCAGGATTTCTCCTTAAAATGATCCGAAGATTTGAGAGAGGAGCTTATATTTTGGATCTTCTCAAATTAAAGCTTCCGGTCTTTGGATTATTGTATCATAAGCAAGCTCTATCAAGGTTCAGCCGTACTTTTTGCTCCTTATTTGCAGCGGCTGTGCCCATGCTTCAAATGATGTCCATAGTTTCGACCGTCGTTGGGAACGAGGTCATGGCTAAGCTCATTAGAGAATCGAGAGAATCGGTACGAGGCGGGCATTCCATTGCGGATCCTTTCCGAAATTCTTGGTTGTTCCCGCCCATGGTTGTTCAAATGCTGGCGGTAGGAGAACGCACTGGCTCCATGGACACAATGCTGGAAAAAGTTGCGGATTTCTATGAAGCCGACGTGGATCAGATGGCAGATCGGTTGAAGGCCATGTTGGAACCGATCATGATCTTAGTTCTAGCCGCCATTGTGGGGACTATTGTGTTGGCCGTCATGCTGCCGTCATTCAAGTTGATTGCCGGACTGCATTAATCCTAGGTTTTAAGGATCTTAAAACATAATTATTTCATGGAGGAGATTCACATGTCCCAGAGTTTGATGCGGAAGAGAATGAGATTGGCTAAGAATCAAAAAGGGATGACTTTGATCGAGTTGATGGCTGTCGTCGTGATCATCGGTATTCTTGCTGCTGTAGCCGGTACAGCGGTGATGAACAGCTTCCAAAAGGCCAAGGATAATACGGATGATGCAACCGAACGGATGATTAGAAATGCAGCGACACGTTATGTCATGGATCATCCGGAATTTACCGGGACCTCTTTAACGGTCAAAACGGATCTCGTTGGTAATGGTTACATTGAGGATGTTCCGAGAAACCAAAATGATGGAAAATATTACTCCACCGTCACAGTGACCAAAAGCGGAAGCAACTGGACATTTGAACCAACCCACACTGCCACTTCAAAACCGTAATAACTTCCACCCGAAAGGTAACTCCTTACCGAGTTACCTTTCTTTCACACTCTCTGCCGATAAAGGAGCTCCCATGAATACCATCATACAGGCGTTTCAAGTATCCCCAGCATATTTTTACACCATGATCACCATTCTGGGGCTTCTGATCGGCAGCTTCCTGAACGTGGTGGCAATCCGGGTGCCGAAAGGGATGTCCGTGGTGCACCCGCCTTCCCACTGTACGAGCTGCGGGCACCAGTTAGGACCGCTGGACCTGATACCAGTATTTAACTGGTTCTTCAGCAGAGGGAAATGCAGGTACTGCGGCGAAGCCTATTCTGTTCAATATACCGTATGGGAAGCGATGACGGGACTGCTTTTTCTGCTCACGGCCGTAACACTAGGCCCAGTGCCCGAGCTGATCGCGGGACTGGTTCTGGTGTCCATCCTGATCACGATCGTCCAGACGGATCTTCGATACATGCTGATTCCGAACCGAATCCTGGTCTTCGGATTGGGTTCGGGAGTTCTGCTTCGCATCGGGATTCATCCGCTGCCGGTGTGGGATTACGCCCTTGCCTTCCTCATCGGAGGCGGGCTGCTGTACCTCCTGGCCTGGTTGGGCGAAGTCTTCCTGAAGAAGGAAAGCATGGGTGGCGGGGACATTAAGCTCATGGCCGTACTGGGACTTTTTGTGGGAATGAAGGGAGTAATCCTGACCCTGTTCCTGGGAAGCGTCATCGGATTATTCCTGAGCTTCATTCTAATCGTATTCCGTCGACTGAAGACCGATCAGTTCATTCCATTCGGGCCGTATCTGGCCGCCGGGGCTTGGGTCGCCTACTTGTGGGGAGATTCCTTGCTGCATCTGTATATCAACCTGTTTATTCACTAGCCGCACCGAAGGAGTGGATCCACCCCAAATGGCCATGATGACCCACTTGCTTAGCGCGTTTACGAAAGGACAACCTTTTTTGGGTCTGGAGTTCACCGATACTTGCTTGAAGATTGCCGAGATCCAGGTCAAGAGCGGCGGCAAGCCTGTTCTGACCCGCATGGTTATGGAAAAGCTGCCTCCCGACACCATACTGGACGGGAAAATCAAGAATCCCTTGGAGCTGCACCGTCTGCTGCAGCAGGTGATGAAATGGAACGACTTTGCCACGGCAAAGGTACACTTCGTCGTTCCCAGTTCGACCATCATGGTCCGTTATCTGAAGCTTCCGAATGTGGCGGACAAAGCGATGAAGAAAATAGTGGAATTTGAAGTGAAGCATAATATCCATCTTCCTTTTGAACAACCGTATTTTGACTACGTCAACATGAGTGCGGATCAACGGACGACCCTCTCTCAGGCCAAAGGCAAAAACAAGCGCAGCACCCAAGCGCCTGATAGGACGGATACGCCATTGGCTTGGAAAGAAGCGGCCCCTGCAGCGGCAGGGGATTCTCATACATTCAAGACGGCTGATGATCTGTTCCGTGACCTGGAGGAGGAACAGCAGGAGGAGGAGGCGCCTAAGGCGGATGTCCTCCTCGTTGCGGCCCCCGGGGAGCTGGTGGATGAATATGCGTCCCTGCTCCGGGAGTGCGGACTGAAGCCAGCCAGTGCGGAGATCAAGGCATTGTCCTTGTTCCGGATGCTGTCCCATGCGGAGCCGGAATGGATGCGGGACACCGTCTTAACGGTGGACTTGAACGATACCTCGGCGGACATCAGCATTTTCCACGAAGGTCATCTCAAAATCACGCGGAACGTGCTGATCCAATTCCCAATGGGCGAATCGTCCAAGACACAGCAGGAAGAGGACTTGAGCTTCTTGTCCTTCACGGACCCGGATGCAGACTTCAAGCAAGCCTGCGGTGATCTTGCCCACGAATTGGAGCGTCTGATGAACTTTTACCGGTATACGCTGAATAACCGCTCCCAGGAATTCCACACCACTGTGCTGACCGGGGATCCAGATCGTCTGCCTGAGATCTCAGAGTACTTGGCTGACCGGTTGAACCAAAAGGTGATCCAGCCCCGTATGGACTGGCTGGAAACGTCGAACCGTCTGGAAGCGGGAATCTTAGCTAAGCTGGCGGTTCCGATCGGACTGGGCTTGAGGGGGAATGAACGGTGATCCGATCCATTAACTTGCTGCCCCGAATCCCGTTCGCCAAGCAATATTACGGACTGCTTATGGGAACGGTAGCTGCGGTGACCGTCGCCGGATGTGCGGGAATGATCTACTATCACGTGCATACATCCCAGAATGTTCAAGCCAAGGATGAGCTCAAAGCCAAGCTGGAGTCCCAGGTTGCCGTATTGAGGAAGGAAAGAATCGTGGACACGCGCTCGGCCCAATACCAAGCGTTCGTGAAGGATCTGGACAAAGTGAAGGCCGCACGTAAGGACTGGCTGCCGGTTTTTCAGGTCTTGACCTCGCAGCTTCCTGTAACGAGCCGGATTCAGACCATGTCTTCCGATGCCAAAGGCAAGGTGAAGCTGGAGTTACAGATGAAGACTCTGGAGGACGTGAGCGGATATATCGTATTGCTGCAGAAATCGTCCTTGTTCCAAACTGTAACCGCCCAGAGCATCAAGGCTACGTCGTTCGTTCCGTCGGCACCCGACAACAAAACGGTGATCTCTTCGTCCATTGGGTCGGGGTCCGCCTGGCCCACAGCCGGCTCATTCTCAACAGGAGGCGCAAGTGCAGGGTCAGGGGAGAGCAGCGCGGTGACGACGGATCAATATCTGCAGCTGTTTAACAAGCCGAGCGGAGCCAACACCAATCCGACAGAGTCCGATCAACTCTTGGAGGAGCTGGACTGGATGGTGAATAATCAGTTGAGCCAACAGCTGCATGGCATTCCGGTGCCGAAGGCGACTCCTGCACCAACCTCCGGGCCGGCTGCTCCGTCCGGAGGCCCCATCACGCAGCAGGATGTAGAGATCGCCCGTAAAAAGCTGGAGGCCTTGAAGAAGGTCACCGTTACAGAGTCTGCCGCCACGAACGCTCCAGCGGGCGGAGCGGCCGTTCCCACTACTACTCCTGCGCAGCCTTCAACACAGCTCTATTCCGTTGTGTTGGAGCTTCAGTGCAAGCCCTAGATAAAGGAGAACAACCCTATGAAGCTGAAGCTGGATCCCGCGTCTCTTCCATGGCTGCGCAGTCCGGCCGTCCAAATATCCGCTGCAGGCGCTGCGGGCCTGATTCTGCTGGTGCTCAGCGCCGTGATCTGGGTGGCCCCGCAGCAGGAGCTTCTGGACGGAATCGACCAAGATATCCGTCAGCTCCAAGCGACGAAGGGGCAGGTCGAGAACATTCCCGTGCCGGTCAAGGCCACGAAGGAGCAGTTGATACAAGCCCTGGAGCAGGTTCCGAACCAGGAGGAATCCGCCCGGTTGGTGAGTATGCTGAAGGCGTCCGCAGAGCAATCCAAGGTGAGCTTAACCTCCATCGTGTTCGGAATACCGGAGGCGGACTCCAAAGACAAGCTGGAGGATCTGATCACCAAAGCCTCCCAAGTTGAGCAGGCGAACGCAGCTTCCCCATCTCCAGGGATGCAGCCAGCACCGACGCCGGTGCCGACAGCGGCAGCGTCCCCGAAGGTCGTCCTGCCTTTTCCGGAGAGTCCGCTGGAGGTTGAGGTGAGCGGATTGTATGGGCAAACGATGGATTTCCTCGGGAAGCTGTATCAACAGCCAAGGATTCTTCAAGTGAAGGAATGGGCCATGTCTCCCGTCAACCGGGCGGCCCAAGGGTCCGGTAAATCAACGGTTTCCACCACGCCGAATCCCCATTCCACCCCTACGCAAGCAGGAGAAGTACCGGTAACCTTGAAGCTGAAGCTGGCGGCCTATACATCTCCCCAATACACTGGGAAGCTGACGGAGCTGCCCGTTCTGGAAGCATCGCCCGGTTCGCAGCGCAAGGACCCGACCTGGTCCGACGCCATGATGTGGGAGTTAAACCAATAGAAGGTCCAATTCACTTGCAGGAGAGTGCCTGATGAGAAAAAAACTGCTACTGGGTGTTGCAGCAGGGCTGCTGTTGTTCGGCACGGCGGCCTACGCAGGGGATGGCTATTCCAAGATCGAGGTGTATTTCAAGAAGATCAACATCGCATTGAATGGGCAGGCCGCCGAGCTGTCGAAGGATTCCATTCTGTACAACGGCTCGGTCTACGTACCGCTTCGCAGCATGGGTGAGATGCTGGATGCGGAAGTAAGCTGGGATGACGAGAACCAGACGGTCCACTTGGACTTCCTGAAGGACCGCAGCGGTGAAGCGTATCAGGCCTCGACACAAGGGCTCTATCAATACATCGCCATGGAGCAGAATCGGATCTTAAGCGAGATGGTGAGGGATTTTAAAGCCGAGGATATGGATTCGATGAAACAGGTGGTTGCAGACTACGGCTCTCTTCGGGATATGGCTTCGAGCTTGGGCGACAAGGAAATGTCACTGTCCTTCGACAAGATGAGGGCTGCCGTCGAGCTCTTGCGGAGCGGGTGGGCAGCCAAGAAGGTGGATGATTATTCCCTGGCTTGGACCATCTATTATACGAATGCTACCGAAGTGAACACCAGCCTGAAGGCCAAGGTATCGGGAAAAACCAACTTCACCTTCCAAGTTAATAAGGTGAATAATTAATAACATGAATTAAAAAAAGGGAGGTAGAGCATATGAAGCTTCGTCTGATCCGTAACGAGCGGGGGGCTGCGCTGCTCTATGTCCTTTTTGCTTTTGCCATCCTGCTGGTATTCGTACCGGTGATGCTGAACATGACTACGGACAAGGCGCTGCGGAACAAGACGGACCAGAATAAGAAGCTGGTGGAAAGCGTCGCTTTGACCGGCCTGGAGTCGCTGATCGGTTACTTGAACCCGTATACGAACCAGACGGGCCGGGGAGGTCACTTCAAAGCCTTCGGAGGCTGGACCGACGATAAATATGTCCGAATCGTACTTCCCGAAGGGGAGACCGTCTACTATCGGCAGCGAATCTGCGAAGACAAGGCCTGCAGCGTTCCCGTGTCGCATACGGGGACGCTGTCCAAGGAGATCTATTATGCGGAATTCCGCGCTATAGTCGGGGACAGCAACGGGAACCATGACCGGGATTCCAACGAGCCCTATTACCGCGAGAAGAAGATGGTTTATGCCATTAACGTGAAGGAAGGCGGCGCAGCGCTGCCGGCGGGGATTTATCCGGACCAGCGGATTCCGACGCTGGAGAAGGTCATCTATGGCGGGGAGCTGGATACGCAAGGCGGCAGGGATCAATCCTTCTTCTCGAACAAGACAGTGCAGCAATTCGTCTCCAAAGAAATGAACCGTCAGGAGACGCTCACGACCACGGCCGTCAGCAATTATTGGAGCAGTCCGAGTCGGCTGACCTGCCGGGATGGCTGCACCAAGGCGGATATCGATGCGCTGGTTCAATCCTCTTCGGGCTCACCCGCGATCATCCATGTGAAGAATATTGATACGACCGATTCCAGTAAGTTTCCCTTGACGAACGGGGCGCTGACCTTCCACTACAGCAAGCCGATCGTGCTGATGGTTGATAATCTGAGGCTGGAGAATACGAAGATGAACGTGTACGGCGATCTCATCGTGATGCAGAACGTATCTGAGCTTCGGAATCAGAACGGATTCTTTGTTTATGATGTCGACGGGGCCTACGGCAACCTGATCTTTTATAACAAGAATCCGTCAACGGGGGCCTATAATACGGTCTCGACGGGGTCGCAGACCGACTTCTATGCGGTGAACAAACTGTATTCTAGCGGGGACATCTACTGCCGCAATAATTGTGTCTTCGGGTTGAAGAGCAACAATACGGTTATCGCGAAGATCAAGGAGATCGTCATTCAAGGAGCATTGAATGTTGATACTCAAGCGGATCTCTTAGGAATGGGGAACGTTCTGTTGGGCTCGTTCTATGCCAAGAACAATGCAACCATTATGGCAGATGCGGGGGATCTGTTCGTGGAGAACAGCTTCCATGCAGACACCCAACTGGATGTCACTACCTTAGGGGTGGTGGCGGTCGGCGGTTCCATCGATTTGAAGAACAATTACACCTTCAATACGGGAAACAGTACGTCCCTGCATTTAACGGATTCCACCTCGGGCGGTTCTGGAGGGGAGCCGGTGAACTGGAATCCCACCCGTCAGTAGCACTTCGATAGAAAAGCCCATTCCCGGACTTAGCCGAGAATGGGCTTTATTAATGGAAAGGACCATGTTAATAATCCTTCAACAGCTTGATCCGAAGCGTATGGGTTTCTCCGCCGTCCTTGGCCACCGTCGCACCGAAAGTGGTTACCCGGCTGGGGCTGAACTTCAAAAGAATATTCACCAGCTGGCCATCATTCAGCTTCGTCCCGCTGGACAAGGGAGATCCGGTCGGCAGGGCGGCCACCGCCGAAGGGGCCTGGGCCATAATCGAGGAGAGCTCCGAGCTGCCGGTCACCGTCAGGGAGGCGTTCAGGGTCCTTCGGGTCAGCTTATGGTCCGAGGTGTAGACGTATGACGTATAGGTGCCGGAGGAATGCTTGCAGCGAAGCTCATTCGCCAGCACCTCCAGCTCCCGGCAATCCGACAAGGTGGAGGTCATATCATTCAGAACCATGCTGACGGCGCTGTCATCCGAGAAGGATTGTTTGGAGTTGCCCCACCCGCTATAGATGGAGGAGACCAAGAGAGTAGCCCCGCCCAGCACGAGGGATAGGATGGCAGTCGCCGCCATCACCTCCAGCAGCGTCATGCCTCGGTCGTTCTTCAGCAGCTTTCGCATCAGCTTCCCTCCCAGGATACAGTGACAGTCAGCCATTCCGGCACCAGCACGCCGCTTTGATTTTTCACCAGGTACATGGATTGCAGGGATCGTTGGGTGTTGCCCGGAACCGGTGAGGCCAGGTTCAATGCGGTTGAGGAATCCGTGCTGTATGCGCTTCGGGTGATCTTGTACGTATACGTGCGGCTGTTGTAGGTTTCCGTTCCGGTGAGCGGGTTGATGCTGACGTTGTATTTGGCCGGTGTGCTGCCGGCCATGAGTGCGCTGCGTACTTCATTCGTAATGCCTTCGGCCAGATTCAGAGCCTCGACGGATCGGTCGTACTTGCGCTCCGAGGCGAAGAGATAGTTGGATATATTCGTGAAGGAGACCACCAGAATCCCGAGGATGACGACGGCGGCCATCACCTCGATCAGGGTCATGCCTTTTTGGCTCCGCAGCATGTGCTTGTCCTCCAAACGTGTTTGCCTACTGTAATATTACCACGCAAAGCGGAGTTTTTCTTCTATTAGGTGTGAAAAAACGTCTGGATCCCGACATGGAAAATACCGGAATCGGCCATGCATCATTTTACCAAGGACGGATACAATAACCTAGGCAAAAACAGTGGAGGTGCATAGGATTATGAACATCACCAAGGAAGAGCTGGAGCTGATCGAGCAGGCTCTGCAGACGGCTATCGCAGCGGAGAGCAATGACGATCAGATCCGCAGCTATCGGAACGTGCTGAAGCGGCTGCACGCAGACCGTAGCGGCGGACCGCAGCCGGGGTTCGGCATGATGCTGGAGGACGGGTTCCGGTACGATTACGACGATGCTTCTGATTTGCGGGGCTGACGGAGAGTAGAAGCTCTAAGGAAAATGAAGCTTTTCCCGGGAAACCGCAGGAAATGACAGGAGTTACGGGAATTTTCTGACAACTCGCACGCCGCATTCATGCAGGTTCATCATGATTCGACTCCGATATGCGGAAAGATGAAGGAAATGTCAAGTTGAAGCCCTTGTACGGCATAATGCCGGCAGGGGCTTCTTCGGTTTTGTCAGGATCCCGGAAAGGGCTTCGGCATCGGACGATTTTCGTTGTCATGCGAACGTGTATTCTGTACAATGGAGAGAGATATTCCGGTCTTGCGCATCGCCAAGAGACCGCCGGAAGGAGTACCCCGCATGAATCCTTTGACAGGCAAAGCATCTTCCGTACAGGAAACCATAGAGATTCTGAAGCATACTCCCGAGATAAGGGAGAACATCACCTTATGGCATATCATTCCGCCGAGGGAGGCACAGTACGCCCCCTTCCCGCAGGAGATGAATCCGAAGCTGCAGGAGGCTCTTCGGTCGAGGGGAATCCGCCAGCTGTATGTGCACCAGGCGGACGCCTTTCGAACCGCCTCGTCCGGGAGCCACGTCGTGGCGGTAACCCCGACGGCTTCGGGGAAGACCTTCTGCTACAACCTGCCCGTGCTCCAGAAGATTCTGGAGGACGACAGCGCACGTGCGCTGTATCTCTTCCCGACCAAGGCTCTGGCACAGGATCAGGTAGCGGAGCTGCAGGAGTTCGTGAACCTGATGGAGGTGGACGTGAAAACCCACACCTATGACGGAGACACGCCGCCGACGGTCCGTACGGCTATCCGGAACGCCGGACATATTGTCGTGACCAATCCGGACATGCTTCATTCCGCCATTCTGCCCCATCATACGAAGTGGGTGAAGCTGTTCGAGAACATCAAGTACATTGTGATCGACGAGGTGCATTCTTATCGAGGCGTCTTCGGCAGTCACGTGGCTAATGTGCTCCGAAGACTGAAGCGGATCTGCCGGTTCTACGGCTCCCGGCCGCAGTTCATCTGTGCCTCCGCCACCATCGAGAACCCCAAGGAGCATGCGGAGCGACTGATCGGGGAGTCGGCGGTGCTGATCGACAACAACGGGGCTCCCGCCGGGGAGAAGCACTTCGTGTTCTACAACCCGCCGGTTGTTAATCAACAGTTGGGAATCCGGAAGAGCAGTGTCCTTGAGACGCGCAAGATCGCCGCCTTACTACTGAAACATGGCGTCCAAACCATCGTCTTCGCCCGCAGCCGGGTTCGCGTGGAGATTCTTCTGACCTATCTGCAGGATATGGTCCAGCATGAGCTGGGCACGAAGAGTATTCGCGGGTATCGGGGCGGTTATCTGCCGAAGCAGCGCCGGGAGATCGAGAGGGGGCTGCGCAACGGAGAGATCCGCGGGGTGGTCAGCACCAACGCTCTGGAGCTTGGCATTGATATCGGCCAGCTGCAGGCCTGCGTCCTGAACGGCTATCCCGGCACCATCGCCAGCACCTGGCAGCAGTCCGGCCGTGCGGGCAGACGCCAGGAGAGCTCGGTTACAGTGCTGGTGGCGAGCAGCAATCCGTTGGACCAGTACATCATCCAGAATCCCCGGTATTTCTTCGAGCGGCCGCCGGAGCGGGCCTTGATCTCTCCGGACAATCTGATCATCCTGGTGGACCATATCAAGTGCGCCGCTTATGAGCTTCCCTTCGAGCAGGGGGAGAAATTCGGCGAGGAATCGCTAGCCGACGTGCTGGAGTTCCTGACGGAGGAGCAGATTCTGCACAAGGTGCAGAGCCGCTGGTACTGGATGGAGCAATCTTTTCCGGCCCATGGCATATCCCTGCGCTCCGCGGCTCAGGAGAACATCGTCATCATTGATATGTCCAACGGCAACCGCGTCATCGGTGAGGTAGACCGGTTCAGCGCTATGACGCTGGTTCACGAAGAAGCCATCTATCTCCACGAAGGGGTCCAGTACCAGGTGGAGAAGCTGGATTACGAGGAGAAGAAAGCGTACGTGCGTCTTGTGGACGTAGATTATTACACCGACGCCAATCTTGCCGTATCGCTGAAGGTGCTGCACGTGCAGAAGGAAGCCAGCGCCGAAGGGCTCCTTAGGCAATTCGGTGAAGTGACGGTGAACGCGAAGGCGACGATCTTCAAGAAGATCAAGCTCCGCACCCACGAGAATATCGGCTCCGGACCCATCCATCTCCCGGAGGAGGAGCTGCATACCAGCTCCTATTGGTTTACCTTCGGCGAGGAGCTGACCAAGAGCAGAAGCGCCAACGACATGCAATATGGGCTGTTGGGCATCGCCAATATGCTGGTGCATATCGCTCCGCTCTACCTGATGTGCGATCCGATGGACATCTGCGTGGTGCCCCAGGTCAAGGCGGTGCATAACAAGCAGCCTACCGTCTTCTTCTACGACCGGTACCCGGGCGGTGTGGGCTTAAGCGAACGGCTCTATGAGGTACACGGTGAGCTGCTGCGGCAAGCTCGGGAGATGGTGGACCGGTGCACCTGCCTAAGCGGATGCCCGGCCTGCGTAGGGCCCATCGAGGAGGTAGGGCTCTTGGGCAAGCAGCTGGCTAAGAATCTGCTGGCTGAGCTCTTGCCCTCTTCAGAAGGAGGCCCGGCATGAGCGGGCTGAAGGACCGTCTGAAGCGGTTGACGGGGAGCGGAGGCGGGACAGGAACACCGCAGCCCAGCGTGGCAGAGGAGCAATCTTCTGCAGGCGGGGAGGAGGAGCTTCGCTCCGGCGGGAACGAAGCCGAAGCCCCCTTGGCAGAGGAGGCTCTGGACGCCGAATGGCATCCTATCGAGGCGGCTCTGGTGCGCAGCGACTGGGGGTCGTTCATCCGGCGCCGCCGGGTTTATCCTCCGGACTACATCCATGGGGAGTACGTATTGTCCGATCTGAAGCGGAACGCTGCCGAGCTTGCAGCCTTCCATCCGGGCGAGAGCGTCAGCTGCCGTGACCTGCTCTTCTTCGATACGGAGACGACCGGCCTTGGAGTGGGCGCGGGCAACGTGCCGTTTATGATCGGAATCGGATTCTGGGAGGAGAACGGCGGGTTCGCCGTGGAGCAATTCTTCATCCGGAACCCCGCCGAGGAGCTGGCCATGCTCGCATACTTGAAGCCCTTGATGGAGCGCTACCCATTCCTGGTGTCCTATAACGGCCGAAGCTTCGACTGGCCCTTGCTGAAGAACCGGTTCGTCATGAACCGGATGAAGGAGGGCATCGCAGAGCCCAGGCATTTCGATTTTCTGTATCCCTCGAGAGCTTTGTGGAAAAATACGCTGCCTTCCTGCCGTCTGGGCAAGGTGGAGGAGGCCCGGTTGGGCTTTCACCGGGTGGACGACGTGCCGGGCTCCATGGCGCCGACGCTTTACTTCCAATACCTGGCTGAGAACCGGCCGGATATCATGGCGCCCGTATTCCTGCACAACGAGATGGATCTCTTGTCCTTGGCCGGGTTGGCCGTCCTGTTCGCGGATGCCCTTGCGGGCCGGTTGGATACGGAGGCCTATGGCCCGGAGGAGCAATTCCGGCTGGGCACGTGGCTGCACAGAATGGGCAAGGAAGCTCTGTCCCGCCGGATTCTGCGGGACCTCGAGCCCGCCTCCGGAAGGTTCCCGGTGGAGGCGGATTACTTATATCTCCCCTTAGCCGCCCATTTCAAGCAGATCGGAGACTGGCAAGCGGCACTTGCACTATGGAAGGCTGCCATTCAGAAGGCGAAGATGGACGGAGCGGGAGGGATGTCTTCCCTGGAGCCTTATATCGAGCTGTCCATGCACTATGAGCACCGGGAGAAGGACTTTGAGACGGCGCTTCACTATGCAGAGGAGGCGCTGCTATGGGTGGAAGAGAAGCGGACGGCCTTTCAATCCGTGCTAAGGCGCAGCAGACTGGGCGGGCAGAGCCGTGTATTATCGGATGGGGGAGAAGAGACAGCCGGCCGCGCCCGCAAGGGCGGTCTTCAGGAGGCGGCAGCCGATCTGGAGAAGCGGGTTCTCCGTCTGCGGTCGAAGCTGGCGAAGGCCGCCCAGCCGAAGACGCGGTCCGCGAGGCTCCCGCGGCCGGAATCCGTAGCCGGCGTCCAACCGCCGATGACTCTCTTTTGACATGGCCCGAGCGGTCATCTTTTCTAGATCAGAAGGAAAGTCATACCGCAGTCATATTCTAAAATATGACCTTCGTCACTTGGTTATATATGACTATACCCACCTGTCAAACTGACTTTTTCCCCGTATAATCGAATGTAGTAACTCATGATTTCCGTTAGGGAGAAAGGGGTTCGTATTCCGTCAGAGAGAAACCATCAGGAAGTACATAAAAAATAAGGAAAGTGAACGAAGTGGAGGGAACCAAGCAACATGACGTTGTTGACCAAGTTTTCCATGAAGAACATTGCTGCAGTGTTCATCTTGATTCTGCTTCTGACCGGCGGAGGCATCTATGCAAGCTCCAGCCTGAAGGTCGAAAGCATGCCGGACATTTCCTTCCCGGTCGTAATGGTGAGCACCCAATACGCCGCGCCTCCGAAGGATGTCCTGGACAACGTGACCAAGCCGATCGAGAAGGCGGTCGCGAACCTTGAGGGACTGAAGAATCTGACGTCCTCCTCGATGGACAATTTCTCGTCCATTGTCATTGAGCTGGAGCAAGGACGCAACACGGACGACGCCAAGAAGGACGTCGAAAGTCTGATTGCGAACGTCAAGCTGCCTCAGGGCTCTGAGAAGCCCAAGGTCATGACCTATGGATTCGCATCCCAGCCGGTGTATTACATGTCCGTATCCGGCGTGAACGGGATGAACCAGTCGGAGCTGGACCGGATTTACCGGGATGTGATCGAGCCCGGCTTCAACTCCATTAAGGGGATCGACCACATTGACTCCATCGGGGATCAGGAAGCCCAGCTGAACATTCGTTTGGATGCCAATGCCCTGCACCAATACGGATTGACCCCTGCCCAAGTGACCGGGACGATCCAAGCCTCTCTGCTGTCCAGCCCGGCAGGTTCCGTGGACCTGGATGGCCGGACCGAGATGGTCCGCGTTAAGGGCGAGCTGAATACCATCTACAATCTGGATAACATGAAGCTGATGACCACAACCGGCAATACGCTTTCGCTGAAGCAGATCGCCAAGGTCGAAGCTATCAACGAAGCGAAATTCATCGCACGCCTGGATGAGAATCCGGCCATCGGCATCCATCTCTACAAGACGAAGGATGCCAATGCGGTCGAGTTCGGAGACGCGGCGGATCAGTGGATCTCCAAGTGGGAGAAGGAATATCCCAACATTAAGTTCCACGCCGTTTACAACAGTGCGACGGACATCAAGCATTCCATCAACGGGATGATCCGCGAAGGCGGCTTAGGCGCTCTGTTGGCCTCGCTCATGATCCTGGTGTTCCTGCGGAATTTCCGGATGACCCTGATCGTTTTGGTCTCCATCCCGCTGTCGCTCTTGATCACCCTTATGGTCATGGCCCCGCTGGGTATTTCCCTGAACATCATGACCCTTGGAGGCATGGCTATCGCCGTAGGCCGGGTCGTGGATGACAGTATCGTCGTCATCGAGAACATATATAGTCAGCTTCAGAAAGCGCAGGAGCGCAACGAATCGGTCATCATGCTGGCAACGAAACAAGTGGCGAGCGCCATTACGTCCTCCACCATTACTACCGTCGGCGTATTCGCTCCCATCGCCTTCGTCAGCGGTGTGGTCGGCGAGGTATTCCGCCCGTTCGCCATTACGCTGAGCGTCGCGCTGCTGTCGTCCTTGCTGGTAGCCTTGACCGTCATCCCCATGCTGGCCAAATTGCTGGTTATGCGGAGCGCCAGCATCAAGACCCATGATGAGAACCATGTGGGCAAGATGGGACAGTTTTACCGCAAATCGCTGAACTGGTCGCTGAATAACCGGATCAAGACCATTCTTTTGTCCGGCCTCTTATTTATCTTAACCATCGTACTTGTGGTGCCGAACCTGACCAGCTCCTTCATGCCGGAGAGCGACGGAGACAAATCCATGCTTCTCCAAATTCAGCTCCCGCGGGAAACCTCCTTCGAGTCGATGGATGCCACCATGAAGCAGCTGGAATCCGATCTGCGCGAGCAGAAGGACCCGGAAGGAAAGCCCAAGTTTACGTACATCGAAACGCTGGTCGGCTATAACTTCTCGGCGGACCGTTATTCGTACCAAGCCAGTATTTTCTCAGAGTTCTCCAAGGCAACGGAAGCCAAGCCGGCGCTGAAAGAGCTGAAGGAATCCGTCAAGGCCAATCTTCCTAAGGGCTCCGAGGTGGATGGACAGCTGCTCAGCATGGATGCCGGCGGCGGCGGCGTAGACTTCTCTTACTCCTTGAAGGGTGATGACCAGCTCCTTCTGAAGGAAGCGGCATTGAACATCAAGGAAAAGATGAAGGAACACGATGAGCTGTACGACATCAAGGACACCTTGGGTGAATCCAAGATGGAGATCGAAGTGGAAGTGGATCAGAATAAGGCGCGTCTGTATGGGATGACCTCGGCGCAAACCATTGAAGCCGTTAACGGATGGATCAAGGAAACCCAACTGGGGGACCTGAAGTTCGATAATGTAATGTACAAAACCGTTCTGGAGCTTGATCCGCAATTCAAGAACTCAGTCTCCAGCATTGAGAACATCCCGATCAAGACGGTCACAGGCACTACGATCGCTTTGAAGGAAATCGCCAAAGTTCGTGAGATCGACGCACCCGTTACGATCAGCCGCGAGAAGCAGCTGGAGGTCGTAAAAGTGAGTGCAATGATCGACAGCAAGGACAAAGGCGGCGTCAGCCAGAAGGTATCCGCCGAGCTGGATAAGCTGGAGCTTCCGGCTGGTGTAAGCCGTGAAGTATCCGGGGTGTCGGACGATATCGCCAACAGCTTCTCCGAGATGTTCGTCGCCATGATCGCCTCCGTATTCATCGTATATCTCATCATGGTCTTGGCCTTCGGCAACGCAGGTGCTCCGTTTGCCATCCTGTTCTCTCTGCCGCTGGCAGCTATCGGCGGTCTGTTGGGACTCTTGGTAACCCGTGAATCTGTCAACGTCACCTCTTTGATCGGTTTCCTGATGCTGATCGGTATCGTCGTGACGAACGCCATCGTTCTCATCGACCGGGTTCAGCAGCTCCGGGATCAAGGCGAATCCGTTCGCGATGCGCTGATGGATGCCGGTACGACACGGCTGCGTCCGATCATCATGACGGCGGGAGCCACCATCTTCGCCTTAATGCCGCTTGCCTTGGGCATGTCGGAAGGAACGATCATCTCCAAAGGATTGGCTGTTGTGGTCATCGGCGGTTTGACCACTTCCACCTTGCTGACGTTGGTCGTCGTACCGATCATGTATGAAATGATCCATGCCTTTAAGGGGAGAATGGCCCGCCTGTTCAAGAGAAAGCCGAAGACACCGGCTCAACCGACCATTACCGTATCCGAATAATAGAGCGGAAGAGGAGAAAACCATGAGTGCGAAACGATTCAGATTAAGCAAATGGGAAACTAGCATAAAGCTGATGGGTGCGGTCACCTTGAGTATGGCCATCATGGCCGGCTGCTCCGCCGGGTCCGGTGCATCCAGCTCGTCACCTGCACCGACATCCGAAGTTCAGACCATCAAGAGCGTCAAAGCCGCAAAGGTGGCCAAACAATCGATCGGCGCACCGTTGGAGCAGGTAGCAGACGTGCTTCCGATCGTGCAGATCGACATTATGGCGAAGTCCGGCGGGGATGTGCTGGAGGTTCTGAAGCGCCGGGGAGAGATGGTTCAGGCGGGAGATGTGATTCTGAAGCTGGATCCGAAAGACATTGAGTTGTCCCGTGAGAAGCTTCAACTGGCCTTGTCTAACAGTGTGACTGCACTGGAGAATGCCCGTAAGGATCTGACCATTAAGAAGACGGAAATGGCCAATGGAGTAGCCAAAGCGGAGAGAGGTTTGGCCGAGTTGACTCGCAACTATAACGAGCTTCGGAATAACTACGATCTGGGCTTGGTCACCGAGGTACAGTTGGACCAGGCAGGGACTCAATTGAAGAATACTCAGCTGGACCTGGATATTTTGAAGCAGCAGCAAAAGAATCTGGAGACAACCGACAACCTCTCCGGGTTGGCGTACCAAGTGGACAGCTCGCGTCTTGCCATGAAGGAGCTGGAGCGTTCCTTGGAGAATCTGAATGTGAAGGCTCCGGTTAGCGGTGTTCTGACGGATATGCCAATTGTGTCCGGCATGACGTTGACTCCCGGTTATCGAATCGGCCAAGTGCAGCAACTGAATCCGATCAAGATCAAAGCACTCTTGACGGAAGACGGTGCCAAGCTGGTCCGGGGGAAGAAGGAGCTGAACTACAGCTTGCCCGGCACAGAAGTGAAGGGTAAAGCCCCGTTGACCTTCTTGTCGGATGTGCTGGATTCCCAAAGCAAGTCCTATGAAATGGAGCTGGAGGTTAAGAATGAGGATGGCAAGCTCCGGCCCGGAATGAAGGTTCAGATTCAACTGACCGATGAGCAGGAGCAGATCGTCGTAGCCGTGCCGACTCTGAGTATTGTCCGCGAAGGCGGAGACTCCTTCGTGTTCGTCCTGAAGGGAGACACGGTGGAGAAGCGCCTTGTGAAGCTGGGCCGTCTGAATGGCTTGAACCAGGAAATCCTCTCCGGCGTACAAGAGGGAGAATCCTTGGTCATCTCCGGCCAGAACCAGCTGAAGGACAAGGAAAAGGTACAAGTCGCAGCGGATAATAAATAATCGGAGGGCAAAACCGTGAATACGAAATGGACCAGAACGATAACAGCTGTAGCGGTTTCAGCCGCTTTAATGACTCAAGGGTTGGCATTGACCGCTTATGCGGATGCCGGTGTTGGCACCACAGCCTTACATAGCGTGCAGTATCAGCTGACCCAAGCTCTCAAAGCGGAAGTCAAGAGCGTATTAAGTGATAAAACAGAGGGCGGCGTACGGATCGCGGTCGTCATCCGCCTGGAGAACACCGGCAGCCGGGTTATGCGTGTGCCGGAATACGAGCTTCGCGCCAAAACCACCGACGGCTTGGAATACACGCTGGCCGGAAGCTTAACGAACTACAAGTCCATTCTAGCGAAGGAAAAGATCGAGCTCAGTTACATGGCGTTCATTGACCGGGATGTAGCCGTTTCGATCGATGAGATTGAATGGGTGAAGGTTAACAAATACGTGTATCCGATGGAAGAGACCGTTATGCTTTCCGTTCCTGCATCAAGCATGACTTGGCAGGGAGAGGATTCTGTTATCTCTGAGCCTGCGGCACTGAAGAAGTGGGGTGAGGCCTTCCGCATTCCGGTTCTCTCGGAGAATCTGGAGTTTACCCCGCTGTTCACCGTCAACCAGAGCACAGAGCAGGGGCCGGTAACTTTGGTGGCCATGCTGGCTGAGAATAGGGGGGAACGGACGGAAACTATTCCGGCGTTCACCTTGGAGGGACGTTCCGAAACGAAGAGCTTCCAGGGCGTCATGGTTCAAAGCAACGTGGAGCTGAAGAAGGGTGAGAAGAAAACCATTCACTTCCTTATTCCGCATGAAGCGAATGAGACCTTGAAGAGCGTCAATGTGGTTACACCGGAGAAGTTCGTAACCCTAGGCAATCAGGCGGTCGGATATACGGTCGGACGCCTCAACATCTTGCTCCCGGCCAAGGACAATACGATCTGGGATATGGTTCCGCAGTATAAGATGGGTGACGCCATGGTATTTGATCCTTATTCCAAGCTCGTCGACCGGAATCTCAGTGTTTCCTTGATCGATCTGACAATGAACGGAAACGATGCGGACGGCTTCCAGACCATCATGGCGAAGCTGGTTGTTCGCAACAATCATGACCGGCCGCTGGCGCTTCCGGCCCTCGGCATGGAGCTCTCCAGCGAGGATGGCTATACTTACGTCGGCACCCGTCAAGACGGCGCTTCCCAGATCCTGATGCCGAAGCTGGGCTATGTGGTGAACTACTCCTTCACCGTTCCTAGCTCGGAAAAGGGTGACAAGCTGCTCCTGAAGATGTTGGACGATCAGTTGGTCAGCACCATGGCTCCGCAGCTGAAGGCCTCCTACGGCGTTCCGATCTCGGCTTATAAGGTAGTGGCACAGCCGGTAGTGAACACGGGCGATGAGCTCTCGTTCTACCCCTATTCCGTGAAGTTGAAGTATTGGAACATAAATACGGATTCTTCCATGGTTACTAATTACACCTATAGGATCAAGATGGATCTTGACATTAAGAAAACTGAAGATGTGGTGGTCAATGCTAAATCTTCCTACATGAAGCTTGAGCTCGTGGACAGTGTCGGCAGGGTGATCGGTGCCCAAAATTTTAGTTTCACAGGTAACAATGCTTTAATAAGTGGTGAACAAACTCTAACATTCTCGAATATCTCTACGTATCAACACTTGTATCCCATGCAGGTGCGGGTGTACGAAGCTGTTCAAACCCCGACGGGCGAAGCGAAGCGGTTGGTTAAGGTACTGAAACAATAAAGAATCGACACCCTGTTCTCGTGAACAGGGTGTTCTTTTTTTGGGGGATGGCATCCGCGTTGTATAAAACCGATCGCTTCTGGATCATCCTAGGGGGTGGATGGTAAATTGTGCCACGGAGGACTAGACCCATGCCCGAGCTGCCCGAAATGGAAAATTACCGAAGGCTACTAACCCCTAGAATGGTGGGAAAGCGGATTACCCGTGTTACGGTGACTCGAGAGAAGTCTGTCAACGTCGATGCCGCAGCATTCGTAGATCGGGTAGCTGGACGTACGGTGACGGATATTACCCGCCGTGCCAAACACCTGCTGTTTCACTTGGATGGGGATCAGGCGCTCCTTCTTCATCTGATGCTGGGAGGTGTCCTGTTCTGGGGCACAGAGCAGGAAAAGCCGGAGCGCACCGTTCAGGTGGAACTGCAGCTTGGAGAAGCCAGCCTACACTTCATCGGCTTGCGGTTGGGCTATCTTCACCTCTATCCGACTGCGGAGGTTGATGATGTGCTTGCGAAGCTGGGCCCTGAGCCGATGTCACCCAGCTTCGGAGAAGCGGACTTCAGGCTGGCGCTTGGCAGAAGGAGGGGCTATCTGAAGCCTGTACTGGTCGATCAAGGCGTGCTCTCAGGAATTGGAAATTGCTACTCGGATGAAATCTGCTTCGATGCCGGTATCCTGCCCCAGACCAAGCTTGAGAACCTGCAGGAAGCCGATTGGAGCCGGCTTTACCGCAGTATGAGAAGCACGTTGGCCGAGGCCATTGCACACGGCGGTTATATGGATCTGCCGCTATTCAAGGGCGATGCCTTGACCGGCGGCTTCGATGCCCGATGCCGGGTGTATGACCGCGAGGGGGAGCCGTGCGTTCGCTGCGGAGCATTGATCCAGCGGGTGGATTTTGCATCGAAGAAATCGTATTCCTGCCCGGGGTGCCAACGATGAAGGGGGCAGACGGATTGAAGGTTGGCTGTCACATTAGCATCCGCCGCGGCTATCTGCAGGCAGCACGTACCGCGAGTGCCATCGGAGCGGATGCATTTCAATACTTTCCCAAGAATCCCAGGAGTCTGGCCGTGAAGGAGTTTGACCGCAGGGATGCGGAAGCCTGCGCTGCATTTTGTGCTGAGAACAGGATCGTCAGCATTGCCCATACGCCTTACCCGGTTAACATGGCTCATCCCCATTCGGCGCTCCGGGACGCAACCGTCGCATCCCTGCGCAACGATCTGGAAATCGCAGAAGCCTGCGGATCGGTGGGCATCGTGGTGCATTTCGGCAAATCGAAGGAAACAGACCCGTTACAAGGCTACAAAAATATCATACAATGTATGAATGAAGTCTTGTCCGGCTGGAAGGGAAGCACCTTGCTTCTCCTGGAAAACCAGGCCGGTGAAGGCGGCCCCATGGGAACCACTCTGGAGGAGCTCATCTCCGTCCGCAAGCTGGCGGAGCATCCGGAGAAGATCGGATTCTGCTTGGATACCTGCCATTTGTTCGCCAGCGGCGTATGGCGGAAGGGAGAATCGGCGGCTTGGATGGACAACGGGGCGAGGCTAGGGTTCTTCGAGCACCTGAAGGCTGTCCATCTGAACGATTCCGTATATCCCAGCGGTTCCTGCAAGGACCGCCATGCGAACATCGGACAGGGATATATCGGCTTGGAGGATATACGGACATTTCTTGGCGGATTGGGCGGAACGGGCTTACCGGTTGTTCTGGAGACGGGCTCCGGTCCGGACGGTACCCACCGGTCGGAGATCGGTCTGGTCCGTAGCCTGTTCCCTAAGTGAACAAGAAGGGGGTCGTGTATTGGAAGGAAGCATCCACGTATACTTGGATGACGCTCGCCGGAAGCCGCCGGGCTTCGTGCTGGCCCGTAACGGCAAGGAGCTTCTGCAGCTGCTGGAGGAATGCGAGGTGGAGGTTCTGTCGATGGATCACGATCTTGGATGGGATCAGCCGAACGGCTTGGAGATTGTCCAAGAGATGGTCAGGCGTGGCCTTTACGCAAAGGAAATTTATTTGCACTCCTCCAGCTCCATGGGACGTATGAACATGTATCAGCACTTATACCAATACAAGCCGAAGGAAGTCAAGGTATATTTGTTTCCGGTGCCCGATGAAGTTATGAGGCGGATTGCCGGAAGCGGGAAGAGATAGAGAGGGAGAAGAGCGATGGTATCATTGGAGCGAATTCGTTTTGTAAGAGAGCAGCGGATAATATTGGACGACGTCAACATCCGGATGGAGCCGGGGGAGCATTGGGTCATTCTGGGCCGCAACGGTTCAGGCAAAACCACCCTGTTGGAGCTGATAACCGGCTACCAATTCCCCACTTCCGGTAAAGTGGAGGTTTTGGGCAACCGTTATGGCGAAGTGGACGTTCGCGAGGTCCGCAAGCATATCGGCTATATCAGCCAGTCCTTAATTGAACGCCTGGCTCTGAAGGATCCCGTCTTGGAGGTGGTGGCAACAGGAGAATACGCATTCCTGCGGTTCTACCAAACCATTGAGCCGGCTGTCCTGGAGAAGGCGGAAGGGCTGCTGCGACAGGTCGGGCTTCACCATCTCAAGGATCAGCCTCTGGGCACCCTATCCCAAGGCGAACGCAAAAAAGTGATCCTCGCACGCGCTTTAATGCTCGCACCGGAGCTTCTGATCATGGATGAGATGTGCGCCGGGCTCGACCTCTTCGAGCGGGAGAAGCTCCTGAAGGACATCGAGCGAATCGGGGAGGAGCACCATTGTATGATGGTCTATGTTACCCACCATATGGAGGAGATCATGCCGGCATTTACGCATGTGGCCTTGCTGGAGGAAGGGAAGCTGGTGGCTGCGGGTCCGAAGGCGGAGGTTCTGACCGATGCGTTGTTGACCCGGGCGTATGGAATTCCCGTCGAGATCGAATGGTCCCGAGGTCGGCCTTGGGTGAGGGCAATTTGATGGTATAGGAGAAATGGAAAGGCCTGCAGATGCAGGTCTTATTTTATTTTACAACATTAAATACTTATGAGATTAAATTAAAATACTCTTGATTTAACTGGAAAAAGCTGCTTATAATCGGAGCCACAACAGCTCGAACGGAGGAGTTGCCAATGAGATACACTCCCCATCTGCGTCCGGGGGATCTGCTGGAAGGACGTTACCGGATCGTACGTATGCTGGGGCAAGGGGGAATGGGCGCTGTTTTTCTAGCGGAGGACAGCCGGCTTCCAGGAAAAATGTGGGCCGTCAAGGAGATCGCCATGCCGGCCGGAGAACGGGATGCCTTCGCGGCTGAAGCACGCTTTCTGGCGGAATGCAGCCATCCGGGACTTGCCTCGGTTGTAGACTTTTTGCCATCGGAACCCGGACAAGCCGGTTTTCTCGTGATGGAATACATCCAGGGGGAGAGCCTGGAGGACTTGCTTCGGAGAGGCGTGGACTTCGGGTGGGAAACCGTCGTCCGGATCGCCCTGAAGCTGTGCGGTGTTCTGGCATACCTGCACGAGGGAAGGCCTAGGCCGATCATCCACCGAGACTTGAAGCCCTCCAACATCATGCTGGATGCTCAGGGACGCTTAAAACTGATCGACTTCGGAACCGCTCGGCACTATAAGGCCGCTTCGGAGAAGGATACCGTCTGCTTGGGCACTTTGGGCTTTGCTGCGCCGGAGCAGCTCCTGGGCCGGCAGACCGACGCCAGAACGGATCTTTATTCCATGGGGGCCGTGATGTATACGCTTCTTAACGGCGGCAAGATTTTGAATCGCGAAGCGGATTGGCTGCCGCAGAAAAAGCGGGACGCTCCGGATGGATTGCAGGAGGTTATCGAGCGGCTGACGGCAGAGGCTCCCGGAGACCGCTACAAGAGCGCGACGGAGGCGGCTTCGGAGCTGGAACCTTTGCTGACTAACGGACAGCGCAGCGGGGCAAGCGTTTGGCAGCCAGATGGGGTGCGGGACTCCCGACAGCTTAATGCTTCCCGGAAGGGACGGCAATGGATCGTGATCGGATCGCTTACCCCCGGGAGCGGGGCTGGATTTATCACCATGGCGCTTGCCCGAGTACTGAACCGGCATTACCTGAAGCATGCCGTCGTTGAGCATCCAGGTATTCATCCAGATTTGTACCAGACCTTGTTCGGCGAGAGGAAGGCCCCGCGCGGGTATACGTTTCGGACCGAAAAGGTTCGATACGGAGGGGGGCGCTATGGTATGGACGGACAGCAGGAGGAGCCCGGCTGGTGCGACGGCGCGACGGAGTGGGTTCCGCTCCCGCCCCATGTACCGAGAGGAAGCATGGATTGGGATGCCGCCCATACCACCAAGCTGATGGATGCTCTGGAACAGACGGTCGTTCTGATTGACGTGGGGACGCTATGGGAGAATGCTTCCGTCATGGAGCTATGCCGGCAAGCCACAGCCGTCTATCTGGTATGCGGACCGTCACCCGTGCATTTATCCCGGCCGGAAGCGACGCAGGCTTGGCTCCAGCTGGCTAAGCTCCGCGATAACGGAGTGAAGGTGCAGATCCTTGCGAACCGTTCCTGCGGGTTCCGAGGCAAGGAAGAGTGGATCCGCTCTTTGCCGGACCACCCGGTTGCAGAAGTGCCGGAGCTTCCGCTTTCGGAGTTGCTTTCCTGCCAATGGAGCGGCTCGCTGGTTATGGACAAGCAGCAGGTTCTGGATAAGCTGGATGAAGCGTTGAAACCTGTTATTGCGCCGGTTCTCAAGGCCTCCGGCTATCGGAAGCTGTCGCGTTTTCGCTGGAGGTTCTGGCGAGGCCGGAATCCATAATGGATCCGATCCTTCGAGAATTATAAGTTTCTCTTGCAAAAATGGTAAACTCTGCTATACTAACTAGCAAAAGATACCTTTTTCGAGGCAGAAGCACTGCCAACGTTCTTGCAGACGTTGGCGGTGCTTTTTATTTTTTCTGGCGGGGGTAGTGGGAAATGAAGAAGATCCGATTGGGTCTGTACAGTACGGATGCCGAATATTTGTTGCGGGCATCCGCCTACATCAGGGCCTCTTCGTACCGGGAACGGTTCCGGTTGGCTCTATTCACGGAGCTTGGCCATTGTTTGACTTATCTTGAAGGACAGGAGGGCCTTGATGTCCTGCTGGCCGAATTGGAGCCGGGACAAAGCTTGATACAGGATCGGACTGCAGATGCGGACTGCACCTTGATCGTATTGTCTGAGGATTCGGTTATGTGTGATCTGGGAAGTAAGGTGTTCCCCAAGTATCAGCCGGTCAATAAACTGCTGGATGCGGTCCTTCTGGTGCTGAATCAGGGGCAGGATCAAACAGAAGCTTCTGCTTCTGACAGAAGTCCGATTATGGCCGTTTATTCCGCCTCAGGAGGCTCGGGCAAGACCGTATTCGCCTATACGGCTGCCGGCTTGCTGGCCAAGATGGGGCTGCGGCCCATAGCCATTTCCCTGGAGGGCTTGCCCTCATCCTGTTGGTCGTCCGAAGCCGACGAGGAGGACGGCTACGGTAGAGCGCTCTACCATGCGGGGAAGGGGCCGGCATACATGTCCAAGGTGGAGGAGTGCTTCAAGTGGAATGCGGAGAGACGATTTCATTATCTCCCCGCTTCCCGCCACCCGGACGAGCTGCTCCAAATGGGAGAGCAGGAAACGGCTGCACTGATCCACGCAGCGGCGGCCTCACCCAAAGGAAACGTCTTGATACTGGATTTGGACAGCGGGAGGGATCCCCGAACCATGGCGGCCCTTCAAGCATGCGATACGCTGGTTTTCCTAGTGCCGAACCATATGTGGGGACGCGGCAAGGCCTCCGGGATGCTCATGGAGCTGACCGGCTCGAACCGCCAGGGGAGCGGGGTGCTGAGGTACGGCTGTCAATTGACTGTGATGTTGTCGATGTGTGCGGATGCCCCTTCGGGGACGGTCCGAGATGCAGCTTGGGGAAACCCGGCAGCAGCGGTTGATGCGGAAGAAGCGCTGCCCTTGGAGCCGGAATGGCTGAACCTGAAGAATCTCGATCCGCTATCCGGACGAAGCCTTTATCAAGAGCGTGTATTCCGATGGTTAAGCGAATGGGTGAATAACAGCTTGCCTGGTCTAAAAGGAGGGATGCGCCATGACGGATGAGGAGATCGCCTCTTTATTAAGGAACACCATCGCCAGCGGCTTCGACTACTCCCAATCCCTCCCTGATCAAGAACTGCTGGAACGAATAGAAGAGGCGGTATTCCGCTTCTCCCGGCAAACGCCGCTTACCGCCAAGAGAAAGGAAGCTGTGGTCAGACGTATCTTTCATTCCTTCCGCGGTTTGGATGTCCTGCAGCCCTTGTTGGACGACCCCACGGTGACGGAGATCATGGTGAACAGCCACGAGGAAATCTTCTATGAGCGGAGCGGGGGCGTGTACCGGTCTACTGTTACGTTCGATGCGGAATCCAGATTGGAGGATCTCATCCAATCCATCGTATCCAAGGTGAACCGGACGGTAAATGAAAGCCAGCCTATTGTGGATGCCCGTCTGGCAGACGGGTCTCGGATTCACGTGGTGCTGCCACCTGTCTCCTTGAAGGGACCCACCTTGACGATTCGCAAATTTCCGGCGAGACCTATCACCATGGAAGATCTGATTCGGTTCGGTGCGGTCACAGAAGAAGCCTCCGAGTTCCTGCGGACTCTGGTTGTGGGCAAGTACAATCTCTTCATCAGCGGCGGCACCGGATCGGGCAAGACAACCTTCCTGAACGCGTTGTCGGGCTGGATTCCGCCGCACGAGAGGGTCATCACCATCGAGGACTCCGCCGAGCTGCAGATCAAACAGATTCCGAATCTGGTCTCCTTGGAGACCCGCAACGCCAACACGGAAGGCAGGGGGGAGATCAGTATCCGGGACTTGATCCGGGCATCGCTTCGGATGCGGCCGAACCGGATTATCGTCGGGGAGGTTCGGGGGGCGGAGGCATTGGATATGCTGCAGGCTATGAACACGGGACATGACGGCAGCTTGTCAACAGGGCACAGCAATACGGCCGGTGATATGATGAGCCGCCTGGAGACCATGGTCATGTCGGGTGCAGATCTTCCGGTAGAGGTTATCCGGAAGCAGATCGCATCCGCAATCGATGTGATCATCCACTTGAGCAGAATGAGGGATCAGACGAGAAAGGTGACCGAAATCTCAGAGGTGTCCGGATTGTATGAGGGAGAGATCCGATTGGTTCCCTTATTCCGGTTTGCAGACGATGGCGATAGCGGCGGACGGGTCAAAGGACAGCTTCGACCGACGGGGCACGTTCTGTCCGATACCCGCAAGCTGGAGCAGGCAGGCCTCCTGCATAAAGGGGAGGAAGCCGTATGATAAGAGGTTGGTTCAGAAGCAGAAGTTTGCGCATCCGAAGGATGCAGAAGCTTCGAACCGGATATGGAAGAGCGGCCGATTCCGGAACGGAGGGAACGAAGTACGGAATGTACAACCTCCACCCAGCCGAGTCCGCCTTATGCTGGGTAGGTGGGGGCCTTGCCGGATACGCCATCGGCTATCTGTTCTATAACCATCCGATACCGGCGATGCTGTGTGCGTTATCCGGGCTATGGGTTCCCGGCTGGCTCCGTCGAACCCGAATCCGCAAGCGGAAGGAGGAGCTGGCCAGACAATTCCGGCAGGCACTCTATGCACTGGTTTCCTCCTTGACGGCGGGCAGAGCTGTGGAGAACGCGTTCTCCGCAGCAGTAAAGGATCTGCGTCTGATCTATACGGACCCCGGAACGTATATTCTGATCGAGTTTGAGCGAATCGACAACAAGATTCGAAACGGCGAGACTGTGGAAGCAGCGCTGCTGGATTTTGGCAGGAGGTCGGAGCTGGACGAGCTGCTTCAATTCACGGAGGTGTTCTCGACGTGCAAGCGGACGGGCGGCAATCTGGCGGAGGTCATGAGGCGGACGGCCCATATTATCGGGGAAAAGATGGAGGTTCGCCAAGAAATCGGCGTCATGCTGGCGCAGAAGCGGTTCGAGTCCAAGATTCTGGGAGTGGCGCCGCTTGCAGTGATCGGGCTGCTGCAATGGAGTTCTCCGGATTATATGGAGCCCTTGTACGGGAATGCGGCGGGAGCGTTGATCATGTCGGTATGTTTGGCTGTTTTTCTCGGTTGCTGGGTGCTGGCAGGCAAATGGATGGAGTTGAAGCTGTAATGGCAACAAAGTATCGATGGAAGCGCAGCAAAGGCAGCAAGAGCCCTTCGCTTGTCCGGTTTCAGGAAGGGGTGCTTGAAGAGCTGCTCCGGTTCCTCGACCGGAAGAGGGTATGGGAACGATGGCCCTTGTTGTTCCGTGGCATTCATGTTCAGATGGCCGTTCTGCACGGCGTGGAGAAATCTTGGCCGAAGACCAAGCGATGGACGGCCGAAATGATCATGCACGTCATCGGCATTCTGATGATCCTTGCTTTGGCCGCAATCCTATCGGGGCCCCAACATCTGCAAACGACTTGGCTGCTAGCGCCGGTGTACGTATTTTACCGCTATAAAGCTCTTGCAGGAGCCGTTCGAAGCAGGCAGCGGGCCATCGTATTGGAGCTTCCCGAGCTCTTGTGCAAGCTGACCCTGCTTATGAATGCGGGAGAGACGCTGCAACAGGCGATTCACCGAACGGCGCCGGACATACAACAAGCGTCCCATCACCCGTTAATGTGGGAATGGTACCGCTTATCATGCGCTCTCAAGGATAACAAGCCCTTCGTATGGGCGATGGAGGAATTCAGCAGAGCATGTGGGGTGATGGAGGTTTCCATGTTTTCCACGGCCGTTTTGTTGAATTTCAAGAGAGGAGGCACTGATTTTGTGACTGCACTCCAGGATTTATCCCGAACCCTATGGGAGCGTAGAAAGGCCATGGCCCGGACATTGGGGGAGGAGGCCTCGTCGAAGCTTGTGTTTCCCATGATCCTGTTGTTCTGCACGGTTATGGTTATTGTCGCGGCCCCTGCGCTGCTTATGATGAATTAAGAGGAGGCTATTCAGATGTATGGGATGATAAAGAGTAAGGCACGTAATTTCTGGAGAGACGAGAACGGCTTGGGTACCTTAGAGATGCTGCTCATACTGGCGATTATTGTCGTAATCGCCATCGCCATGCGGAAATGGATCATGAAATGGGTGGGGGAGCTGTTCAATAAAGCCAACTCCGACATCGGGGAAATCACGGGTATGGATTCGGATACGATCTCTCCTCCTGATACCCCGTGATTCGGATGCGGCGCAAGCGTCGGTTGCAGGGGCTCATGAAGGATGAAAGGGGCCGTATTCTCATTGAAGCGGCCATCTTAATGCCGTTGGTCATGATCGTTACCCTGCTGCTGGTAGGGGCCGGATATATGGCCTTCAGCCGGGCGGAGCTCATTCAGCGGACGATGGAATGGACAGAGAGGGCGGCTTTCGTATGGAAGGATTCCCACAAAGACCCGGTGACAGGAGCCTTTTCTTATGAGGAGATGGATGACATTTACTCCAGTATGTTCTCAGAGGCAGCCGGACTGTTTAGCTCCGCGTTTCGGGGCTTCCGCCAGGCGGAGCTCCGTCTTCCGGACGGAACAGTCACCGGAGCCGGGAGCTCATCTGCCAAATTGCTCCGCTCCTCGTCGGGAGAAGTTCGTTTCTCAGGAATGGCGGTGCATATCAACCGTTTGGTGGAAGGCGAGGTCCGGGCAGAATGGAAGCGGTATGCTTCCGATCCCGGGCCCCGAAGCATCCTTTTTCCAGCTGCCAAGCGGACTGCGGCTGCCTCTTCCTATATAAGCGATCCCGTGGATATGCTTAGAACGATGGAGCTCATCGGTACCTATTCCGCCAAGCTAAAGAGCCGGTTTGCCACTCCTGAATCGATGACGGAGAAGTTGAAGGGCATAATTCCTGGAAATTTGAGCAGACCGGCCATCCGGTCGGAGCGGGAGGCGAAAGCCTACATCCAGCAATTGGTCCACGGTTCCGCCATGAAAGTAACCACGCCCTACGGGGAGCGGCATATTGATGCTCTGGATCGGGACGGCATCATGCATGAGGCCAAATACACCGTGAACAAAACCGATGCCCAGCTCCAGATCCAAAAGGACGCGGAATTGATCCGGACTGGAGCGGTCAAAGGCGTGGTGTGGCATTTCTTTCCTGTTGCGCGGACAGGCAAGTGCGACATTACACCGAAGCTGCGGAAGAGCCTGGAGGATAACGGGATCATGGTGGTTCTTCACCAGTGACGATGGGGTGGAAACGTATGAGAAGGTTTATATGCGGTACGCGGGGGTCGGTCTCCGTCTATTTGATCGTGGTGCTGGTGCCGATCTTTCTGGTTCAGGCCCTATTCGTAGATTTGATCCGGATTCGTGCGGCAGCAAGGGAAAGTGAAATCGCGATGAAAGACGGACTGCGATCCGTCATGTCCCGTTATGATCTGAAGCTGGCAGACTACGGGCTGTTCGGGCTTCGATGGGAGGAGGAATCCAGCCGCAAGCTTTTCCTCGAAGTCGCGGAGCGCGTTCTGACTCCCCTAGAGGGGAAGGGCTTGCACTATACGGACCCTAAGCTTGCGAAGGAGCTGGCGTCGCTCCATCCGGTATACACCTTGGCGAATCCGGCGGTATTCGAACGACAGATCGCTCAGGAGATGAAAGTGAAGGCACCGGTGGAGTTTTTAACGGAGCTGGCGGACAAGTTCAGCAAGACCGGTGCAGCAGAGTCGTATGGAAAAGGCGCCGATTATTACGAAGGAGCTGCAAAGCTGGAGGCGTTATATTGGAAAAGGGAAGAGGCGTTGGACGAGGCGTGGAGTGCTGCTCAGGATTTGATTCAATCGGGTCAATCCGGTACCGCGGCGGCTCAAGCCGCCTTGAACCGTCTTCAGGAGCTGGCAGGACGAATCGGGATGCGTACGGCGGATGAGATCCGTCAAGAACTGGCTGTGACGGAGGAAGGCATTCGGGACTTGGTTCGGCAATCGGAGTCCTTGGAGAGCGCCATGAACTCCGTTCAGATGTCCATGGCGGCGCTCAGTATGGTGCCCGGAGTCGGCATCGCTCAATTACAAGGGCTGCAAGAGAACTTGAGCCATTTGTCCGCTTCGCTTTCTTCCGTGCAGAGTGAACTACGGCAGCTGAATGAACGGAAGGATAAGCTGGTTCGTTTATTGGAGGATATTGCCGAGTATACGGCATTATTCGCATCCGCCAAGGCGGCGATTCGGATCAAATCAGAGGTCATTTCGGTACGGCGAAGTAAAGTCGAGGAATCACTTAAGGAAGCCATGGCGGCAGAGCAGGAATGGCGCAAGGAATGGGATAGCCTCTCCACCCGCACAGGTATGGGTCAATCGGTACGCAAAGAGGGGAATCCGTATGCCTCCGGATATCCCGATAGCTTCTACGATGCCTATCGTACCGGGGCGGCAACGATTGCAGCAGCGTTCCAGGGGTTGGAAAGCCGCTGGAACGACGTGGAATGGTGGAATACCGCAAGATGGGAAGGACTTCTCAGGGACGTGGAAACTCTGAATAATCAGCTTCGAAGCTATGATTCCACGAGACGGCAGCAGGAGAACGAACGGAGCGGACGCAATTCCGAGCTGAAGAAGAAATCGGACGAGTACAAGGGCAAAGTGGCCTCCGTAATGGGGAATGTGAAGCAATCCATGGGAGGATGTGCAATGGGTGCCGATGCTGGCCAAGAGCTCTATACCCGGCTTGTCGGGAAGGAGGGACTGGAGAAGAAATACAGGGCGTACCACAATTTGCCGCAGCCGACAGGTACGGAGTTCTCCATGCCGGGGGAAACGGACAGTGCCATTGGCAGAGGGATGGGGCTTATGGACCGTCTGAAGGAATCGGCGAACGGTCTAAAAGATGAACTGCTGCTCAACGAGTACGTATTGGACAAGTTCAATTATAGAACCCGCACGGAAGCGGTAGGTGGCGCCGAACCCAAGTCGCGTCCCGCCGGTCATCCGCTTCGTCAGCAAGAGGCAGAATATGCCCTTTACGGGTTCGGATCCTGCGCCGGAAATATCGGTGCAGCTTACGGTGAGCTGTTCCTGTTTCTCTTTGCGATCCGTACGGTTGAGGCATGGATGGAGCCGGGCACACAGGCGATGGAAGTCGGAACACCTCTCTTATCCGTTCTCGCCGCTGCAGCCAAGGGAGCGGTTCGCGCCGCGGAGGATGTCAAACGGTTGGCGGAAGGCGGAAGTGTCAGCCTGTTCTCCAATTTCAAGGCTTTCGAGGTTACGTACAAGGATTGTCTCAGGCTCTTTTTCCTGCTGCATCCCAACCACAACTCGGTAATGGCGCGGACACAGGCCCTCGTAGAGCTGAATACCGGAACGGACTTGGTACAGACGACTACTTACGTGCAGGGAAGCATGACCACCAGCGTCAAGCTGTGGTTCGTCCCCGGAATCCTAGCCAAGTTGAATGGTGCAACCGGGTTGGGCTGCGAGGCTAGCGGAAACAGGTGCACGATCCGGAAGACGGCGGTGTATTCCTATGATTAAGAAGAAGCCTCGTATCCGTTTCATGCGCGGGTCGCACGGATCCATGACGGTGGAAGCCGCCATTATTTTGCCTGGCGTGATGGGTTTGGTCCTATTCATGGTCGGCTTGATCCAATGGGCCTCCGCCGAGATCGCCCTCCGCTCCGCTTTGGATGAAACCGGGAAAAGCGTCGCCTCCTATTGGATGCCGATGCGGATAGTCTACGGCGAGGCAAAAGAAAAAATCGGAGGAACCCGGGCGGGAGCATGGACTCAGAGCGCCTGGAGCCGATTGGAAGAGGTTCGTAGCCGTTGGACGGAATCGGAGGATTGGCTTCAGCAGTATGAGGCCCTGCTCCCGGAGCCGGTCGGCCGGATACTGGAATGGGAAACTCATGCCAGAGCCTCATGGGAGGACGCAGCTCTTGAAACGGCAGACCGGGCGATTCATAGGATTACGGATCCGTTGTTGTGTGCCGCGTTCGATCCGATCCTGAAGCATTACGCTAATGGGATGTTCCTAAAGAAGGAGAACCTTCATGTAGAGGAGGTACGGCTGCCTTCTCTGGTACCAGGAGGAGACCCATATGTAGAACTGATTGCAAGCTATGAGTGGAGGCTTCCGGTTCCTTTACTGAACCGGACCTTCCTGATGAAGAAAAAAACATACGAGCGTGCTTGGGTGGGTGCAGATGGATAGACATTGGTGGATCATGACGGTATTAATCGGCTTGGCTGCATATACAGACCTAAAAGATTACCGCATTCCCAACCTGCTGACCTTGGCGGGAACGGGGATCGGTTTGGCTGTGGGCGGAATGAATGGAGCGTCAGGAATCGGTTCATCGGCGGCGGGCTTCGCCGCGGGGTTCGGGCTTATGCTCGTCCTGCACCTGACCGGGGCATTGGGGGCAGGGGACGTGAAGCTGTTCGGCGCCATCGGAGCGGTCGGTGGAGCGGGAGCGGTCTTCTCGATCGCCATGTATTCCGTGCTGTTCGCCGGCTTGATCGGCATCGTGATTTTGGCGGCTAAGGGATTGTTAAGAGATAGAGGAAAGGATCTCTTCTTCCGCTTGTTCCGGCTGATATGCCTGAAGCAAACCGATGCGGTACGAAGTCTTAGAAGCCGGAAGGATCTGCTCCGGTTCCCCTTCATGCTGGCGGTGGTTCCCGGATTCTTCGCTTCCCTGCTGGAAGCTATGGGATGAAGGAGGGATGAAAAGATGAATCGCAGCTACGGCTTGAGCTGTATAGAAGAGTCCCGGCAAGGAAGGTATTGGGTGGTTCGGGGAGACGAAGCGGGTCCGTTGACTGGTGAGATGCTGTCACGCTTGGATGTACGGATGATGGAGAAATCAGGCTTATCGCGGCTCCTAGCATTGGAGGTGGAAACCGTCAATATGGAGGTTGCCTTATGGTACAAGCTACCCTTGGGTACGCCAGCCCACCAATTCATCCGAAACGGAAACCATGGGCTTCGAACCGTTCTGGAGCTGCTCTTATCCATTGTCCGGATATTGGAGGACAGCCGGGCGAATATGCTGGATGAAAACAAATATGCGCTGCATCCGGCATGGATTCTCGTAGGGCGGGATACGGAAGAGGTGCACCTCATGTATCTGCCTCTTCAGAGCGTTCCTTATAAGCGGTCGCTTCGTCAAGAAATCTATCAATTGACGCTTCAGCTGATGGAGGAGGCGCAAGCAGCCCCGGAGGAGTGTCCGGTGCTTCTGGATTGTCTGAAAAGCTCTTTGTTCGAGCTGCCGGAGTTCGGACGTCTCCTAGTAGGCTGCATTGCGGAGTCCATCGGCAGGCAAACGTCCGATATTACGGATGGAGATCTCATCCGGCCTCCCGGGTATCGTCGGTTAACAGACGGATCTGTATATGGCCGCCCAAGTATCTGTCGAACAGATGAGCATGCTGCTGAATATACCAGATATTCCCATACTGCAGCCGGAGAACAAGCGGCTGGATCATGGCCGTTCGATAGAGACCAGACCGCCAAGAGAGCTGCAGCCTTCGGTTCCAAAGAGGGACCCGAAAAGGATTGGAGCTCGGATGGAGATACCCTGCGCTTTCAGCCGAGGGGGTGGACGAATGGAACGGGCTTCCGGATCCTGCTCCTTCTACTGGCTGCGGTGTGGGGCATGGTGGCATGGAAGCCTACCTATCTGACGGCAGGAGTCGGAGCCGGAGTGACCGCGATCAGTGCAGCAGGCTACGTGTTATGGGGACGCAGGAGCGCGGCGGGTTCCATGGAAGACCTGCAGGAGCTTGATTCATGGGAGGCCGTGGAATGGGCGGAAGAGAAGGGAGCGGAGGGAGCATCCAACAAAGCCGGTTCCCGGCTGTCCGATGCCCCTTTAGAGGATCACCGTCAAGCGCCGGCTAACGGACGCACCTTCGAATGGTCCGACGGGAAACTCTATGCGGACACACCCGCCAAGACGGTGTTTTTGCTTGAGCCGCAGGAGACGGCTCAACTCCCAGCCGACACCGTGCTGCTTCAGCCCTTGGCTTCGTTGGAGTATCATTTTAACGGCATCTCTGCTACGATAGAGCTTCGCCAAGACACGTACCTGTTCGGCCGATGCCCGGAGGAAGCGGATTGGCTGGCGGAAGACACCGGTATCTCCCGGAAGCATGGCGTCTTCAGACGGAAGGTAACCGATTGGACGGTAACGGATCTGGGCTCCAAGAATGGAACCAGGCTAAACGGCGAGCTCCTCGTATCCCATCGGGAATATCCGCTCCAGGATGGAGACCGGGTTAAGGCCGCTGAGTCGGAATTCATTTTCCGGCTAATGGACGATACGGCAAGAAGGTAAACTCTACGGTACCGCAGGATGAAGTCGGAAACTATATGCGCTATAATGAGCTATGGACATCAAAACCTATGTGGAGGTATCCCCATGCTGCGCCATGTCGTTTTCTTCAAGCTTAAGAACCCGACCCCGGAGGTTCTGCAAGAAACCAAGAATGTACTCTTGGGCATGAAGGGGAAGATCCCCGAGATCTTGGATATCGAGGTGGGCATCGACGTAGTCCGTTCCGAACGTTCCTATGATGTAGCCCTTATCACCACCTTCGAATCCTTGGAGGCTATGAACGCCTACCAAGTGAATCCGGTCCATGTGGAAGTCGGCAAGTACATTGCCGGTGTAAGGGAGTCAGCCTTTGCGGTTGACTTCGAGGTCTAAGATCGGACGATGGAAGCGTACAAACTTTTGTTTGTACGTTTTTTCTTTTTGTAACGATTCTACAAACAGTTGACGTAGGGCTTGGCAATTTGTTATATTGTGTTTATAATACTTAGTAAACGATAAAGTTTATAAATTAGAGAAAGCGTCACGGAACCTTGAAGGAGTGTGAGCGACCATGGCTTCTGCGAAAAGAACGAAAATTCGCGAGGATGTGCTTCAAGAGCTGTATTCCTTTCATCTGATGGAAAAAGGCCGGAAGGCTATGATCCCGAAGACCTGGGAGGAAATGAACCCGGAGAAATTTTTTGCCTTGGAATACTTGGCCGAGAACCGGCTGATCCGTTTCCAATCCGAAGGCACGCATTATATGGCCAAAATCACGGCACAAGGAATCGCTGCCTTGAAGAAGAAGAAGCAGGCTGCTGCGCCGGTACAAGCGATCAGCTAATTGCAACACCTAACACCAAAAACCTATAGCCGGCTGTTTCACGTGAAGCTTCCGGTACGACTGACAAGAATCCAATCCGGCCCCGCGTGCCCGGTTCCTGCAGCACAGGACCCGCAATCGGTCAGGACGCCGTTCCATATAGGGAGCTTGCCAAACCGGCGATGGGACAATCTTACTTCCAAGATGACCCTCATGTACAAAGAAAACCGTGCACCGCATATGCGGACTGCACGGTTTTGTTCATAATCCGGCTAATCGAGAGGGCGGAACTCGTGGACCCAGACCTTGGCGGACGGAATCCAGGGCATTCCCTTATGCATGCCTAGAATATAGCTCTTGTACGCTTCCAATGACGGGAACCCTTCGGAGCGGGCATGCTCCTCCGTCAGCTCACCTAAAGTCTGCTGGTATACGCGGGTCACTTCGAATCGTCGGCCCTGCAGCTCGAGGATTTCGCCCGGATCGGCATAGCGGCCGTTGCGCCGGGTGGAGGTTTTGGTGCCGTTCAGGACGCGCTGCACATCCTCTTCCACGGTGATCATTCTGTCGATAGAGCAGGTTTTGGGAGCCAGTTCTTGGGTCATGGCGGACGCCTCCTTCCATAGATTCGTACATCGGCAAGTAGGAATTCAACATGAACTATTGTACAATAAGGTTGGTCTTTTCACCAAATATGCCGAAGATGAAAGATGAAAGGCGGAGCTGCCGCTATGGAACAAACTTATAAGAACCGGATTAATCAAGCGTACGTGTTGGAGCTGTTGCAGGAGCTCTTGGCCACCCCCAGTCCGACGGGGTACTGCGCCGATATATTGAACAAAGTGGAAGCACGCGCCTCCGCGCTCGGATGCAAGACGGAGCGGACGCCGAAGATGGCCTGCATCATCACCCTTCAGGGCCGAACCGATGCTCCGTCTATTGGCTTGTCCGCCCATGTGGATACGCTGGGTGCTATGGTTCGCTCCATTAAGCCCAACGGCACGCTTCGGATGACCCCTCTGGGCGGTTATGCGATGAGCTCTATCGAAGGCGAATACTGTACGGTCCATAAGCGAGATGGAGGTACGGTAACGGGGACTATCCTGACCACCCATCCATCGGTTCACGTCTACTCGGACGTCCGGGATCAGAAGCGGGAGGAAGCCAACCTGGAGGTCCGTCTGGACGCGCCGGTCAAGGCCAAGGGCGATACGGAAGCTATGGGCATCCGCAACGGCGATATCATCTCCTTCGATCCGAGAACGGTTCTGACGGACAGCGGACACATCAAGTCCAGGCATCTGGACGATAAAGCCGGCGTAGCCTGCCTGTTCGGTCTGTTGGAGCTCTTGACCCATAATGGCATTCAGCCGGAACGGACCTTGAAGCTGATCGTGACCTCCTACGAGGAGGTCGGGCATGGAGCCGCTTATCTGCCGGCAGACATCAACGAGCTGATCGCCGTCGACATGGGCGCCATGGGGGACGATCTCAGCTGCACCGAGTCGGATGTCTCCATCTGCGCGAAGGATTCCTCTGGCCCTTATGACTATGAGATGACCGGCAAGCTGATCCGGCTGGCGGAGCGGGACGGATTGAGCCACGCCGTGGACATCTATCCGAACTACGGCTCAGATGCGTCAGCCGCTCTACGGGGAGGCAACAACATCCGGGCGGCCCTGATCGGCCCTGGGGTCCATGCGTCCCATTCCATGGAACGCACCCACCGGGAAGCGCTCTGGAACACGATTGCTCTGCTGGCGGCCTACGTGACGGAAGCTTGAACGAAGAAGGAGCTTAAGCGAACATGAATGTATTATCGGTAGAGCATCTGACCAAAACCTACGGCGCCAAGGTGCTGTTCGACGATATTTCCTTTACGGTGGCCGAGAAGCAGCGGATCGGACTCATTGGAGTCAATGGAACGGGCAAATCCACGCTGCTCCGGGTGTTGGCCGGACTAGACACGCCGGATTCGGGCACCATTACACGGTCCAATGATTTTCGAATTGCGTATCTGGACCAATCCCCGGACTTCACCGAGGAGATCAAGGTACTCGAATACATCTTCGCCGGGGAGCATCCGGTACTCGCGGCGATCCGGGACTACGGAGCCGCTCTTGCGGAGCTGGAAGCGGATCCTGCGAATGAGAAGAAGCAGTCCCGGCTGTTCGCAGCCCAGCAGCGGATGGACGCCGTCCAGGCCTGGGAGGCGGACACGCAGGCGAAGACCATTCTGTCCCGCCTTGGCATACGGGACTTCGACAAGCCGATCCGGGAGCTGTCCGGGGGTCAGAAGAAACGAGTGGCGCTGGCGGCGGCTTTGATCCATCCGGCGGACCTCTTGATCCTGGACGAGCCCACCAACCATATCGACAACGAAACAGCGGAGTGGCTGGAGGGGCAGCTGGCCAAGTACAAGGGAGCGATTCTGCTGGTGACCCACGACCGGTATTTCCTGGACCGGGTCACGAACCGGATCTTCGAGCTGTACCGCGGCAAAATCTACCCGTACGAAGGCAACTATGCCGTCTACCTGGAGAAAAAAGCGGAGCGCGAGGAGATGCAGGCCGCCTCCGAGGATAAGCGTAGAAATCTGCTGCGACGCGAGCTGGAATGGCTGAGGCGGGGGGCCAAAGCCCGTACCACGAAGCAAAAAGCCCGGATACAGCGGGCCGAAGAGCTGCAGGCCCAGAAGCCGGACCAGCCCCTCGATACCTTCGAGATGAATGTAACGGCCAGCCGGCTCGGCAAGAAGGTGCTGGAGCTGGAGGGCGTCACGAAGAGCTATGGGGACAGGATCTTGATCCGCGACTTCAGCTATCTGGTGCTGCCGCGGGACCGCATCGGCATCATAGGCCCGAACGGAAGCGGGAAGACCACCTTGCTCCGCATGCTGTCCGGACGTCTTCAGCCCGACAGTGGAACTATCGACACCGGAACCACGGTGAAGCTGGCTTATTACACGCAGGAAAACGAGGATCTGGACCCGAATAAGAGAGTTCTGGAGTATATCCGGGAGGCGGCTGAAACCATCAAGCTGGAGGACGGCGTGACCGTAACCGCCTCGCAGATGCTGGAGCGCTTCATGTTCCCGCAGGAGCAGCAGTGGACTTATATCGCCAAGCTGTCCGGTGGGGAGAAGCGCCGGCTGTACCTGCTCCGGACGTTGATGGGGGAGCCCAACGTCCTGCTTTTGGACGAACCCACCAATGATCTGGACATCCAGACCTTGACCATCCTGGAGGACTACCTGGAGCACTTCCCGGGCACCGTCATCACGGTCTCCCATGACCGGTATTTCCTGGACCGGGTGGCGGAAAAGCTCTTCGCTTTCGAGGGCGGCGGTCAGGTGAGACAATATCTGGGCAGCTATTCCGATTACCTGGAGGAGTCCTCCCGCAAGGCGGAGGAGGATTCGGCCGTGCCGCAGCAGAGAACAGCGGCTGCAGCAGGCCGCGGGCCAGCCGCAGCCATGGGGAACGCTCAGTCAGTGCCGGACAGCAAGAGCGAGGACCGCAACGCCAACCGTCCCCGCAAGCTCTCCTACAAGGAGCAGAAGGAATGGGATGAGATCGAAGGCCGGATCGCCGGACTGGAGGCCGACCTTGAGCGGATCGTGCAAGGCTTGGTCGAGCATGCTTCCGATTCCGCGAAGGTACAGGAGCTCTATGCGCTTCAGCAAGCCAAGGAGGAGGAGCTCGATGTCGCCATGACCCGGTGGGCGGAGCTGTCGGAGCTTGTGGAGGCGTTGGAGAAGGACAAGCGGTAAGTTCGGTGCTTCGTCCGTATGAATAGGGTTAACATGGAGGGACCCGCGCAGGCGGGTCCCTTTTCTTCGAGAGGGCTCACTCGAGGTCCTCTCATGTCTGCTTCAGGTACCGCTTGTCCTTCATGAAGAGCCGCCAGAACCAGACGAAGAGCGGCACCAAGAAGGCAATGCCAACCGCATAACCTGCCGCCAGCGAGCGGAACATCGCCGGATTGGTGAAGCCCTCGTATACCGTGAAATCCGGGTACACGATATAGGGCATGTGGGCGGAACCGTAGGCGAAGCTGGCCAAGGCATACTGGACCACTATGCACAGGACACTGACCCGGGGCCGTCCCTGGCGGCCGTCTTGGCCTTTCCACCACAGGGCGGAATAGCCGACGGCGAATGCGGCCAGTGACAGACCGAACCATACCGCCTGCTCCCGGATGCCCCGGACGATCCACTGGGCCTCCGGCGCCATGGTGAAGGTGGTTAGAACCGCCGCGCAGATGGCCGTCGGTCCCAGAGTCACGGCCGCCCGCCGATAGACTGCATAGGCCGACCGGTCCTCCGCCTCCACCGAATAATCCGCCAACAGGAGAGCGGACAGGAACAGCTCCGTCGCCAGGCCGAAGAAGAGATGGGCGTAAGTGGTAGGGGTGGAGAACAGCCTTCCGAGATGCAGCACGGGATAGCCGTTGATCTGGTCCACGAAGCCACCTAAAGTGATGGGAAGCACCACCACCAGAAGACCCGGGATCAGAAGTCCGGTAATGCCGGATACGATGGTGAGCAGACGGCCGTATTTGGACGCGGAGTAGGCATAGATCATGAAGGTGCTGCGGACGGTCAAGAGAAACAGCACCAGGGACACCGGCACCAGAAGAATGGCTCCCAGCACCCAAGTGGCTTTGGGAAAGAAGCCCACCAATGCCACCACGAGGAGCACGAGAAAGACATTCGTCACCTTCCACGTGGGGGAGAGAAACCGATTAGCCAGCACGCCGGCCGTCGTATCCTTCCGTTCACCGTACACCATGGCCCAGAAGCCGGCGCCGAAGTCGACGGAGCCCACGATGGAATAGACGAAGAGGAAGACCCACAGGATTGTTATGGCCCATTGCGCCTCGTTCATCGCCTAGACCTCCCGGAGGCGGATGAAGCCGCCGGATGGTTCGTGTTCGTCAGGCTCCTCGAAGGTGACCGGATGCCGCTGGAAGTAGAAGCGCAGCACCAGCACAGTGACGACCGAGAGAAACACGTACAGAGCCACGAACAACACAAACAGAAACAGCAGATTCCCGGAACGAATGGCCGCATCGGCCGTCCGCTGAATATGGTAGATGGTCCAGGGCTGGCGTCCCGTGCAGCTGAAGATCCATCCGGCTTCGATGCCGACCATGGAGAGGGGGCCGGTAACGGTCAAGGCCATGAGAAGCCAGCGGGGCAGCGCTTTTTTCCATAGATAACGGTAAATTAGGCACAAGAAGGTGAGGCCCATGAGAGTCATGCCGATGGCCACCATGAGATTGAAGAGGGTATGGATGTAGAGAGGCGGCCAAGTGTCACGCGGAAAATCGTTCAACCCCCGCACAACGCCGTCAAACCGGTTGGTGGCGAGGAAGCTCAGCATGGAGGGCAGCTCAATGGCACCATGGATACGCTGCGCGGCCTCATCCACGCTTCCGAAGATGGCCAAAGGGGCATGTGGACCGGTCTCGAACAGCCCTTCGGCCGCCGCCAGCTTCTCTGGATTATGGTGATGGAGCATCTGGGCCGTGGCATGGCCGTTCACCGCCGTCATCACCGACATCAAACCGCCCAGAGTGAGGCTAATCACCAAGCTCTTGCGGTGATAGGAGAGTTCCCGCTCCGTCCGCCGATTGGCCGTCAGCAGCTTGTACGCTCCGATGGACACTAGGAAGAAGGCCGCGGTCATCAGCGCGGACAGCACAACATGGGTGGCGGTCACGACGAAGCTGGGATTCCAGACGGCGTCCCATTGGTTCACATCCGTCACCTGGCCGTTGACGATCCGAAAGCCGTCCGGCGTGTTCATCCACGCGTGGGCATCCGTAATCAGCACCCCGGAGCCGACGGCGCCGATGGCCACGAAGACGACGCTGACGATTCGCAGCATAGGATGAAGACGGTCCGCCGCGTATACGTAGATGGACATGAACAAGGCCTCCAGGAAGAAGGCAAAGATCTCTACCTGGAAGGGCAGAGCGATCACTTGTCCGACAATCTCCATGAAGCCGGGCCACAGCACCGAGATCAGAACGCCCACGATGGTGCCTGACGGAATGGCGACGCCGAGAATGACGGCGAAGCCCCGGGTCCAGCGCTGCGCCAGCTTTCGAAGATCCCGGTCCTTGCGGATATAAGACAGCACCTCGGCCGCAACGATCATCACGGGCAGACCGACGCCTAAGGTAGCGAAGATGATATGGAAGGCCATTGAGATTCCAAACAGCGAACGGGCTATTACCACACTGTCCATATTGGAAGAATCCTCCTTCAATTCCATGCTGATAAGTAACTTTTGAAAAACAGCCTGCTTTTATTCAATCCCACCCGGTTTTATGGTACAATTAACTTTCGGATGTATTTATGCATCAATTAAATGGAAAAAAGGCGGTTAACGAACGAATGATAAATGTTAGCAACGTATCGCTGCGGTATGGAAGCCGCGCGCTGTTCGATGAAGTCAATATCAAGTTCACCCCCGGCAACTGCTACGGCCTGATCGGCGCCAACGGAGCAGGCAAGTCCACGTTCCTTAAGATTCTGTCCGGTGAAGTGGAGCCTTCCACCGGCGAGGTCAGCATCAACCCCAACGAGCGTATGGCCGTATTGAAGCAGAACCACTACGAATACGACGAATTCCCGGTGCTGCAGACCGTTATTATGGGCCATGCGAAGCTGTTCCAGATCATGGAGGAGAAGAACGCCATCTACATGAAGGCCGATTTCTCCGACGAAGACGGCATGCGCGCCGCCGAGCTGGAAGGCGAATTCGCCGAGCTGAACGGTTGGGAAGCGGAGTCCGACGCCGCCAACCTTCTTACAGGATTGGGAATTACCAAGGATAAGCACGATCTCCTGATGAAGGATCTGGAGGGCAACGAGAAGGTTCGCGTTCTGTTGGCCCAGGCCTTGTTCGGCAACCCGAACATCCTGCTGCTTGACGAGCCGACGAACCACTTGAACCTGGAGTCCATCAACTGGCTGGAGAACTTCCTGGCGAAGTTCGACGGCACCGTCATCGTGGTATCCCATGACCGTCACTTCCTGAACCAGGTTTGTACCCATATCGCTGACATTGATTTCGGCAAAATCCAGATGTACGTCGGCAACTATGACTTCTGGTACGAGTCCAGCCAATTGGCCCTGAAGCTGATGCAGGACAAGAACAAGAAGACGGAGGAGAAGCGCAAGGAGCTGGAGGAGTTCATCCGCCGGTTCAGCGCCAACGCTTCCAAGTCCAAGCAGGCCACTTCCCGGAAGAAGCAGCTGGAGAAGCTGACCCTGGAAGACCTCCGTCCGTCCAACCGGAAGTACCCGTACTGCCACTTCAAGCCGGAGCGCGAAGCCGGCAAGCAGCTTCTGACCGTGGAAGGCCTGACCAAGACCGTCGGCGACGAGCTGGTCTTGAACAACGTCAGCTTCACGATCAACAAGGGCGACAAGATCGCCTTCGTCGGCCCCTACGGCTTGGCCAAGACCACTCTGTTCCAGATCGTCATGGGCGAGCTGGAAGCCGATGCCGGCACCTACAGCTGGGGGGTCACCACCTCCCAGGCGTACTTCCCGAAGGATAACTCCGCCTACTTCGACGGCTGCGATCTGACGCTGGTCGACTGGCTGCGCCAATATTCCAAGGAGCAGGACGAAGGGTTCATCCGCGGCTTCCTGGGCCGCATGCTCTTCTCCGGCGAAGAAGCCACGAAGAAGGCCAACGTGCTCTCCGGTGGCGAGAAGGTACGCTGTATGCTTGCCCGCATGATGCTGCAGGCGGCCAACGTCCTGATCCTCGACGAGCCGACGAACCACTTGGACCTGGAGTCCATCACCGCCTTGAACAACGGCTTGATCGACTTCGACGGCACGATGCTGTTCGTATCCCATGACCATCAATTCATCCAGACCATCGCCAATCGGATCATCGAGATTACGCCGAACGGCATGATCGACCGGATGATGACCACCTACGACGATTATCTGGAGAATGCCGACGTGAAGCGGCTGCGCGAGGAGCTCTACAAGTAACCTTCAACCCAGGAGGGAGGGACGGACGGTGTTCGATCCCACGGTGTACGAGAACCTGAAGGTGGTGCTGGAGGGAGCGGTGTACGACCTGGATCTGGCCGGCTCCATCCGGATAACAGAACGGGAGGATCTGGTGAACCTGGCCACCATGTCCCGGACCTACCGGCTGGTCTTCGAGCTGGCGGAGCGGGTGACGGGGCAGGGGAACAGCCATCCGGCGGAAGAACCTGCTCCTGCAGCCACAATAGCCGCCGAAGTCACCCTTGCAACGGAGCTGGCTGACCTTGCCTCGGAGATTCTGGAGCTGGAAGACCGGACTCCCGGCTGCTCGCTGGACGTAACCTTCCGGATGAGACTCGCGGATGGCGGCACAGTGGAGTCGGCCTGCGCCCGTATCGAAGAGACGATTCGCCGGGTATGGGGAGGCCGGTTCGCCATCCGGCAGACGCTAATCTCCGAGTACGGCAGCCCGGAGCCGCCGGAGAACCGGATCCGGATTCTGTTCGGCCGCCGGTTCGGAGAGGAAGTGGCGGAGGATTTTTCCCGCATAGTCGATCACACGGTGCTCAGCTTGGAAGAGCTTGCGCGCCTCCATATCCATCCATAATGACGCTGTTCGGCCCATAAGCCGGACGGCGTTTTTTTTTGTTGATCGCAGATATGTAAAGCTCATATGTGGACGCTGCCTCCTCCTTCATCCCGGCTTCAAGAAAGGACGCCGGATCATGGCGGATGCTGTCGGATAACCGGAAGATTCTATGAAGGACAAGCGGAAAACGAACAATTCCTTCAAACGGGGATGACAACGGCATAACACTGGCCCGCTATACTGATGCTCGTTGAGATAAGGAGGGCTGGCCGATGAGTCAGTTGGAGAGAGAGCTCTTGACCGTACGTCCCCGGTTGAGAACGATGGCGCACAGCCGGAGAAGATTCTTCGGCACAGCATGGAAGGAGCAGCTTCTGGGATACGGGTTTCTGGCGCCATCCCTGGTATTGTTCGGCATTTTCCTGTTTTATCCGTTGGCCAAGTCCGTGTACCTGAGCCTGTACCTGACAGATCCGAGGGGGCGAATTGCCGCCTTCGCAGGGTTCGATAATTACATGGAGCTGCTGCGCTCCGGGGCGTTCTATGACAGCCTGAAGGTTACCGGCCTGTTCACACTCTATACGGTTCCGACGGTCATCGTGTGGGGCCTCCTGCTGGCGGCGTTGACCCACAGCCGTACCCGCGGCATGCGGTTCATGCAGCTTCTGTTCTCCATGCCGGTGGCGCTGTCCGTTGGCACAGCCTCCGTCATGTGGATGATGATGTTCCATCCTACGGCGGGCATGTGGAACGCCATCCTCGAGGGCATCGGCCTGCCGCCCGTCCATTGGCTGACGGACCCCAAGTGGGCGCTGGCGTCCGTCTCCATCATGACCGTATGGATGAATATCGGCTTTACGTACATCGTCTTGCTGAGCGGGTTGAAAGGGATCCCCGAGGAGCTCTACGACAGCGCCAAAATCGACGGGGCCGGTCCCATCCGGAGCTTCCTCCGAATCTCGCTCCCGCTGCTGTCTCCGACGGTCTTCTTCGTCGGCATCGTGTCCGTCATCGGAGCGGTTCAATCCTTCGGCCAGGTCCACATCCTGACGAAGGGCGGCCCCATGCACCATACCGACGTGGTCGTCTATTCCATCTACCAGGAGGCCTTCATCAACTATCGGTTCGGCACTGGAAGCGCTCGAGCGTTGGTGCTGTTCGCCATCGTGCTGCTCCTGACCGTGATCCAGTACCGCTTCTTCGAGAGGAAGGTGCATTATCAATGAGCCGATCAGCAGCCTCTTACGGCGGACAGCTTCTGCGCTGGCTGCTGCTCCTTCCGATGGCGGTCTTCGTGGTGTATCCCGTCTGGTTTACGGTGACAGCGTCCTTCTACACCCCGTCGGAGACATCGAGCTTCCCGCCGCCTCTGTTGCCGGGCGGCTTCTACTGGGGCAACTTCGCGGAGGTGCTGCGGATGGTGCCGGTGGTCAGGTTCATCTCCAACAGCTTCTTCATCGCCTCCGTCATCACAGCCGGACAGCTGGTCATCGCCAGCATGGCAGCTTATGCTTTCTCCCATCTGAGATTCGCCGGCAAACGGCTGTGGTTCGCCCTGTTCCTGTCCACGATGATGATCCCTTGGGAGGTCACCATCATCCCGAATTACTTGACCATCAAGGCGTGGGGCTGGATGGATACGTATCAGGGGCTGACCATCCCCTTTATGGCTTCGGCCTTCGGCACGTTCCTGCTGCGGCAGTTCTTCCTGCAGCTGCCCGGCGAGCTCTTCGAGGCGGCGAAAATGGACGGCTGCGGCCCGGTCCGGTGCTTCGTCCGGATGGTGCTGCCCCTGTCGCGTCCGGCTCTGGCCACCCTGGGCGTGTATGCCTTCCTGCAAGCGTGGAACATGTATCTATGGCCGCTCCTGATGACCAACCGGGAGACGATGCGAACCGTACAGATCGGCATCAGCATGCTGCAATTCGAGGAATTCACCTCCTGGAATCTGGTGCTGGCCTGCGTCACGCTGGTGCTGCTGCCGTCGGTTCTCCTGCTGGCCGTTGGGCTCAAGCAGCTGGTCAGCGGAATCACCGCGGGGGCGCTGAAGGGATAGTCCTGATTGGAAGGCATCCGTTAGAACAGGCCGGTTCGCCGGACGTTCAAGTTCAAACGGTTGACCATATGCAATACCATAGAGATCAAGGGAGAGATGAGAGACATGAGCAGATGGACCAAAGGACTGGCCTTGGCGCTGGCATCGGGCTTGACCCTGACTGCGGCGGCATGCGGGGAGAAGGAGGAGAACACCGCAGGCGCAGCCACGGCGTCTCCCAGCGCAGCGGCAGGCCAAGTGAAGGAAAGTGCGGCACCCAAGGAGCCGGTGAAGGTGGTCTGGTGGCACTCCATGAGCGGAGAACTGGGCAAGGCAGTGGACAAGCTGGTGGCCAATTTCAATGCCCAGAGCAAGAACGTCCAGGTCGAGGCCGTCTTCCAGGGAACCTACGACGAAAGTCTGAACAAGATGAAGGCCTCCATGGACTCCAAGTCCGGTCCCGCCATGATCCAGGTCTACGAGATCGGCAGCCGCTTCATGATTGATTCCAAGGCTGTCGCTCCGATCCAGAGCTTCATCGATGCCGAGAAGTTCGATACGTCGTACTGGGAGTCCAACATCCTGAACTATTACACCATCGACGGGAAGCTGTATTCCATGCCGTTCAATACGTCCAACCCGATTCTCTACTACAACAAGGACCTCTTCAAGGCCGCTGGCCTGGATCCGGAAAAAGCCCCGGCCACCTTCGAGGACGTGGCCGCCGCTGCGGAGAAGCTGACGAAGAACGGCACCTCCGGCGCCTCCTTCGCCATCTACGGCTGGTTCATGGAACAGCTCTTCGCCAATCAAGGGGCGGAATACGTCAATAACGGCAACGGCCGTACAAGCCCGGCCACCGAATCGCTGGTGAATGCGGAAGCCGGTGTGAAGGCCTTGACCTGGTGGAAGGATATGATTGACAAGAAGACGGCCATCAACCTGGGGCGCAAGACCGACGATACCAAAAAAGCATTCGCCGCCGGGCAGATCGCCATGATGCTGGATTCCACCGCATCGCTCCGGGGCATTGTCAGCGGCGCCGAAGGGAAGTTCGCTGTGGGCACGGGCTATCTGCCCAAGCCGAAGGATGCTGCAGAAGGCGGCGTTATCGTCGGCGGAGCCAGCAACTACATTTTGAACAACCGTCCGGAGGCGGAACAGAAGGGGGCTTGGGAGTTCATCAAGTATTTGACCACCCCCGAGGTGCAGGCGGAATGGCATATCAATACCGGTTATTTCCCGATCACCACCAAGGCGTATGACCAGCAATCCGTAAAGGACAACATGGTCAAGTACCCGCAGTTCAAAACGGCGGTGGATCAGCTTCATTCGACCAAGGCCAGCAAATCGACCCAAGGCGCGGTTATGGGAGTCTTCCCGGAGGCCCGCCAGGTGGTCGAGAACGCCATCGAAGAGGCGCTGAACGGCAAGAAGGCACCGAAGGAAGCCTTGGACGGTGCAGCCAAGGAGATTACCTCCAAGATCGCCGCCTACAACAAAACGGTGAAATAAAGCGGTCGCGTTCGTGACCGCATCGGAGCCTTCCGGTCCTCGGCCGGAGGGCTTCGTCATTTACGGGGACCGGGCGGTTTTGGTACTATAGGATGAACGAAGGTTAGCAACAAGGAGGCCAAGACAACCATGATTCAAGTATTATTCGTCTGCTTGGGCAACATTTGCCGTTCTCCCATGGCGGAGGCGGTCTTCCGGCACAAGGTGAAGATGGCGGGCCTGGAGGACCGGATCCGGACCGATTCCGCCGGCACCGGAGACTGGCATACCGGACAGCCGCCCCACGAAGGCACACGGAAGGTGCTGCGTTCCAATGGCATCTCCTATGAAGGCATCGCGGCCCGTCAGGTGAAGGCGGAGGATCTGAAGCTCCACCGCTATGTGGTTGCCATGGACGCCTCCAACGTGTCCAATCTGGCCCGAGTCACTTCTCCCGGCCCGGATACCCAAGTGGTAAGGCTGATGGATTTTGTGCCGAATAGCGGCACGCCCGATGTTCCCGATCCGTACTACACGGGAAACTTCGATGAGGTATACGGGATGGTGGACGCCGGCTGCCAATCCTTGCTGGAGCATATCATCCGGGAAGAAAAGCTATACTAAGCCGGATGACACCGCCATGGAATCCGCTTCTTGACAGGAAATCCAAGTCCCATTATGTTTAGGTATGGGACCAGATGACTAAGGGTCTGCTCTAGATGGCCTAATCCGGGATTGAACAGTGGAGGTTACCTGCGGTATGCTTCGCAAAGGGCTGATTTTGACAGCTGTATGCGTCTTCAGTATCATGATGACATCATCAGTGCGCAACACCAACTACGAAATCGTGATTTACGGGGGCGGACCCCAAGCCGTATCCACTGCGTTAATGGCCATCGCCGCAGGCGGCAAGGATACGGATGTTCTGATGATCGTGCCCGAGAACCAGCTGGGCTCCATCATGACCGCCGGCAAGCAAAACCTGTTTGATGTGAATTACTATAAATCCAGCAAGCTCCCTCCCGGACTTCCGGCAGGATATGAGGGCTCGCAGGGAGGCTCCATGTTCCGGTTTCACCGGGACCTGGGGGCCGTCTTTCCGCCTGACCGCATGGCCGAGTATTTCGCAGGTCTCCTGAAGGCCAGCGGACAGGTGGATGTGCTGTACGAGACCGATCTGACGGCAGTGGAGACGGCCGAGGCGCCAGACAAGAAGGACACCCGGTCTATCCGTTCGGTCACCTACCAGCGGATCAAGAAGGACAAGGACGGCCGGTACGCCTTCAAGGGCAAGGATATGCCGCCGGTGAAGGCGGATATCTTCGTGGACGCCTCCGAGAGCGGACGGCTGCTCCGCCTAACCGGTGCGGACTACCATACCGGCAGGGAGGACACCGGACAGGATCAGCTGCAGATGGTCGCCACCCTCATGTACAAGGTGAAGGGCGTCGACGCGTACAGAGCCATCGAGCCCGACAAGCTGGCCTACGGCGTGGCGTATTCCAAGAAGGGCTCGTTCCAGTTCTGGGCGGGGCGTGAAGCCTATACGACCCCGGAGGTGGTACGGTATAACCAGGAGAATCCGTACTTCCGGTTGAAAGCGTATAACGCCGGGGAAGACGGGTACTCCCATGTGGGCTCGGATACGACTAAGATTCCGTTCTGGATGAATCAGCAGATTATCTATGAGGTGGATGCCCGTAAGACTTACCGGGATCTGGCTATGAACAACGGCCTCTATCCGGATTCCAAGGGGCTTGATCCCGAAGAAGCGCGGGAGATGGCGCTGAAGGAGCTGAAGAACCCGCTGTATTGGGAGATGCTCCGCAAGCTTCCCGGGCTGGAGAAGGTGGAGCCGGTATTGGACGAGCGCGGAGATCCGGTAGTCGGGGATATGCTGTACCTACGGGAGAGCATCCACGCCAGGAACCGACCGGAGGACCCGAGGAAGCACGCCTTGACCAAGCAGGACGTCATGAACGGGGGAGAGGGGCTCTACGACCGGCGGATCGGAATCGGCTATTACAACTTCGACTCCAACACGTACAAGAAGCATGAGAATCTGACCAATCCGCTGCACGAGCCCTGGTACGTCCCCTATGAGACGATCCGCACGCCGGAGGTGGATAATCTGCTGCTGCCCGGCTACGCGGCAAATATCGATTCCTATTCCTGGTCGGCGATGCGGGTATACCCGAACCTGATCATGCTGGGGGACGCCGCCGGAGCTGCGGCCGGATTGGCCCTGCAGCACAAGTTCAACCTGGAATCGCCGGAGGCGGCCCAGCTGAGACGGCTTCAAGAGACGTTGTACGAGCACCAAGCCATATTGGAAAAATGACAAGGCCAGCCGTGTTCTGCGGCTGCCTTTTTTCGTTCACACACCTTTCACTAGACCGACGGTCGGTCGGTGGAGTAAGCTAAAGATATAGCAGATTATGGGGAACGGGAGGCGGAAGAGTTGCCACGCATTGTGAAGCAGGCAGAGGAACGGAGATCGGAGCTGATGGACGCCGCCGAGCGGCTGTTCGTACGGGATGGCTATGAGCATGTGCCGGTCAGCGGAATTCTGCAGGAGGTCGGGATTGCGAAGGGGACCTTCTATCATCATTTTGCATCCAAGGAGGAGCTGCTGCATGCCGTCCTGGAGCGAAGGCTGGCCGAACTGGGGAAGAAGGCAAGAGAGATGGCCGGACTGAAGCTGGATGCGGTGATGAAGCTGCGAGCCGTACTGTCCCTGCTCTTCCCAACCGGAGGAGATACCGGCATGGCCCTCCAGCCGGAGGATGACAAGCACGCCTTGATGCACCTGAAGCTCACGCAGATGTTCTACCGGGAGGTGGAGCCGGTGCTGGCCGCCGTGACGGAGCAGGGAGTCCGGGAAGGCGTCTTCGTTACGGACAGTCCGGAGGATGTGACCCAGATTCTCCTTCGGGGGATCACTTCCTATACATCGATCCATTACCGGGAGATGACGGATCCTATGGAGGCGCGCCGGAAGCTGGCTGTCATCGGCAAGGTGCTGTCCCGGGTTCTTGGCATGAAGGAAGACCAATCCATCTTTTGAACCGAACGGAGGCGTACGTATGGCTGTCAACCAAAGAAGACGCAAGCTGCTGCTCTGGACATCCTTCCTGCTGCTGCCGGTGTCGCTCAACTATTTCTCCCCGTATCTAATCATTGAAGGACTGTTCCGCGGCATTATCGCGGGTGCTTTCATCGTATGGGGGCTCTTCTTCTTGAGCTCGCTGCTGTTCGGCCGGGCGGCATGCTCGTATGTTTGTCCTTACGGCGGGCTCCAGATGTCCATGGACAAGGTGCTCCAGAAGCCTCTGAAGGAGGTTCGCTGGCTGCGTACGTTCCGTTATGGCTTGGGCTTGGTCTGGGTGATCTTCATCGTGTACCCGCTAGCCGTCCATGCAAGCCATCTGCGTATGGAGCCGCTGTATTTGACCGAGAATATCATCTCGGCGGACAATGCGCAGAAGCTGATCTTCTACTACTTCATCGTCGTCGTCTTGGCTCTTGCTCCCTTGTTCCTGGGCAAGCGCGCCACCTGTCATTATATCTGCCCGATGTCCATCCTGAACATTGCCGGCACCAAGCTGAAGGACCGGTTCGGCTGGAGATCCCTGCGGCTTGTGGCCGATCCGGACAGCTGCGTCAGCTGCGGCAAGTGCAGCAAAGCATGCTCCATGAGCCTGGATGTCACCGGCATGGTCCGGTCGGGGGATCCGCGCCATACGGAATGTATCCTGTGCGGCGAATGTGTGAGCGCATGCGGAACCGGCGCCGTGTCCCGGAGGTTCTGCAAGGGAAAATAGACTCCGACGAAGTGTTATATAAGCAAATGATGAAAACACCTGCCAGGGTGTTTTTCTCATTTTCGCATCAATCATGTAATTATCGACATAAATCGATCCGATTCATCCAAAAAATTGGATATGTTCACGTTTGCGGGAGGTGCTGTTTCATACACATTCGCTGATCTTCATGATACAATGGTAAAAAAACGGTTGCACGACAGCAATTGTCAGCTAATGGAGAGACGCTTATGGAACTGCCTAATCCGCAACACGTAGTGAGTAGGTTTCCCTTCCCTCCGAAGAAGGAGCATAAGCCCCCCTATCCCCGCGAACAGCGGGCTCGCTGGATGCTTGCGGCCTTATTGATCTTCATCGGCACCTTGGCCGACGTGGCGTTCATGAAGCCGTTTGTGGGCCCGATCCTCTACGTCAGGCTGGGGATGACAGCGGTCGCCCTGACGGCCGGCTGGCTAGCGGACAGGTGCAAGACCCGGTACCAGGCGGAGCTGACCGCGTCGATCGGGATTCTGTGCATAACCGGGGGCTTTGCAACACTGGGGCACCTCGAAGGCGCCTTCATCCATTATATCGATGCGCTGTATCAGATGCTGATCTTCGTCCTGCTGTTCATCCCGATGCGAACCGCCGTGTTCAGTCTCCTCACCTTCACGATCGGAGCGGTGTGGTTCGGACCTGCTTTTGTGATGGACACCTGGTACAGGGATTCCGGCATCTGGCTGTCTCACGCAACCGGCTACCTGATCTATTCGGGAATTCTGGTATCGGGGCATGTCATTCTGTCAAGGCTGCGGAGCGGGGATCAAGAGCGCAAGATCAATCTGGTCCAGCGGGCCAAGCAGCTGGAGCTTCGGACCGAGGAGCTCATGCGGGAGAATGAGCGGAAGTATGAGATGCTGCTCCGCCTGTCTCCCGAGCCGACGCTTCTGCACGACGGGACCTTCATTCACTTCGCCAATGAGGCGTTTCTCCGGCTGGCTCAGGTCCGTTCGCTGGAGGAGCTGCGGGGAAGGGAGCTCCACGCCTTTACCCACCCCGGCTGCTTGGAGAAAGCGGCGGAGCATTATAGTGCGGCAGCCAAGGACGAAGGGCTTAAGTTCCAGGTATACCGCTTCGTCCTGCCCCGTGACGAATCCATCGAGGTGGAGGCATGCAGCATCGCCCTGCCGCATCTCATGGGGGACCGCAGAATGGTCCAGACCGTACTGAGGGATCTCACCACCCGCAAGATGGTGGAGGAGAAGCTGGGCCGCTCCGACAAGATGTCGGCGGTAGGCCAGATGGCCGCAGGAGTCGCCCATGAAATCAAGAACCCGCTTACTTCCCTGAAGGGCTTCGTCCAGCTGCTCCGCAAGAAGGCCCCCGACCATAGCACCTATTACGATATCATGTCGGCAGAGCTGGACCGGATCCATGCGATCGTAAACGATTTCATGATGATCGCGAAGCCGAAGCAGGTGGAATTTAAGGAGCAGCCGGTTCAGGATCTGATCCGGCATGTGATCTCCTTGCTGGAATCCCAGGCTTATCTGAGCCACATTAAGCTGATCCAGCACTTTGATGCCGTTCTGCCACCCGTTATGGGGGACGGCAATCAGCTGAAGCAGGTCTTCATCAATCTTCTGAAGAATGCCATCGAGGCCATGCCGGACGGCGGCCACATCCTTGTCCGGATGTCCCGCAGACCGGAAGCTGTTAACATTCAGATCTCCGACGAAGGAGTCGGGATCCCCCCGGACAAGCTGCAGAAATTGGGAGAACCGTTCTATACGACCAAGGAAAACGGAACCGGACTGGGCTTGAACGTCTGCTACCGGATCATTGAAGAGCACCGGGGACACCTCTACATCACCAGCCGGGTAGGGGAAGGGACGACGGTAGAAATCGTGTTGCCCGCCTTGTAAGGAGGCGGGTTTTCTTTTTTGGCAGAATTGTGAAAGCGGTTACTTTCTTGATAAAAGCGTGTTATAATATGGATAGAAATCCTGAATACCTTACTTCACATGGAACATCCCAGAGGAGGGGTTGCAATGCTTACGCTGTTCGCGAAAGAGAAGGAAACCGACCTGCCCAAGGAAATGACCGATGTGGAAAGATGGATTCCCGCCGCCGACGAGATCAGCCGGATCCTGAGGGAGGTACCTGCCGGTGACAGACCCGAGATGCCGGATCACCGGATCTTCATATTCCAGCGTCAGTTCTAGGCTGCTCTAGACTGCTCTTGGCCCCTTGACCCACATGAGAGAGAAGACTCTTTTACTTCGGTGAAAGGGTCTTTTTGCTATCCGCGCGCCGCAACGTTCTAGAAAAACACGGATTGGAAATCCTTACGAGTAGGAGCGGTTATTTCCATCCCGCTTAGTGAAGGATTCGTGTAAAGGCCGCATAACGCTGCACTTCCGGCAATACCTTGATAGAAACGCTGCCTTTCATGCAGGATCGAAGAATGAAATTAAGGAGGGGCAGGTGGCAAGCCGATGACGGCAGGCGGACCGTTCATGGAACGGCAGGAAGAGGTTGTATTTCAGAATATCTCGGAACGGCGGCTTACTCTGGAGGACGTATTCCTGAGAGTCCGCTCGTTCATGCAGCGGGAGCCTAAGGGCAGCTACCGGTTCATCGTGGGAACCGACTGCCAAGCCCATGCCAGTTCGACCACCTTCGTAACGGGAATGGTGATCCACCGTCTGGGCAATGGAGCTTGGGCCTGCTACCGGAAGCTCGTCTTGCCCCGGCGCGTCTATTCCATCCGTCAGAAGCTGACCATGGAGACGACGATCTCGGAGGAGATCATCACCGCCTTCGGCATGGAACGGGTCCGGCAGCTGGAGGACATCGTGCTTCCGCATGTTTATCAGGGAGCCTCCTTCGGTACCTTTGTGGACATTGACGCGGGGAGCGACGAAATGGTGAACCGGACGGCTCCCTTCGTCATGGAGATGGTCCGCAGAGTGGAGGCCATGGGCGTGACGGCGCGGATCAAGCCGGAGGCGGTCATTGCTTCCGCCTATGCCAACCGGTACACCAAGTCGGGAGGGAATACCCGGCGCAAGAACGGTTGAGCCCTCTTAGAGGAGCCTCCGCGCGGTAGCACGGGGTGAGAAAACGTGATAAACTAGCGGAATAGGACGGATTCGAACCACCTTAGAGGGAGAAAGGGGAGGAACGATGAACCGTGACTTTATCGCCATTCGTTCCATGGAGGGGGAGATCAAGCTCTCCCACAAGAAGAGCGCCTATGGCTTGACCGTAACCAGCAAGGAGCTGGTTCTGCAGAAGCCCCATATGAACTATTACCTGAGACTGGAAGATATAATCAGCATCATGCCGGTCGATCCTTACGGCTTGAAGCCGCTTCGGACCGTGCAAGACGGTTCCGAAGCCTCCGGGCTGGTCAGCGTTTCTCCCGGAACGCGGCATTACCGGATCATGATGCAGGCGGCGGTGATCCACAATCGGAGCGGCCTGCGCCAAGTCCGGTCGTGCGACTTCATCCTGCCCATTACGGATGAGATGCTTCGTACCATCGGGAGATGGGCCGGCTTGAACGAGCTTCCAGGCGGGACAAGCTCTCCGGACGCCATAGGCGGGACAGAGAGCACGGGAGGCGCTGAGGCATGATGCGCGGTCGGTTCGCCCCGACCCCTTCGGGGCTCATGCACCTGGGGAATGCCCGCACGGCGCTCCTGGCTTGGCTGCAGGTCCGTGCCGCCGGAGGCAGCTTCATTCTCCGTATGGAGGATATCGACCGTCCCCGGTCCAAGCCGGAATATGCGGCGAGGATTCTGGAGGACCTCCGGTGGCTGGGTCTGGATTGGGAGGAAGGTCCGGATACGGGAGGAGCCTTCGAGCCTTATGTTCAGAGCGAGCGGACTTCTCTCTACCTGGAAGCGCTGGACAAGCTTCGCAGCTCCGGGCGAGTGTACCCCTGTTACTGCAGCCGCGCGGAGCTTATGGCCGTAGCCAGCGCACCCCACGGCTTGGCATCCGAAGGGCCGGTCTATGCCGGGACCTGCCGGAGCCTAAGCCCGGAGGAGAGAATGGAGAGGGAGGCCCGGAAGACGCCATCCCTCCGATTCGCCGTACCGGCGGAGTCCATGGATTACCTGGACCTGGCAGCGGGCAGGCAGCATTTCCCTCCGGGGGCCGGCGGGGATTTCATCGTCCGTCGGGCTGACGGGATCCTGGCATACCAGCTGGCGGTGGTGGTGGATGATGCAGCCATGGGGATCACGGACGTGCTCAGGGGCTGGGACCTGATGGATTCCACTCCCAGGCAGATTTGGCTGTTCCGCGCCCTAGGCCTTGTGCCTCCGCAGTACGCTCATGTGCCGCTGCTGTACGGTCCCGACGGCGAACGGCTCTCCAAGCGCCACGGATCCGTGGCGCTGTCCCCTATGAGGGAAGCAGGAGTCCGGCCGGAGACCGTCACAGGACTCTTGGCGTATTGGAGCGGACTGCTGGACCGGCCGGAGCCAGTGAAGCCGTCCGAGCTGATCGGCGGCTTCAATCTGTCGCTGGTGCCGCGCTCCCCTGTCCGGGTCGGCGAACGGGAGCTGTCGCTGCTGACGGCTTAAGGCTAATGGCGGCGAATAATCCCCCTCATCTGTTGGAAACCTACTTCCAGCAAAGGAGGGATAACCGAGCATGGAGGATTATCAGAAGAAGCAGCAAGGCGAAGATACGGAGCCGCACGAACGGCTGGGACTCCGGGTGAATGATGAGGCAGGTCGCGAGGAAGCGGATCTGGATCAAACCGGCGCCATCCAGGAGAACGATCAGGAAGGCGCGTTCAGCTGATCCCGGCTCCGCAGGGAACCAAGAGGAGGAATCGAGATGAACCCGTTTACGTTTTACAACCCGACCAAGGTCTTGTTCGGGCAGGGGATGGTGGACAAGTTAGGGGAGGAAGTTTTGCCCTACGGCAAGAAAGTGCTCCTCGTCTATGGAGGAGGAAGCATCAAGCGTTCGGGGCTGTATGGCCAAGTCATGGAGCAGTTGAGCAGAATCGGTGCGGAGGTGCACGAGCTGCCGGGCATCGAGCCGAATCCCCGGGTTTCCTCGGTGCGCAAGGGGATTGAACTGTGCCGGGCCCACAACATCGAGTTCATCTTGGCGGTGGGCGGCGGCAGCGTAGTGGATGCCTCGAAGGGCATCGCAGCCGGCGTTCCTTACGAAGGGGATGTGTGGGACTTCTACATGCGCCAAGCGGAGATCAAGAAGGCCCTGCCCCTCGGCGCCATCCTGACCCTGGCGGCCACCGGCTCGGAGATGAACGGCAATTCCGTGGTCTCGAACTGGGAAGAGAAGCGTAAGCGCTCCTTCGGCAGCATTCACACCTATCCGCGCTTCTCCATCCTGGATCCCACCAATACCTTCACCGTGCCCCGGGACCAGACGGTGAACGGCATCGTGGACATCATGTCCCACGTCTTCGAGCAGTACTTCAGCCGAACCACCGATACGCCCCTGCAGGAGCGTCTCTGCGAATCCATCCTGCAAACCGTCATCGAGACGGCGGATGCGGTGCTGGAGAATCCGAAGGATTACAATGCCCGGGCCAATATCATGTGGTGCGGCACCATGGCCTTGAACGGCGGGCTGATTAGCGCAGGCATGACAAACGACTGGGCGACCCATATGATCGAGCATGAGGTCAGCGCGATCTATGACATTCCGCACGGCGCCGGGTTGTCCATTCTGTTCCCCAACTGGATGAAGTACGTCTACAAGGAGCGGCCGGACCGGTTCGCCCAGTACGCCGTCCGGGTATGGAACATCCCGGCGGAGGGCAAATCCCAAGAGGAGCTGGCGCTCGCCGGCATTCAGGCCACCCGAGACTTCTTCACCCGGATCGGCGCTCCCAGCACGTTGGGGCATTACGGCATCGGCCAGGAGCATCTGGACCAGATGGCCTCCGAGACGGTTCTGTTCGGTCCCGTCGGATCCTTCAAGCCGCTGGCGAAGGAAGATGTGGGCCGGATCCTGGAGATGGCTCTTTAATCCGGAACTAATCACAAACACCCGCATCACCGCCGGGAAGGCGATGATGCGGGTGTTTGTGCTTGTTGGGATCCGCTTGAACTTAGACGGGGATCTGCTGCTTATACCGAAGATATGCCCTTTGCAGCCGCTCCATGCCTTCCCGGATGACCTCCGGCCGGGAATGGCTGTAGTTCAAGCGAATGGATCGGCCGTTGCCGCCTTCGGTGAAGAACCCATCTCCGGGCACGAATGCCACGCCCTCCTGGATGGCGGCGGGGAAGAAGGCCGCCGCGTCGTCTCCCTCCGGCAGCTCCAGCCATAGGAACATGCCGCCCTGGGGCTGTTCGAAGCGGACCTCTTGCCATACCGGGTCCTTGAGACAGTCCACCATCGTTTCCATCCGCTCCCGGTACACTTGGCGGAGACGGGCGATATGTCCGTCCAGATCGAAGGTGAGCAGCAGGCGGTAAAGGGCTTGCTGGTCCAGACAGGAGGAGTGCAGATCAGCCGCCTGCTTCGCCTTGGCCAGCTGGGCGATGATCCGTTCGTCCGCAACCGCCCATCCCGTCCGCAGAGCGGGGACAACGGTCTTCGAGAAGGTGCTGGTGTAGATGACCGGACTGTCCGCTGCAGCTCCGGACAGCGCCATGAGGGTGGGGGGACGGGAGCCCTCCTCGAAGAGCAGCTCGCCGTAAGGGTCATCCTCCAGGATCAGAACGTTATGCTTGCGGCACAGCTCAAGCACAGTCCGGCGCCGCTCCAAGGACCATACCGCTCCCGTTGGATTAGCGAAGGTGGGGATCACATAGAGCAGCTTGGGGCGGTGTTCCAGGATGGCTTGTTCCAGCAGCTGGGGATCAATACCATGTTCGTCCCGGTTAATGCCGCGGACGCTGGCCCCCGCACTCTGGAACACTTGGAGCGCGGCCAGATAAGTGGGGTTCTCCGTCAGAACCGTGTCCCCGTCCTCCAACAGAATCCGCGCAGTCAGGTCAATGGCTTGCTGCGAGCCGGTGGTCAGGATCATCTCCCGGACCGAACAGCCGATGCCGATGGCGTCCATCCGTTTCACCAGCAGCTCCTTCAGGGGAGGGAAGCCTTCGGTCAAGCCGTATTGAAGCTCCCGTCCGGTACCTTCAGAGAAGAGCCGGGAGAAAGCATCCTCCAGCGCCTGCTTGGGGAACCACTCCTCCGCGGGCAGCCCTCCGGCGAAGGAGATCACATCCTTACCCTGCGTCCACTTGAGTATGTCTCTGACGGCAGAGGAGGAAAAGCGGGACATGCGCCCGGCGAAGCGGTAATCCATATGATCACTCCTAATGAATGGTAGATAATGATGATAATGTAGCATATATATGTTGCTATAGCAACAATAAACCGGCGGTTCAGCGCAAAAAAAATCAGCAGCTTATTCGCTGCTGTCCATGGCGGGAGAGGCGGGCATGCCTTGAATGATGGCTTCAATATTATGATCAAGCTTGTCCAGCACGCTCCAGAAGATCTCCAGCTCCTGGTCGGTGATCTCCAGGCGCATCTGATCGCGAACCTTGACGGCCAGAGGGAGGCACTCCTCGAGCAGGCGGATGCCATCTTCCGTCAGCTGCACCTCGGAACGGCGCCGGTCGTGAACGTCGGTCCGTCTGGAGATCCAGCCCTTCTTCTCCAGCGTCATCAGGAGCCGGGTCATGTTGGGACGGTCATCGATCATTCGCTCACCCAACTCCGTCTGGGATTGGGGGCTCTTGACCGCCAGCTTGTTCAGGATGAACCACTGCTCGGGCGTCAGGTCGAAGCCGTTGCGCTGGAAGGTCAGATAATGCAGATGCCGGATCAGGCGGGAGGACCTGTACATCCGGTAGGCAACGGTGCTTTGGATGGCTGTAATTCGGTTCAGGGAGCGCGTCATTGCGGGTCCTCCTTTATGATATTGAGATGGGCATCTTAACTAGAATAGAATTTGTTCCGGTTTCTGTCAATTCCCCACTGGCGCGCAGGATAGGGCTCTGGTAATATGAAGGGAACCTTTTTATCGGCCCATCCGATAGGACTTGAAACGGAGGATTACCCATGAACCAGACGGACAAGCTGAAGCAGCAGCTATCTTTCATTATCGAGATCGACCGGCTGAAGCACGTGCTCCGCAAGACCAAGCCGATCGGCAGCGACCGGTATGAGAATGATACCGAGCATACCTGGCATCTGGCCATGATGGCCGTCATCCTAGCGGAGCATGCCAACGAACCGGGACTGGACCTGCTTCGTACCGTCAAAATGCTGCTCATTCACGATATTGTCGAAATTGATGCGGGAGACACCTTTGCCTATGATGAGAAGGGGCACGAGGACAAGTTCGACCGCGAGATGAAGGCGGCCGAACGGCTCTTCGGCATGCTTCCCGACCCGCAAGGAAGGGAATTGAAGGAGCTGTGGCTGGAGTTCGAGGATCGTGAAACACCGGAGTCCCGCTTCGCCAATGCCTTGGACCGCCTGCATCCGATGCTCTTGAACGTCCATAACGGCGGACAGTCCTGGAAGGAAAATGACATTACCTACGAACGGGTCGTCGCCCGGAACGGCAGAATGGTTGCAGAGGGCTCCAAGACTCTGTGGAGCTATGCGGAGATCATGCTGGAGGAAGCACTGATGCGCGGAGATTTAAGAAGAGGAGAGAACGGAAGATAAGCCTTCTCTTTCATCCGCAAGGTCTTGATTGTACAGGCTCTCCGCCCTTATTCGGGCTCTAATGAAGGTTGCGCAGCCGTTGGAAACATGAGATTCTAACCTTGAATGCCACCATGATCGAGAAGATGGAGAGTAGGAGACTGTACATGGAAGGTTCTTCAGTACAAGCGTTGGGACTTCGGATGAGCCGGCGGGCTTGGGTGAATTTTCGCTGGGATTTTTTGGCCGCCGTGACGTTCAGCTTATTTAATGTCGTATTCAATCAGTTTTATATGCCGATCGCCATCCGGAACGGAGCATCGGATCTGCAGGTCGGGCTCTTAAGCGCCGCACCCGCCATCGGGCTGTTGTTCTCTCCCTTATGGGCGGGGATGGCCGAGCAAGGAAGGGCGAAGAACTACGTTGTGGTTCCGAACGTGATCGGAAGGCTATTGATCATCATACCGGCTCTGTTCACCTCGCCGTGGGTGTTCGTGGGCATCGCCCTCTTGTTCCATATGCTGATGGGAATCCAAGCGCCGGCCTATGCCACGCTCATGACACAGATCTACCCCGCGGATATCCGGGGAAGACTGATGGGTTACGTCCGGGTGGCCATGGGGCTGCTCATGATTCCGATGGCCTACGGGGTCGGGCGGTGGATCGACGTGTCGGGAAGCGGACTCCCCCTGATGGCGGCGTCCATAACGGGTACCATATCCATCTGCTTGTTCTACAGACTGCAGGATGAGCGGAAGCCGAATGCAGGCCTGCCGGGCCGCAAGAGGCCCACTCTCCCGGAGCAGCTCCGTGCCGCCAAGGAAAACCGTCCTCTGCTGCTGTTTCTTGCAGCGACAACCCTGTCAGGCTTCGGCAATATGCTGGCGAATCCGCTCTACAACATCATCCAGGTCGATCACCTGGAGCTGTCCAACAGCAGCATCGGCTTCGTCCGGGTCGCATACTTCTCCATGCTGCTGGTAGCTTATCTCCTGATGGGCTGGGTCATCGACCGGTATTCGCCCAAGTGGGTCATGATGGTCTGCATGCTTTGCCATACCACGGCACCTCTTCTGTACGGCCTATTCGGAACGTACCCTGCCGTGCTGACCGCAAGCGGTCTCCAAGGCTTGGCCGACGCCAGCTGGGACCTGGGCTGTATGGCGTACGTCTTCAAGCTGGCTCCCGGACGGGAAGGGCTGGTCTTCGGTCTGCACCTGATGCTATTCGGTATCCGGGGCAGCATCGGACCGCTGCTGGGAACGGGATTGAACGGCGTGGTGCCGATCAGCCACATCCTGATCGCGGCCTCGCTCTGCGCCATTGCCGGCTTCGTCATTCTGATGATGACCCGGGAGAGGCCTACGGCACTCCCGGCCGAAGGGTTCTCCGCTTAACCGGACGAACTCATCCATATACGCAAGAAAGGGCTGGACCGCCGGAGAGGCGGTTCAGCCCTTTTGCTGTCGGAAGAGGGGATTCAGGAAGACGCTGCGCACATTCTGGAGATAGGCCTCGGTCGTATAGCCCCGGACTCGCCGCAGGAACAGGTACAAATCCGGATCCAGGAGGGACAGGAGGGAGTCGGCGGCGAATACCGTGTCCAGATCGGACGGGCACTCGCCCCGGTCCACGGCCTCCTGGAGCAGATGGCGGATCCGGCTGTGTCCGGATTCGTAGATCGGGGACCGGTAGTAGGTGGACCCCCCATCGGGACAGGTGGAGGTCTGAACGGCGCCGAGCCACTGAGACTTCTCCTCGATGAACCCGACGATCAGCGTCACGAGACCGTCCAGCTTGTCCCGAACGGAGATAGTGGGTTCGCCGGCCATCATATCCTGGATGTCCTGCTCCAGCTGACGGGAGCTCTCCCGGATCATATCCAGACACAGATCGGCCTTGTTCGAGTAATTGCGGTACAAGGTGCCTTGGCCGATTCCGCTGGTTTTGGCGATCTGGTGCATGCTGACGCTGTCCGCGCCATATTCTGTAAAAAGGTGCTGAGCCGTTTGCAGGATGAGCCGGCGGTGCTCCGCCGCGTCTTTGCGCATGGGCATATGGAATCCTCCGGAAAGAATCGTTAAGAATGGATGGTTCGCATTGACTTCCGGACAATTGTCCGGTATGATCTCCAGTATTCGGACAATTGTCCGGTTAGATTAGATAAAGAAAGGCGGAAGCTCCGCCCGATTGTCCTTATTGTAACGGCTGCGTTATAGAAGGTCAATGGAGGCTAAGGAAGCATTCCGACCGTTTTGTGACAAAGGATGGGAGGAACTGAACAATGTCAACACCCGCAGCAACCGCTGGAAACGAGGACTTCTCGATCCGGCAAATTCTTGCGCCCCTCGCCGCCATCATCATCGGGCTGTTCATGGTCATCCTGGACGGTACGGCCATGAATGTGGCCATTCCGGGCTTCGTCAAGGAGTTCGAGAGCACCTTGTCCGTGGTCCAATGGACGGTCACCGGGTACGCGCTGGCTCAAGCCGCCGTCATTCCCTTGGCCGGTTGGCTCTCCGACCGCTTCGGCGCCAAGAATATCTTCCTGCTGTCCGTCGCCCTCTTTACCGTCGGGTCTCTCTTGTGCGCCCTGGCCGGCTCCATCGAACAGCTGATCATCTACCGGGTGCTTCAGGGGCTGGGCGGAGGAATGCTGGCTCCGATCGCCATGGCCTTCACATACCGGCTGAGTCCGCCCAGCAAGGTCGGCGCCGTTATGGGTATGATGGGCATCCCGATCCTCCTGGCTCCCGCCGCAGGCCCGGTTCTAGCCGGCTGGCTGGTGGACTATTACAGCTGGGTCTGGATCTTCATCATTAACATTCCCGTGGGGATCATCGGGCTCATCATCGGCTTCCGGACCCTGCCTAAGATCGAACGCCAATCCGTTGCCGCCTTGGATTTCCTGGGTATGATTCTCGGACCGTTAGCCTTCGCTGCTCTGTCCTTCGGCGTTAGCGAAGGGGGCACCAGCTGGACGTCCTCGAAGACGATCGGAGGCATCTCCATCGGCGCCGTCGCTCTGATTCTCTTCATCCTTGCCGAGCTTCGGCACAAACAGCCGCTCTTGGAGCTTCGGGTTTTCGGCTCCGGCAACTTTACGCGCGGCATCATCGTTCAGTGGATCTCCCAGATCGCCTTGTTCGGCACCTTGTTCCTGGTTCCGCTGTTCCTGCAGCAGGCGAAGGGCTATACCGCCTTCGATACGGGTCTGGCCATGCTGCCCCAGGCCTTCGCCGCCGCTCTCGCCATGCCTATCGGAGGCAAGCTGTTCGACAAGATCGGGGCAAGACCGCTGGTACTGTCGGGCATGGGCTTGGTGACCCTGGCCGCCTTCCTGCTGTCCCGGGTGGAAGCGACCGACGGCACGGCCGTGCTGATCGCGCCTCTCGCCTTGCTCGGTGCGGGCATGGGCTTATCCATGATGCCGCTCAACACCTACCTGATCCAATCCGCTCCGCAGAACCTGGTAGGGCGCGTCACCTCGCTGACCAATGCGGCGCAGCAGGTCATGACGTCCTTCGCCGTGGCCGGTCTCGCAACGATTCTGACCGCTTATATGAAGTCCTTCATGCAGGCCGGCAAAGGCGACATGATGGCGGCCTGGTCTCACTCCTTCGGCAACACCTTCCTGATCCTGTGCTTCGTTGCGGCCTTCGGCGGCGTGATGGCTCTGCTCTTGACTCCCATCAAGCTCCAGCCCGGTGAGGCGGGAGCCGAGAAGAAGGCGGAAGCCAGCATGATGATCGGCCATTAATGAACGTCCATGACTTCGTGTTCCAGCTTGATCCGGCAGGGCTGCCCGGACGGTCTTCCGACCGTTTGGCAGCCCTTGGTTGCTTTTTGCGGGCGGTCAGGGTATTGTAAGGACTGGAGCAATATACCGGCCCCTGGGCCTATAGCCCGACGGATACAGGAGTGAATCGGATGGAAATCAAGATCTTGAACGCCAACATGACCTATAACAAGGAAGACGGCTATGTGGGCAAGGTCGAATTTGAAGTGTCGGGACATAAGCAGCCGTACGAGATCGCGCTGCACAGCAAGCATAACCGGGACTGGAGCTACGGGCTGTTCTTCTCGCAGGAGTCCGGGGACGAAGAGCAGATCCTGGCCGTTGAGGACTGGCTGGAGGAGGACGACGACGCGTTCGACCTTCTGGTGAAGGCGGCGCGGGACACCTTGAAGGTGTAACCGAATCGAGATTGCGGGGGAGAGGCGAATGCACCAGACGGAGCAGGCTTATTTGGAGAAATTGTTCCCGAACGGGCGGGAGCTGCCGGGGAAGCGGCTGATCCCGTGTCTGCTATTGCAAGATAGACGGACGGAGGTTCTCTTCCTGTACAAGGCCGGACCGGAGGAAGCGCATCAGCTGAGGCCGGAGCATGACGCCGAGATAAGCTCCTCGGATATCGTCGTGTTCGCCGCCGACCGGGAGGGGGACGGCCATGCGGATCTGCAGATCGCCATGGAGCTCCGTTACCCCGACTTCTTGATGCGCTTCACCGGCGCGGTGCAGGATGCCGAAGGCCATAAGCAGGCGGCGGTAGCCAAGGCGCTGCTGCTCGTCAAACGGGTGGCGCTGTTCGTTGCTACGGAGCAGTTTGAATTCGTCGCCTTCAAGGCATTCGACTGGAATCCCGCCTCCCAGCCGGTCCTCGAGAATATTCTCCGGGGCGCGGCGCAGGAAGGGGCAAGCTAAGGAAGAGCTGGACGTAACACCTATATAAGAAGAAAAGGAACGTGTACATGAGCGGCCAACCTGCATTCACATCATTAGGCATACGCGAGAGGTTCGTCCACCGTCTGAAGGAATTCGGCGTTGCGGAGCCCACCCCTATCCAAGAAGCGGCCATACCGGTTCTGCTGGAGGGGAAGGACGTCATTGCCCAGGCACAGACCGGTACGGGCAAGACCCTGGCGTTCACCCTGCCGATTCTAGAGAAGTTCGACCCGGAAGCTCCGGTCATCCAGGCGCTGATCATCACGCCCACCCGCGAGCTCGCCATTCAGATTACCGCCGAGATGCGGAAGCTGGCACCCCTGGTCGGGGCACATATTCTGCCCGTTTATGGCGGACAGGACGTGGAGGCCCAGACCCGCAAGCTGAAGGGCCGTCCGTCCGTCGTTGTCTGTACGCCGGGCCGTCTGCTCGATCATGTGCGTCGGGGAACGGTGGCTTTGGACCGCGTCAAGATGCTGGTCCTGGACGAAGCGGACCAGATGCTGCACATGGGCTTCCTGGCCGAAGTGGAAGGCATTATCCGGATGCTGCCGAAGGCCAGGCAGACCATGCTCTTCTCGGCCACCATGCCGGACCCGATTAAGAATCTGGCAAAAGGCTACATGAATGCCCCGCAGGATATCCGGATTCAAGGCCGGAAGGTGACGCTGGACGAGATCAAGCAGTTCGTGGTGGAGACGACGGACCGGGCCAAGCAGGCCACGCTCTTCCGGATGCTGGATCTCTACAAGCCTTACCTGGCGGTGATCTTCTGCCGGACCAAGATCCGGGCGAAGAAGCTGACGGAAGCCATGCTGGACCGGGGCTATAACGTGGACGAGCTTCACGGGGACTTAAGCCAAGGCAAGCGCGAGCAGGTTATGGAGCGCTTCCGCAAGGCGGAGCTTCAATACCTGGTGGCGACGGATGTGGCCGCCCGCGGTTTGGACATCGAGGGGATGACCCACGTCTTCAACTACGACATTCCGCTGGATGCGGAATCCTATATCCACCGGATCGGCCGGACCGGACGGGCCAAGCAGACCGGCACCGCCGTAACGCTGGTGGCGGCCAAGGACCGCTCCTACCTGCTGAAGATCGAGCAGGGCATCCATGCCACGCTGAAGCGGCGGAGCATGGAGGAGTTCGATATATCCTCGGCTGTAGGCCGCGAGGATTATGATCCGCTCGAGGAGCGGAAGGCTCCGCGCACGGGCGGCGGCGCAAGCGGCGGCACCAAGCCGGGCCGCAGCTACGGAGCGGCTGCCGGCAAGGGCGGCTACCGCCGGACCGACGGGAAACCGGGCGGCGGCGCAAGCGGCGGTCCCCGTGGAGCCGGCTCCCGCTCCGGCGGTGGCCGCGGGCAAGAGGGCGGCCGATCCGCCCAAGGCCCCCGCGGCGGCAGCTCCGGAGGCCGTCCCGGCGGGAATGCCCGCTCCGGCTTCGGAGCGAAGCCGTCCGGCGGCGCCCGCGGCAAGCCGCAGGGCGCTCCCCGTGGGAAGCGCTAAGAACGAGCGGCAATGATAGGACCCTTGACCGGTAAGCGGTCAAGGGTCTTTTTGATATGGATAAAACTGGGTCCATGAGGCATACTAGGATGGATTCCAAGGGGGGAGGGACGATCGGTGGGAACAACACATCAAGCTCCCCGTTATCCGAAAGCAGCCATGTCTGTCTTCACTCTGAACATTATGCAGATCCAGAATCCATTCGTCGTCATGTGGTGGTCCGCCGCCATTCCCGGGTTCGGCCATCTGATGCTCGGCAAGTATATCCAAGGCTTCATTCTGGTAATCTGGGAGCTCTACACCAATTATCATTCGCATCTGAATGAGAGCATTTTCTACTCCATGGTAGGGGACTTCAGCCGGGCGCGGGACCAGCTCAATACCGATTGGCTGCTTCTGTACGTGGCTGTCTACGTGTTCACCATCTGGGACTCCTGCCGCAGAGCGATCATGCTGAATCAAGTGAACATGCTGGCCGAATTCGAACATGCCCGCGTTCCCATCATGAAGATGAATACCGTCGGCATCCATGTCCTGAACCGGTATCGAGCCGGAGTGGCCACCTTGACCTCCCTGCTGATGCCGGGTCTCGGTCAAATTTATCTGCAGCGGATGATGACCGGCGGATTTATCCTGGTGACCTGGGTTATCGCCTGTTCCCAATCCCGGTTCCTGACCGCTATTCATCATACCTGCGTCGGACAGTTCGCGCTGGCCTCCGGAACGCTGGATGTCCAGTGGGGGCTGTTTCTACCGTCCTTGTACGTGTATGCCATGTACGACGCTTACCATACCTGCAATGCCGTGAACAACTTGCTTGCCTATGAGCAGAGGGCCTATCTGACGGATCGCTACCACAAGGAAAGAGGGGAGGGAGGGTTCTTGGACTCGTTGGGCGGATCGGGGATCGGCTACGCCGCCGCGACTTACCGGCACAGCTTGGAGGTAGAAGTGGTCCTGATTCAGCTGGAGCAGGCCGGCTTCAGTCGGGAAGCTCTTCTGGTCTTGCCTCTAGCGCCTCCCCATGAGAAAAAAAGGCTGATCCACGGCTACTTCTACCTGGAGGAAAGAATCATGAATCTGGCGTTTCCCTTAGGGACCGTGTTCATGCTGCTGGGTGTCATCTATGGCTTCGTCCTGCCCCTGGGGCCGGTGCTGTGGGGACTATTCGGCCTGCTATTGGGCTTCGGACTAGGGCTCTTGCTGGGCTATATGACCCGCCATGCAGGGATTCCCTACAAGAAGCTGGAGCCGGAGGTGGTGATCGTCGCCCAAGGGGAACGGGAGCTTCTGAAGACGGCAATGGAGATTTTCGGCCGGTATACCCCTATCCGAGCGTTCCACCATCAAGGTCCGGGCCAGCTCTAACCCAAAAAAGCTCCCGCCGCTAACTAGGCGGGCGGAAGCGATGGAGAAAGCGGCATCAGTCTAACAGGCCTCTGGCCTTGAAGTATTCCAAGGAAATGCGCGCGCTGTCCAGCGGAGAGCCTTGGAATTGCTCCTGCTCCACGATGTAATAACGGATGCCGGCTTGCTCCGCGATCCCGAATACGCTCTCGAAATCTACAACACCGCGTCCAATCTCGGTATCGCTGGTGCTCTCGCCGAAGTCCTTGATGTGGGCAAGCGGGACGCGGCCCGCATAGCGGGAGATATATTCGGCGGGCTTGCATCCACCCTTGTGCACCCAGCCCAGATCGAACTCCGCGAACATAAGCTCCGCGGGAATCCGCTCCAGCATATGGTCCATGATGGCTTTGCCGTTCACCTGCTTGAATTCGAAGGCGTGGTTATGATAACCGTACTTCAATCCGGCTTCCCGTACCATCCGGGCCGCCCGCTCCAGGAAGGCGATGACATGATCCAGCTCCTCTTGGGTCGGAACCTCGGAGAAGGGGGAAGAGGGAGTTACGAGGTACTCCAGACCCAGCTCTTGGGCATATTCGATCTGCTGGGCCAACGCAGTCTCCATCTTGGTCAGATCGGAGAAGTCCAGACCTACGTGGGAGGAGGGCGCTTTCAATCCGCAGTCCGCCACGAACGCCCGAAGCTCCCGAGCCGGGACTCCGAAGTATCCGGCGAATTCCACGGCTTCATACCCCATATCAGCCACCTTGCGGATCGTGCCCAGAAAATCGGTTTTCGTCAATTCCCGAAGGGTATAGAGCTGAATGCCCACATGTGCTTTTGTCATCCTATCCACCGTCCGTTTCGGCTTGAAGCCGTTTATGCGAATCCTCCTCCAGTATAGTCAAGGGGATTGGAAAAGCCTAGCGCCGGAATTGTGCTGTTTGTATGGGATTTTGGCATGGCGGCGTCCCGGCCGTTGTTGGTATAATAGGGGGACAGAGGTGATAGTGATGTCGAAGAAGAAGATGAACCAAGGACGGCGGCCAGCTGCGTCCCAAGCCGAATCCGCGGATAAACCGGCCACGCTGAAGGATCTCCTGAATGCGGACATCGTTTCGAAGCTGAAGTCCCAGGCCGAGGAGATGCGTGCGGAGGAGGCCCGCCAGAAGGCGGACCAGCGCAAGCGGGAAGAAGAGGCAAGGAAGGCCGAGCAGAAGCGGCTGGAGAGCAGCTTCGAATATCTGCTCAACAACAGCAGCATGGATTGGCGCAAGCATAAATCCTAAGCATGGCGGACCGGTTGCTGGTCCGTTTTTGTTCCTTACGGAACGGTCCTCCGAGGCCGGCCGGAAAACTACATGGAGAAGGAGCATACAGTCATGACGGGATCAATTGACAAAATCGCATGGATCCGAATCGAGAACGGACGGGTTCTGAGCGCACGCTCGAAGGGAAAGGAATTGTTCTATTTCCCCGGCGGGAAGAGGGACCCGGGGGAGACGGACACGGATACGCTCCTCCGTGAAATTCAAGAAGAGCTGTCGGTGCGCGTCCAGCCGGACACGGTCCGGCACTTCGGCACCTTCGAAGCTCAAGCCGACGGGAAGCCGGCCGGCGTAATGGTTAAGATGACCTGCTACACCGGGGATTACGAGGGTGAGCTCTTGGCTGCCTCGGAGATTGACGAGCTGGCTTGGCTCTCTTACGGGGAACGGGAACGGACCTCCGTAGTCACTCGGATCATAATGGAGAAGCTGCATGAGCTTGGACTGCTGATGGAGTAGAATTGTTCATCTTCCGTACATTGACAATTTCTGGGGTGGATGATAATTTAACAGTGTTCAAAATAATGAACTTTGTTAAAAGACGGATTCATTTCATGGAGGCGGGTACGGATGAAGCCTTGGAAAGGCACGCGGATCTTGGTTCTGCTTGTAGCGTTGATGGCGGTCATAGCGGCGGCAACGGGCATCTTCAGCGAGGGGGGCGGCGGCGAGCGGGTCTTCACGACGGTAAGAGGAGAATCGGTAACCCTCTACGGGGAAGGACTGTACCGCTATGATTCCAAGGCGGTGGCCGCCCAAGGCATCGCCCAGGATTGGGTTACGCTGGTGCTGGCGGTTCCTCTGCTGCTGCTGTCCCTACTCTGGGAATCAAGAGGCTCCCTGAAAGGCCGGCTGCTGCTGACGGGAACCTTGGGTTACTTCGTATACGCATATGCATCCTATGCATTATTGTCCATGTATAATCCGATCTTCCTGCTCTACGTGGCGCTGTGCTCGGCCAGCTTCTTCGCCTTCATCGGCTCCTGGGTGCCCTTCGACAGCAAGCTGCTGCAGCGTTCGATTCGTCCGGGGCTGCCGGTTAAGCGCATCGCGGGATTTCTATATGTTGTCGGCGGCGCGTTGGGGCTGATGTGGCTGGGCCGGATTCTGCCCTCGCTGCGGGACGGGTCGGTCCCAATCGGGTTGGAGCATTACACGACACTGGTCATCCAAGTGCTGGACTTGGCTTTTGTCGTGCCCGCCCTCTTCTTGGGAGGGACCCTGCTGATCCGCCGGGAGCCCTCCGGCTACATGCTGGCAACCATCCTGCTGATCAAGGGATTATCCATGGCGACCGCCTGCACGGCGATGATCATCGGGCAAGAACGTGCCGGTGAAACGGTGTCCCTTGCGGAGAAAATCGTGTTTCCCAGCATCAACCTGGTGCTGATCTATATGCTCGTGCTCTTATTCCTTCATATCCGGGAACATAAAGTTGACCTTTCTTGGCAATCCTAACCACCGACTATACCACTAGACGGAGGTTGGCCACTAGCATGAACGAGCTGTTGCGTAAAGCGTTGTCCCTCGGCTTGGGGGTTACGATGGCGGGCAAGGACAAGATCGAAGCCTTCGTAGACGATATGGTAAAAAAAGGAGAGCTGGCGCCCTCCGACTCCAAGGAGTGGATCTCCAGCCTGCTGGAACGGGGCGAGCGGGAACGGGATGAGCTGAAGCGCCTGGTACAAGAGCAGCTCCAGAAGCGGTTGGCCGATCTGAACGTGGCCACCAAGGACGATATTACCCGGCTGGAGCAGCGCTTGGATCGTCTGGAGGCTCCTGCAGTGCCCGAGCAGGGGATCGATCCGCTGGAGACGCCTCCTATCGAGCCCTAAGGGGGGCGTGAGGGATGGCCGGGAGAAGGATCCGACATCTGCAGCGGTACCGGGACATTGCATTGGCATTAACCAGGCACGGCTTCGGTTACGTGGTGGCGGAGATGGATATTTTCCAGCTGCTGTCCATACCGGAGCGCAGGCGTTGGGAGAACGGCAGGAGCGAACGCAAGACGGTGGGCGCCCGGATCCGCGAGGTTCTGCAGCAGTTAGGTCCCACCTTCATCAAGCTGGGCCAGATCGCCAGCACCCGGCCGGATCTACTGCCCGAATCCATCCGCACGGAGCTGGAGAAGCTGCAGGACCAGGTCCAGCCCTTCGGCTTCGAGGATGTGCGCAGCATTATCCGCTCGGAGACCAAGCGGGAGCCGGAGGAGATCTTCGCCGAGCTGGCCGAGGAGCCGGTGGCTGCGGCTTCCATCGGACAGGTGCACATCGGACTCCTGCATAGCGGGGAGAAGGTGGCTGTCAAGATCCAGCGTCCGGCCATCCGTTCGGTCATCCGGACGGATCTGGAAATCTTGGGGAACATGGCGGTTCTGGCAGAAGCCCGCTTCCGCTGGGCCAAGCGGTACCAGCTCAGCAAGATGGTGGAGGAATTCGGGCATTCCCTGACCAACGAGCTGAGCTACATCATGGAGGCCCAGAACGCGGACCGATTCCGGGCCATGTTCCGGCATGAGCGCCGGATCAAGATCCCGAAGGTATACGCGGAATTCAGCAGCCGCAAGATGCTCACCATGGAATTCATTGACGGGCCGAACCTGAATCAGCTGGAGCTGCTGGAGGCCGGCGGCATCGACCGCCCCCGATTGGCCTCCCGGCTCCTCCAAGCCGTGCTGCATCAGATCTTCATCGAAGGCTTCTTCCATGCGGATCCCCATCCGGGTAATATCAAGATCCTGCCGGGCGAGGTCATTGCCTTCCTGGATTTCGGCATGGTGGGCCGGCTCTCCCCGGAAATGAAGCAGCACTTCTCCAGTCTGATCATCGCCCTGATGCGGCAGAGCTCCTCCGGTGTCATCCAAGCCATCCTAAGAATGGGTCTGGTCACGGAAGAGGTGGAGATGGAGGAGCTCCGGAGGGATGTGGACAAGCTTCGGGACAAGTATATGGGCGTCTCCTTCAGCCAGATCAGCCTGGGGGAGTCGGTGAACGATCTGCTCCAGGTGGCTTACCGCCATCAGATCCGGATTCCGCCGGACTTGATCATGCTGGGCAAAACGTTGGTGACCATCGAAGGGGTGGTCGGTCACCTGGACCCGGACATCAGCATCATCCGCATTGCCGAGCCCTTCGGGCGCAAGCTCCTGATCGAACGGTTCCATCCGAGAAGCCTGCTGGGCAAGCTGAAGGAGGAATGGGCGGAATACGGAGATTCCCTGCTTCATCTGCCGAAGCACGCCATGGAGCTGATGGCCTTCATCCGCAAGGGGAGGCTCGAGATCAGCATACCGGAGATCGACAAGTTCCTGCGCAAGCTGGACCGGATCAGCAACCGGCTGTCCTTCAGCATCGTGCTGCTGGCCTTCAGCATCATCATGTGCGGTCTGATCGTCGGTTCTTCGCTTAATCGGCAGGCGAGCAGCCTCTGGCATCTGCCCGTGCTGGAGACCGGTTCGCTCATTGCCGTGTTTATGGTGGGGTGGCTGATCTATTCCATCTTGAAATCGGGCCGTTTCTAGGACTCTGCCGCCCGGCAGGGTCCTTTTCGTTTTATGTCGGAGCTGGTTCAAGATATCAACGAATAAGACGGGGGCTGACACGACTTCATTCATGCCCGGAATCCGGTTCAGGTGGTATAATGGTTCTGACTTCATCATACGCATAGCGGAAAGTTTGAAGAGAGGGGTGCCGCTGATGTCATTGGGATCGATACCTGCAGCCTCCTATTCGGCCGGGCCGCAGTGGAGCAATTTCCGCGACGCGGCGGTTCCCGCCGCTCGTGGGGGGTGCCGGATGCAATCCGGCATTCTGTTCCGTTCCGGCGAGCTCTCGTCCCTTAAGGGAAAAGACTTGGCCCGGCTGGAGGAAACCGGGATCCGCCTCATCATCGACCTACGGACGCCGAATGAACGGAGGAAGAAGGGGATCCGGTTTCTTCCTGGACGGGAGATTAAGGTGGTCAGCATTCCATTCTGTCCGTACGGCAAGGACTACACGCCAGGTGAGATGGTTCGGCTCCTGCTTCGCGGCAAGGATGAACAGGGCGGCGTATGCTTCATGGAGGACTTCTACCGGGGGATCGGCTTCGACAGCCCGGACCAGGTCCGCCAGGTCATGGAGCTGCTGGCGGAGGAGTCTAATGTTCCGGCGCTGGTCCATTGTACGGGAGGCAAGGACAGGACCGGGTTCATCACCGCCATCCTCCAGCTGCTCCTCGGATTACCGCGGCCGGTGGTGTTGGAGCACTATATGCTCTCCAACGGCTTGATTGCATCCCGGATGCGGAGGATCGAGCGAATGGCCCGATGGCTGAGCCTGTTCCGGCTGACCGGACGGCAGCTGCGGCCGATCCTGGAGGTGCGGCGGGAATACCTGGACGGGGTGCTCGATGAGCTCCTGGCACGTTACGGCTCCGCGGAAGGCTATCTGACGGAGTACTGCGGGGTTCATCCGGAGACGGTGGAGAAGCTCCGGAGGAATCTGTCAGCAGAAGGAAAGGGGGAGGGCACGAATGCATCAGGATGAGCTGGAGATCAGCACCGATCGGGGCCGGCTGGATCTGGAGGCGGTTTTCGGATTCTTATCCCGCAGCTATTGGGCGAGCGAACGGTCCTACAAAACCATGCTGCGCTCCATCGAGCATTCCATGATCTTCGGGGTATACGACCGCGAGAAGCAGGTCGCATTCGCGCGGGTGGTTACGGACGGGGCTACGATGTATTACCTGTGTGACGTCTATGTCGATGAGGAGTACCGCGGCCGGGGCATCGGCAAGCGGCTGGTTCAAGCCATCGTCACGAGTCCGGAGCTTCAGGGCCTGAACGGACTGTTGGGAACGAAGGATGCCCACGGCTTGTATGAGAGCTACGGGTTCGTCAGGGATCCGGAGCGGCTGATGAGACGCAGGCCGCTTCAGGACTAGGCTGTTTCAGCAAGAGGGCCCCGGCGGATACCGGAGCCCTCTTCCTTATTTTACGACTAAGACCGGCACCTTGGCGTGCTGGACGATATTGTGGCTGACGCTGCCCAGCACCAGCTCCCGGATGCCGCTAAGCCCGCGGCTTCCCACGATGATGAGATCCGCTTGGATGGCCTCGGCGTACTCCAGCGTGACCTCAGCCGGCCGGCCGTACTTGAGAAGTCCCGTTACATTTGGCAGGCTGGCGGCCAGCGTCTGGGCTTGCTCCAGCACCTGCTCGGCCTTGCGGTACGTGTCCGCCTCCAGCTGGGGCGGAGCGGAGATGAAGGATTCGCCGACGATTAGAGCCGGCAATTGAAAGACGTGGAGGATGTGCAGTGCAGCTCCGTTGTCCTCGGCCATCTGCATGGCTTGTCGGAGCGCCTTTTGGGAATGGTTGGAGCCGTCGAACGCGACTAACAGCTTCTTGAACATGGTTCATCCCTCCGTTAGAAGTGATCGTCCTCACCCTGATCTTACCATGTAAACGCATTCAACGCTGTGACAAATGTTTACAGGCCGATGGAAGAAAGTCGGAAAACACGTCCGCCGACCGAATATAGTAATAGAAACAGGGAAGGAGTGGTAACCGATGGAGCTGTTTGACAACCGGTACCGGTTGGAACAGGCATGGAGGCGTACGGACGGCGGATGGCTCGCCCTGGCCCATGACCATAAATTAAACCGCAGCGTCATCCTATGGCGCCAAGCGGATACGGATACTCATCCGAAGGAAGAAATTCTGCGGAGGCTGGGCCAAGCCTCCCGGCACGGCGACCGCCGGTATGTGCCGGTCCTAGACGTATCGGTGGGGGGGAACGGGCTGTATGCCGTCCTGGTGCGGGATCAAGGCCGGTTTCTGACGGAGGCTCTGCCGATGCTTCATTGGACCGGCCAGGAAATTCTGGAGCAGCTGCTGGAGCTATGTCCGGCGATTCGGGAAGCTCGGAGGGAGCGGCTGCAGGATTTTGCCGTGACGGCGGGCAATCTGTGGCTGGATCGGGACGGTCGACTGCGCCTCATCAACATCTGGTCCGAGGGGTCCTCGGACCATCGGGACGTGAAGGGCTTATCGACACTCTTGTACCAGCTGTGCAGCGGCTCCGAGGAGCCGCCTGCCTCCCTGTCGCGGATGTACCAATCCGTGAAAGCTGCCATGTCCGGACTGCCGGGTGGCACTGCGGAGGAAGCGGCCGATTGGGCCGGCTCGGCCCTGCTGCCTTCCTGCACCCTGCGGGATTATGAAGGAGGGATCCGCCGGCTGCTTGAGACCGTGGAGCCAACTCCCGCGCCTTCAAGCGTCCCGACGAAGCGAAGCCGTCCATTCCCTGGGGAGCCGACGGAGGGTACGCTGCAATCGCATTCCTCACCTAAGCGGCAGCCGGTCCGTCCAACGGCTTCTCCTTCCGATAGAATGGGGGAAGATACCAACCGGGGATGGTCCATGGGCCCATGGATCCGTTTCTCGCTCATCGGCTTCGGAATAGGATTGTGCGGAATAGCGCTCTTCTGGTGGATGATCCGGCTGCCGGACGGGGAGGCGGACGGCGGCGTGAAGGCGAATACCGCTGCGTCGGCCCCAGCCGCAGTCTCCACGCCGGTCGGTTCAACGGTACCGGCCGCCTCGCAGCAGCCGAAGGGGACGTCTCATCCGTCGCCATCGCCATCACCCGGATCCTCCTCCAGCCCGGCGAAGCCGTCGACAGCACCGGCGGTTACGGAGAGCACCGTACCGGACTTGACCCAGAAGACGCTGGAGGAGGCCTCCCAGCTGGCACTGAAGGCGGGACTTCGATATTCGTACCAGCTGGAGGTCCATGAGACCGAGAAGGGCCGTGTCTTCAAGCAGGATCTGGCTCCCGGAACTCCCGTATCCAAGGGGGACCGGATCGTTTTCTGGGTGAGCAAAGGCAAGGGATAACGGTGGAAAAAGCAGGAACTTACCATCGCATGTCGAATTCGATCCCTGAGAAGAGAGAAGCGATAAGCGATCCATAGGAGGAAGAATAACCATGTCAGATGCTGTCGTGATTCATCAAGCTACGATTGACGATCTGGGGGATGCTGCGGTATTGTTCGACGAATACCGTGTGTTTTACAGCCAAGAGCCGGATCTGGAAGGGGCTCGCCGGTTTTTGTTCGAACGGTTCGAGCATGGGGAGTCGGTGATTTTTCTGGCACGGGATTCGAAGAGCGGTGAGGCAGTGGGCTTAGCCCAGCTGTACCCGTCCTTCTCGTCGGTGTCCATGAAGCGGCTCTGGATTCTGAACGATCTCTATATCCACGCGGAGCACCGGAACCGGAACATCGGGAGGCTGCTGCTGGAGAGGGCGAAGGCCTTCGCCGCCGCCACGAAGTCCAAGGGTATAGAGATCGCCACTCAGACCACCAATCTCAAAGCCCAGCGGGTATATGAAGCCCACGGCTACCAGAAGGACGACGAGTTCATCCACTACTTCATGCTGGTCTGATGGCCGTGCCGCACTTCTGAATGCTGCCTTGAACGGTCGGTGTTGGACCCTTGTCCGGTTGGGCAGGGGTTTCTTTGGGTATGGAACCGATATGGAAAATGAAACGCCTGGCGGAGACCATGCGTATTATCCGGCATACGCCCCGCGTTATCGCAGCAAAAGGAGGACCACCATGTACGAATCGATGATCGAACGGGTGAAGCATACGCAGGTGCGGCTTCGCCAGCAATCCTTAGCGGCCGTATTCGACGAATTCGATGCCGGCATCATGAAGCTTGACCCGGACAGCCGGAGGTTGAAATATGCCAAGATGGCGTCCCATCCATTCAGCTTCTATCGGGGAAGCGCCTATCTGTTCTATCTGGACGTGACGAGAGAATGGTTCCCGTACCACACGCCTGCAGACCGGCCCACTTGGATTCAGGGCGATCTCCATTTCGAGAACTTCGGCGCCTTCCGCAGCGAGCGGGGAGAGATCGTGTATGACGTGAATGATTTCGACGAAGGGTACTTGGGCTCATATCTCTACGATCTCCTGCGCATGGCTGTCAGCATTGATCTGGTCTGCAAAATCAAAGGCCTGGATCCGGAGGACCGCCAGCAGGCCATCGAGACGTATCTGGACAGCTACTATCACCAGATACGCCGCTTCTCGAAGGGGAAGGAGGATCCGCGCAGCCTCGTCTTCGACGAGAGCCGGACCCACGGGCCTGTGCGCAGGCTGATCCGGAAGCTCCAGAAGCGCAGCGGCCATAAGTTCCTGGAGACCATCACGGACGCGGAGGGAAACAAGCGCTCCTTCGTCTGGTCGGAGGAGCTGCAGCCTGCAGGCCAAGAGGACAAAGGACTCCTGCTGGGGGCATGGCATGATTATGTTGCCAGCCTGGAGGAGGAGGACCGCCAGGCACCGGAGTATTACCGGGTGAAGGACATTGCTCTGAAGCACGGTTCCGGGACGGCTTCCATCGGTCTGGACCGGTACTACATTCTGATCGAAGGGGGCCGGGCTGCCGAGGGTATCGACGATCCGGTGCTGGAGGCCAAGGAGGTCCGCGTGCCGGTTCCGGCCTATTTTATGCCGTACAACGAGAGCTTCTGGGAGCACTTCCTCCATCAGGGCAAGCGGGTGGTCTCGACCCAGCGGGCGATGCACCACGAAGCGGATCCGTTCCTGGGGTACCTGACGGTAGGAGACCGGCACTTCTATGTCCGGGAGCGGTCCCCCTATAAGAAAAAGCTGAAGCTGGAGAACGTGGAGGACCGGGAGGAGTTGTCGGATGTGCTGGAGGTGATGGGGCGAATCACAGCCAAGATGCATGCGCGGGCCGATGCGGACGTGGAGAAGGGCATTCTCCCTTACCACAGCGAGAAGGAAATCGAGAAGGCTATGGGCGACAGCTGCGGAGACTTCTGCCGGACCCTATCCGATTGGGCCTTGTCCTATTCGCACCAGGTCGAGGAGGATTACCGGCTGTTCAAGGATTGGGTTCAACACCATCATGCTTAAGGAGGAGAAGGAATATGTCGTTTTTCAACCGGATGTTGGCTAGTATCGGAATCGGGGGGGCTAAGGTGGATACCCGTCTGGAGGATTCGCGGTATCAGCCCGGGGATGAAGTGCGGGGAGCCGTGTATGTCCGCGGGGGTGGGATCGCTCAGGAGATCGAAGGCATCTACCTGCACCTCTTGACCACTTATATCAGAGAAAGGGACGACCGCAAAGTCACGTATACGGAGGCGATTGCCAAATTCCGCGTCACCGGTGCGCTCCGGCTGCAGCCGAACGAGGAGCTGGAGATTCCCTTCGCCTTCACGCTTCCCGATTATACGCCATCCACCTTCGACCGGGTCCGGGTCTGGATCAAGACCGGACTGGACATCGCCAACACTGTGGATCCGGGCGATGAGGATTACATCGAGGTCCTGCCTCATCCCCATGCAGGCATGGTTCTGGAGGCTATCGAAAGTCTGGGCTTCCGCATCCGCAAGGTAGAGAACGAATATGCTCCCCGCTATGGAAGAGGCGTTCCGTTCATTCAGGAGTTCGAGTTCGTACCCGGGGGCCCCTATTACGGGCATCTGGATGAGCTGGAGGCAACCTTCTTCCCGGATGCCGGCGGAGTGGAGGTGCTGCTGGAGGTAGACCGCAGGGCACGAGGCTTCATGGGCTTCCTCGAGGAGGCGCTGGATGCCGACGAGCGCATGCATCTGGTCCGCTTCACGAGGAGCGAGCTGGAGCAGGGCGCAGGCTATGTGGCCGCGCGACTGGAGGAGGTCATCCGCCACTCGGCGAGATAGGATGGGGAAGGATTTCAGTCATGAGGAGTAAGGAATGAGGAGGGTCAGCCAAGGCTGACGCAGCAGTTTGGCTTATGTAGACCTTGATCCGGGGTTAGACCCGGTTCGAGGTCTTTTTTGTCGGGGAAACGCATAGTAGATGTCATGATATGTGACGTGTCACGTGGATTGAAGTAGAAATAAATGAAATTAGGTTAGATATATTGACAAATACATTCCATCGATCTACGATACATTCAACGGGAAACGGAACATGAACGTTCGAGACCGGAAAGGGGAGGGAATATGGTTTGGACGGCGCTGATGCCTCCGGGGGGCCCTAACATCCAGATGATAGGACAGGAAACGGACAAAGGCGCTCGTCCCGGATGAGAATGGGGATGGAGCGCTTTTTGGCCTTGAACGCAGCAGGATGAAGGGAGGAGGCCGATCGAATGGATCCGGTCCGCACGATCCGGAGTCTGGGCATCGACATCGGCACCAGCACGACCAAGGTCGTGGTGAGCCAGTTGTCTCTGGCAGATCGGGGACTCCCCGGCGGCCTGCCCCGGCAGGACATCGTGGAGCGTACCCTGCTCTACACAGGAGAAGCCCATGAGACTCCGCTTGCTCCCGACGGAGGCATCGATGGCCGGAGGGTTCTTGCACTTGTCGAGGCCGAGCTTCAACTGGCTGGGCTGGAGCCGGGCGCAGCGGAGACGGGAGCCGTGATCGTCACGGGCGAATCCTCCGCCGCAGCCAATGCCGAGACCGTGGTGAGGAGATTGGCCGACTGGGCCGGGGATTTCGTGGCGGCTCAGGCGGGCAGCGACTTGGAGGCTCATCTGGCGGGCCTGGGCGCAGGCAGTGATCTCAGGTCCAGGGAGCTGGGAGGCACCGTGGTGAACGTTGACATCGGAGGAGGGACCGCCAATGCGGCCGCCTTCCATCAAGGGGCGGCAGTATGGAGAGCCCATTATCACATCGGCGGGCGGCTCGTGAGGCTGGACCGGAATGGCCGAATCGGGTACGTATCGGCTCGGATTCGAAGCTGGATGGAAGGGCGGGGCATCCGGTTGCAGGAAGGACGCCTCGCGCAGATGGAGGAGCTCCGGGAGCTTTGCCGGGCCATGGCCGGGGAGCTGCTCCACGGTCTATGGGACGGCGCTTCATCTGACCTACCGGGTCCGGCCGGCCTTCGGTATGGCGCCGTCCCCTCCGTCTCCGCCGAAGGCCGGACGCCCGACGAGCTCACGGTTACCGGCGGGATCGGCCAGCTCATGGCGGATCCTTCCTGCGCCCCGGCTACGGTGGAGGAGACGGCGGTCTACGGCGATATAGGGCCGCTTCTGGCAGCAGAGCTGCGGGAAGCGATCCGCCTACGAAGAATCCCCTGCCGTACCGCCGCCCATCCGGGCCGAGCCACAGTAATCGGCGCAGGAGGCTACAGCGTGGTGTTGAGCGGCTCCACGATTACCGCCCCGCCGGAGCTGCTGCCGGTCCGGCATGTACCGGTGCATGCGGGGGGCATCGGGGCGGTGGAGCTGCGCCGGAGGCTCGGCGAGGCCGTGGAGCTCTACGGCTCCGACCGGGAGCCGCCCTTCGCGCTGGCGGTACCGGCTGCGCCGGAGCTTCTGACCTACGCCGGGATCCGGGCCTGGGCGGCTGCCTTCTCGGAGTCCTGGCTGCTTCTCTTGCCGGCCGCCCGTACCCCGGTGCTGATCTGCGAGGCCGATGTCGGAAGAGCTCTGGGGCAGGCGATCCGGCTGGCCTCCGGCGGAAGGCTGTATCCCTTGTGCATCGACCAGGTCGGAGCGGAGCCCGGTTGCTATGTGGACATCGGCCGGCCGCTGTATGGAGATTCCGTCCCCGTATCGGTGAAGACGCTCGTCTTCCTTCCGCCGCCGCCGGATTCGCTTGCGAAGCGGACACCCTTAGAATTCCTGCCCGAGGAGGACTCAGACCCATGAAGCTTCATACGACCCTAAACGGCATGACCCAGCACTTCGCCTCGCTCCGGGAGGTGTTCGCCAAGGCCAACGAAGAGAAGTCCGGGGACCGGCTGGCGGGCATCGCTGCTAGGGACGCCAGGGAAAGGATGCTGGCCAAGTGGGTGCTGGCAGAGCTGCGGCTGGAGGAGCTGCGCGAGCATCCGCTTCTCCCGCCGGAGGAGGATGAGGTGTCCCGGATCATAGAAGCGGGTGTGAATGAAGAGGTCTACCGGAGCATCCGGGGCTGGACGGTGGGGGAACTGCGGGAGAGGCTCTTGGCGGCCGAGCCTGACGAAGTGATGCGGATCGGTCGCGGTATGACCAGCGAGATGGCGGCGGCCGCCGCCAAGCTCATGTCCAATCTGGATCTCATTACCGCTGCAGCCAAGTGCAGGGTGGAGACCCGTTGCAACACGGCACTCGGCGCGAAGGGGAGGCTGGCGAGCCGGGCTCAGCCCAACCATCCCACGGATTCGCCTGAAGGCATGAAGGCCTCGTTGTACGAGGCACTGAGCTACGGCATCGGAGACGCCGTGGTGGGGGTGAATCCTGTGATCGACACCGTCGAGAACATCAAGAGGCTGTTCCAGGAGACCAAGGAGGTGCTGGACCGGCAACGCATTCCGACCCAGAACAGCGTCTTGGCCCACATTACCACTCAGATGGAGGCCGTCCGTCAAGGGGCTCCGGCAGATCTGTTCTTCCAGAGCTTGGCGGGCACGGAGGCGGGCAACCGATCCTTCGGGGTCCGGGCCGCTCTCTTGGAGGAGGCGGACGCCCAGATTCGCGAGATGGGGACGGGAATCGGTCCGAACCGATGGTACTTCGAGACGGGGCAAGGCTCCGAGCTGTCGGCGGAGGCTCATCACGGCATCGACCAGGTTACCCTGGAGGCACGCTGCTATGGGCTGGCGAAGCGGTTCCGCCCGTTCCTGGTCAATACGGTGGTCGGATTCATCGGACCGGAGTACTTGTTCGACAGCAAGCAGGTGCTGCGGGCCGGACTGGAGGACCACTTCATGGGGAAAATCCAGGGGCTCCCTATGGGGGTTGACGTCTGCTATACCAACCACATGGCGGCAGACCAGAACGATATGGATAATTTGGCGGTTCTGCTCGCTTCCGCCGGGGTCAGCTTCCTGATCGGCGTGCCCCTGGCGGATGACTGCATGCTGAATTACCAGTCCTTGGGTTATCACGACATTGCCACCGTCCGGGAGCTTCTGCAGCTGCGACCGCTGCCCGATTTCGAACGGTGGCTCGAGAGCCGGGGTCTGATGGAGCAGGGCAGACTGACCACGGCGGCCGGAAATCCGGCCTATTTCCTTCAAGGAGGCGGATGAATCGGATGGAGGAGCCCTTAGAGCGCTTGAAAGCATCCACGCCGGCCCGGATTGCGGCGGGAAGGGCGGGCACGCGCCCGACCACGCGGGAATGGCTCGTGCTCCGGGCAGATCATGCGGCGGCGCTGGATGCCGTGTATGGAGAGGTGCCTGCTGCCCTGCTTCAGGAGCACGGCCTCTTCTCGGTCGATTCCCGCTGCGCCGACAAGGAGGTGTACCTGAAGCGGCCGGATTGGGGCCGCCAGCTGACCTCCGAGGCTCAGGATCGCCTTCGGCGGCATTGCCAGCGCCGGCCCGCCGTGCAGATCGTCGTATCGGACGGCCTAAGCGCCAGCGCAGTTTGCGCCAATCTACGGGATATCCTGCCCGCCTTTCTCGACGCCCTGGAGCTGGAAGGCATCCCGCCGGGAACGCCTTTGTTCATCCCGCGGGCCAGAGTCGGGATCCTGAACGCGGTAGGCGACATCCTGGAGCCCGAGACGGCCGTGCTCTTCATCGGAGAGCGGCCCGGACTCGTCTCGGCCGAATCCCTGAGCGTCTATATGGGGTACCGGCCCCGCAGCGGCAAGACCGATGCGGACCGTATGGTTCTGTCCAATATCCGCAAGGGAGGAACGCCGCCGGCTGAAGCGGGCGCCTACTTGGGCGTGCTGGTCAAGCGGATGCTGGAGGAGAAAAGAAGCGGCGTCGGGTTCTAAGACAAGGCCATTCTTTCTGCCGGGGAGGTGAAGATCGATGGAGACCTTGTGGGGCGTCATCTGCGTCTTGCTGCCATGCTTGTTCGCCATTGGGGTGATGGCGGTGGTCAACCGGAACATTCGGAGCTTCGATGAGAGCACGCACGAGCGGTTTTTGGGTTAGCGCAGGAGAGTGAACAATCCGATGTCTAAGGGAGGCATGACGATGAATCATCTCGAAGATCAGCTTCTGGCGGACAAGAACGAGCTGAACCGATTCGGCTACGCGCAGGAGCTCATGCGCAGTATGGGCGGCTTCTCCAACTTCGCCATTTCCTTCTCCATCATTTCCATTCTGACCGGAGCGGTCTCGTTGTACGGACACGGCTTGACATACGGAGGTGCCGGCATGATGGGCTTCGGCTGGGCCATCGTAGCCTTCTTCGTCCTGTTCGTAGCGGCCTCTATGGCGGAGCTGGCTTCCGCCATCCCAACAGCCGGCGCTCTGTACCATTGGGCTTCGGTGCTGGCGAACGCCAGATGGGGGTGGTATACGGCCTGGATTAACCTGATCGGACAGATCGGCATCGTGTCGGGCATCGGCTATTCCGTAGCGCTATTCGCAGATCCGCTCTTGGCCGACGTCATCGGCTACACCTCCACGGATACGTCGGTGCTGGTGACCTTCGCCGGGATTCTGCTGAGCCACGGCATCATTAATCATGTCGGAATCCGGCTGGTGGCTCGGTTGAATGATTTCTCGGCCTGGTATCATATCGCGGTCGTCGTTGTCCTGGTGGTGTGCCTGGCCTTCTTCTCCAAGCAGGAGCTTCAGCCAGTGTCCTATCTGTTCCATGTGGGTGAGACCTTCTCCGACAAGCCCTACGCCTTGGCCTTCCTGATCGGCCTCCTCCAGGCGCAGTGGACGTTCACCGGCTTCGATGCATCCGCCCACACCATCGAGGAAACGGTTAACCCCCGAATCCGTGCTCCCTGGGGCATCTTCACCTCCGTCGCTTATTCCTTTGTCTTCGGCTTCATCATGCTGGCGTTCGTCACGCTGTCCATCGGAGACGCAGGCGCCGCTGCTTCGGCCGACAACGCCTTCATCCATGTCATCAGCGAGGCGCTGGGCGGCACCTTCGGCACTGCCGTACTCTGGCTGGTGACCATCGCCATGTGGTGCTGCGGCTTGTCCTCGGTCACCTCCTTCTCCCGGATGATGTACGCCTTCTCCCGGGATAAAGGCATGCCGTTCAGCTCCCAATGGTCACAGATCAGCACCAAGTTCCGCACTCCCGCCAAGGCGATCTGGCTGGCCGTGATCCTGTCCTTTCTGCTGGCCTTCACGGATTATCTGATTAAGCTGGCCCAGCCGGATGCCGCCTACGGCACCATCGTATTCCTGACTGCCGTCAGCGTGGTGGGGCTGTACGTCTCCTACGGAATCCCCATCCTTTTGAAGCTCCTGGCCCAGCGGAGCGGCAAGTTCCAGTCCAAGCACAACGGTCCCTGGAATCTGGGAAAATACAGCAATCCCGTCGCCATCGTCTCCCTGGTCTGGATTGTGTTCATCAGCATCATCATGATGATTCCGCCCAACCAGAATGCGGCCTATGCCATGCTGGGGATGATGATCCTGCTCGTCATCATGGATTTCGGCTACTACCGGACCCGGTTCGAGGGACCGAGAGCGGCCCTGCGGCGCAGCGGAGAGGAGCTGGCCAGCCGGGAGAAGGCGTTCGGCGGTCTGTCGATCACCGCCGGGAAAGGACCGGTGGGGGAACGGATCTGATCGGTAGGGCTGCGGCTTCGGCTGCGGCCTTTTTATTTTTCAGATAGGAGCCGGATCGCGATTATAGTATGATAGGGAAGATAGAGGCCGCAGCTAACCGCGGCCATGCGCGGGATACCTAGCAGATTGGTGCATGGATTGCAAGGCAGCCCTGGACCTAATCTTGTATTCTGAAGTTGAAGGGAGGTTATGGGATGGATTGGCTGAATCGGATGAACGGCGCCATCGCTTATATCGAAGAGAATCTGGAGGGGGAGATCGACTACCGGACGGCTGCGGGCATCGCCTGCTGCTCCGTGTATCACTTCCAGCGGATGTTCTCCTACATGACGGATGTGCCGCTGTCGGAGTATATTCGGCGCAGGCGCCTGACCTTGGCGGCCTTCGAGCTGCAGCAAAGCGGGATCAAGGTGATCGACGTGGCGCTGAAGTACGGCTACGAGTCGCCGGAGGCTTTCGCACGCGCCTTCCAGAAGCTGCATGGCGTCGCTCCGACATTATCCCGGAGTATGGGAGTCAACCTGAAGTCCTATCCCCGGCTATCCTTTCACATTACGATTCGAGGGGCTGACGAAATGAACTACCGGATGGTTGAGAAGGAAGCCTTCGCCGTGTTCGGGGTGGAGGAGATTTTTACGACTGTGGATGGGGAGAATCTGAAGGGTATTCCGCAGATGTGGCAGCGTCTGATGCAGGACGGTACGGTTGACCGTCTGGGGATGGCATCGGGGATGGATTGGAAGCCCGGCACGCCCGGAATCTGCCCGGTTAATGCCGTGATGTGCTACCGGGATACCGGCGGCGCCAGCTTCCCTTATATGATCTGCGCCTTCGACTCGGAGAAGGCTCGGACGGAGGGCTATGTCCGGGTGGAGATCCCCGCCTTGACCTGGGCGGTGTTCACCACTGAGGAGTATTCGGTGGAACAGACGACGGCGCAGGTTCAGTCCTTGTGGAAGCGCATCTACACCGAGTGGTTCCCCATGTCGGGCTACGAGCCGGAGACCGGGCCGGAATTCGAGCTGTACGGGACAGCGGAGAGCGGACTGGAGTATTGCGAGGTCTGGATACCCGTGAAGAAGAAGCTGGGATAAACCGGCCTTGCTTAGCTGCAACAATGGTTGGCCACAAAAAAAGGGACTGACCTCGCCGGAGGCAGTCCTTTTTGCGCGCTGCGTATGGTAAAATAAGGGATGTATGCGTTTGCCATTATCCATACGGAAAGGGATGAACCCATGGATTCCACGTTCAAGCTGCCTCGAAGCACACCGGAAGAGCAGGGTGTACGTTCTGAAGCCATCCAGAAGCTCTTGGAGGCGATTCAAGCCAACCGCATTGAGGTTCACAGTCTCATGCTGCTCCGCCACGGCCATGTCATCGCAGAGGGGTGGTGGTCGCCTTACCGGCCCGATGAAGGCCACATGCTGTTTTCCTTGAGCAAGAGCTTCACCTCTACGGCTATTGGGTTGGCACGTGAAGAGGGCCTGCTCTCGCTGGATGACCGGGTGATCGATTACTTTCCGGAGGAGCTGCCTGCGGAGGTGTCCGCGAACTTGGCGGAGATGCGGATCCGCGACCTCTTGACGATGGGGACCGGCCATGACAAGGAGCCTCCCTTCAACCGGGACGGAGAGACCAATTGGGCCAGAGGCTTCCTGTCCGCCGCGGTCGAACACCGCCCGGGTACCCGCTTCGTCTACAATAGCGGTGCAACCTATATGCTGTCGGCGATCCTTCACCAGGTTACCGGTCAGCCCTTGCTGGAATACCTGGAACCCCGTCTGTTCGGCCCGTTAGGCATTAAGGGTGCCCAATGGGAGACCTGCCCGCGGGGCATTGCCGCAGGGGGCTGGGGACTGATGATCCAGACGGAGGATATCGCGAAGTTCGGACAGCTGTATCTGCAGCGCGGCATCTGGAACGGGAAAAGGCTGCTTCCGGCAGGATGGACGGAGGAGGCCACGGCGGGTCAGATCCGGAACGGGAGCGAACCGGATAACGATTGGACCCAGGGCTACGGCTACCAGTTCTGGCGGTGCCGGCATGGCGCCTATAGAGCGGACGGCGCCTTCGGCCAGTTCTGCATCGTCATGCCGGAGCAGGATGCGGTCGCCGTCTTCACCTCGGGCACCAACGTCACGCATCTGCTGTTGAGCGTCCTCTGGAGCGAGCTTCTTCCGGGCCTCGCACCGGAAGCGCTGCCGGCGGATCCTGCGGCGCACGGGAGCTTGTCCGGCCAACTCCGGGAGCTGGCTTATGAGCCTCCGGCCGCAACGGAACAGGTACACCCAGCCGGCAGGCGATGGGAAGGCGGGAGGTACCGGTTAAGTCCGATGCCATTCGGACTTGAGACCATGGCCTTCCGGGTCAGCGGCCGCGAGGCGGAGTTGGCGGTCGGTACATCCTCCGGGGAGCAGACGCTTCTGTTGTACGAGGCCGAATGGCGGGAGAACCAGATCTACCTGTTCCCGCCGGATCGGCTGCAGCGGGTAGCCGCCAGCTTCCGCTGGATCGCGTCGGATACGTTGGAGATCACCTTAAGACTGGTGGAGGGTCCCTTCGTCCAAACCATCACCTGCAGCTTCTCTAAGGATGGGGAAACACTTGAGATGACGGTGGACGCTAATGTCGGTTTCGGTCCGCAGAAGACTTATACGCTGCAGGGCCGCAAGGAAAAGATCGAAATTTGAGAGTCTTCAATAAGAAGATGTAGCCCTAGATGAGCTCTTATGAGGGTTCATGAAGGCAAAATAGCATACAATCATGCCACGAACAGTTCTTGTCAAGCGGGAAGCAATCATGCTACCATTTTTCCATAACAGCCTGATAGGTATTGTGACTCCATGAAGGGATGATGGTTAAGATGCGTTCCAAAGAGTACGGGGTAGCCATTATAGGGTTCGGCGGCATGGGCAGCCAGCACGGCAGACTCATTCCTACGGTTGAAGATATGAAGCTGGTCGGAGCCTGCGACATCGACCCGAAGCGGCAGGATGCAGCAGCCGGCTTAGGCCTGAAAGCGTATACGGATTTGCAAGCGCTTCTGTCGGATCCGGAGGTGGATCTGGTGATAATCGCCACTCCGAACCATGTCCATGCGGAGATTGCCATCGCCGCCATGAGAGCGGGCAAGCATGTGATCTGTGAGAAGCCGGTCACCCTGAACAGCCGGGAGCTGCAGGACATTCTGGACGTTCAGCAGGAGACGGGCATGCACTTTGTTGTCGGCCAGAACCGCAGGTGGGACGAGGATTATCTCGCGGTCAAGAAGCTGGTGGACGAGAAGGTGCTGGGCGAGGTGTTCCATGTGGAGTCGAAGGTTCACGGCTCCCGGGGTATACCCGGAGACTGGCGGGGCAAGCAGGAGTTCGGCGGCGGCATGCTGCTGGATTGGGGGGTCCATCTGGCGGACCGGATTTTGCTCCTGTTCCCGGAGAAGGTGAAGTCCGTCTATTGTCAATTCACCCACATCACCAATGCCGAAGTGGATGACGGCTTCCGGCTGAGCTTAACCTTCGAGAGCGGGCGCACGGCCCTGTTGGAGGTCGGTACGACCCACTACATCAAGAATCCGTTATGGTACGTGAACGGTACGCTGGGGACGGCGGTGATCGAGGACTGGAGCATGAAGGGCCAGATCGTGAAGCTCGCCCATGCATCGGGCAGCCATGATGCCACCCCGATTGTTGCCGGTGCCGGTCTCACCAAGACCATGGCTCCCCGAGTGAACGACCACACGACCACGGAAGAAGCGATTCCGCGGATTCCGACGGATATCCGGGATTTCTACCGGAATGTGCTGGATGCCATTGAGGGCCAAGCGGAGATCATCGTGAAGAACCAGGAAGTCCTGCGGGTCATGAAGCTGCTCGAAGCGGCATTCCGGTCCGTGGAGACGAATCAAGTCGTCGCTTTCGAATAGGCGGGTTAGGAAGCTCCTCGGACGATGCGTCCCGGGAGCTTTCTTTACTTTCACAGAATATGGGAATACTACTCACCATGCCCCACAACCTGTTATCGCCGCTCTTGCGGCGCGGAGGAGGGTTCCCCATGGAGTACTTCCACTTGTCTGTGAAGCTGCTGGTCGGTTTTGTCGTGCTGTTCGTCGTCGCCCGGTTCATTGGAGGCCGCGAGCTGAAGAAGCTCAACGTCTTCGATTTCATCTCCGCCATCGTCCTCTCGGAGCTGGTCGGCAACGTCTTGTACCAAGATGAAGTGACGGCTCTTCACATGAGCTTTGCCCTGGTCTTCTGGACGATCCTGATCTACATCATCGACAAGATGAAGCTGAAGATCCGGAAGGCCCGGTCCTTGTTCGACGGCGAACCGGCGTTGATCATCGAGAAGGGACGAATCCGGAAGCAGGTGCTGAAGGACAAGAGGCTGGATCTGAACGAACTCCTCGTGCTCCTCCGGGAGAAGGAGATCTTCTCCATCCGCGAGGTGGATTATGCGTTTCTCGAAGGAAACGGCAATCTGAGCGTGCTGAGAGGGAGGGCTGCCGATTCCGGAGGGGGCGGGGAAGTGCAGCTGCCTGCACAGCTGATCTTGGACGGACAGATCATGACCAAGACGTTGAACCGAATCGGCCGGGATTCGAAGTGGTTGAACCGGGAGCTTGAGGAACATGGGGTCTCCCATGTGAAGGACGTATTCTATGCCGAATATACGGAAGGCTCGAATCTGCTGGTACAGAAGCAGCCGGACGATGGATAAGGACAGAGGTCTTGAATAGGCTTCTGTCTTTTTTGTGTCCGAGAGGGATTTATTGGATGGGGTATCGAACATGTAGAGGAGATGGCTATCGCAGATGAGGGGGAAAATGCCGTGCACATCATTCAGACCAAGGACTATGAGCTGGTGGCTCGATTGAATAAGGACGTACACGAACTGCATCAACGCCTGTATCCGGACATCTTCAAGCCCTACAATCCGGAGGCAATGAAGACCTTCTTCAAGGAAAAGGTCCAGCAGCCGGACGCCATCTTCCTCGTCCTGGAGCACGACGGGGAGTACGAAGGTTATGCCTGGATCGATATCCGGGATTATCCGGAGACGGATTTCCGGAAGCCCTCCCGTTCGGTCTACGTCCACCAGCTCAGCATCAACGAATCGGCCCGGGGCAAGGGCTGCGGCAGATTCTTCATGGACGCTATCGCGGAGCTCGCCAGAGAGCGGCAGATCACCCGGATCGAGCTGGATTACTGGTCCGACAACGGCCGGGCCCGGAGCTTTTACGAGAAGAGCGGCTTCGTGAGGTCCAGAGAGTTCGTTTATAAGGATCTGGATCTCACCGAAGAGCAGCCGGGCTTATGACTAGCGGCGCCAAGGCGGTTTTTTCGTTAAACAAAAGTGAAACTATTCGTTCCCTTAACCGAAATCTACAATGAAGCTGAACCAGATTTATCGGGAGGGAATCGTATGAACGACGAAAAGTGGAAAGGGCTTGGCTGGGGTACCCTGGGAGACAGCATTACGGCTGCGGAAGGATATCAGCCCTTAGTGGCGGAGGCGTTGGGCTTCGGGCGCGTGGTGAACTACAGCAAAAGCGGCTGCCCCATGTCGGCCGGAGGGGACCGGGATTACGGCGCGACGGTGCATATGTCGGCGGAGGTGGACCCGTCGCTGGAATGCGTCACGGTGTTCGCCGGGGTGAACGATTTCCGGCTGCACAAGCCTCTCGGCCAACCCGGTGTGAAGGATATTTACACCTTCATCGGTGCTTATGAGACGACGGTGGAGCGTGTTCTGACCGCCAACCCGGCTTGTAGGCTAAGCCTGTGGACGCCGCTGCACCGCGACAAGGACGGCTTCGATATCGAGACGGTTAACGAAGCCGGATACCGGCTGGGGGATTACGCCGCGGCGATCCGCGAGCTGGGCTCGCGGTACGCGCTGCCGGTCTTGGACTTATACGCGAACAGCGGCTTCAATCGGCTCACGCTGCCTCTTTTTACATCGGACGGGCTGCATCCGAATGAGGCCGGACACCGGCGGATTGCCGGGATGGCCATCCCTTTCCTGCTCTCGCTCTAAGCGGTCAACAACATAAGCCCTGACACCATCGGTGCCAGGGCTTAAAGCTTATGCCTGCTTCATCAGGCATCCGATTCCTTGTCGAAGGCGACCTGCCCCTCGATTAACGAACGGTCCTCGGATTCGATACCGGGATTCTCTCCTAGCCAAGCCCCTTGCTCCAGCAGCTTCTTCTGCAGAGCGGGCACGGATACCTCACGGAAGCCGAAGCCGCCTGAGGACGCCATGGCCGATGCGATACCCGCCGCTTCTCCCATTGCGAAGCAGTTGGGCATGACGCGTAGCGAGCCCTGTACGGCCCGGTCCGACGAGACGGAGCGTCCGGCCACCAGCAAGTTCGAGACTCCCTTCGGCAGCATGCAGCGGTAGGGGACCCCATGGGATTTGCCCTTGGGCAAGTGCTTGATGGTCATGGTGCTTCCGGCGTTGGCCAGGTGGATGTCGATATAATACGAATTGCGGGCGATATCGTCGGTGAAGGTTCGCATGGTCAGGAAGTCCTCGACCACCAGGGTGTAATCCCCCTGGATCCTCCGGGTCTCCCGGATGCCGACTTGGTCGCCGGTATGGACGAGATGGATGTTCCCGAAGCCCGGCACATACTTGCGCAGGAACCGGATCTGAAGGTCGACCAGCTTGCGGCCCTCGATGGCCGCGCGGGACAGATCCTCTGCGTTGGTGCCGTCAATGCCGAAGAGATGGCCGAAGTTAAATCCGACGGTCGTATCGGTAATCCACGCCATCCCGGAGATCCGCTTCCGTCCTTCGGGCAGGTCTCCGTTCTTCTGAGCCTCCGTCACGGTCCGTTCCAGCTGCGGATGCTCGCCGGTCTCCTCCAGGAACCGGTCGAACCGGGCCCGGTCTACCCCGGTAACCAGATAGCACATGCTGCCGGGCTGCAGTTCGCCATGCTCTCCGCCCAGCTGGAAGGGTACGCCGGCCAGTGCCGCCAGATCCGCATCGCCGGTGGCGTCGATATAAACCTTGGCCTGGACCACGGCACGGCCCGATTTGTTGCTGATGACGAGTCCGCTGATCCGGTCTCCGGTATGAAGCACGCGGTCCACCACGGTATGCAGCAGGATCCGGGCTCCGCTCTCCAGTACGGCGTCGTCATAGACCCGCTTCAAGGATTCGACGTCAATGGGCACCCAATTCAGCATGTCCCGGTAGCGGGAGTGGAACTCGGGGCCTGCTTCCTCCTTCATCCGGTCCAGCAGCTCCAAGCCGATGCCGCGAATTACCGGCTTCTCGCCGTCCGTATAGGGGCAAAATGCCGGAACCAGCGCCGCGGTGCCCATACCTCCCAGGTACCCGCGCTGTTCGATCAATAGGGTAGACGCTCCATTGCGGGCGGCTGCCATCGCAGCAGCGACACCGGATGCGCCTCCGCCAACCACCACTACATCGGGAGTATAACGGACGGGAAGGGCTTCACCGGGGACGAATAAGGTTGCGGATTGCGTTTGTTCGGACATTTGGGGTTCCTCCTTCATTCGGATCAAGATCTTATGTAAGTAATTATAGATTGCCGGACAGAGGAAACTAGTTTAACTTAAGGTTAACGAAAGAACGTCCATCTGTAACCAAAACGCCCAGATCATCATGCTAAGAAAGGGGAGAGGGCATTGCCGATCCGCAAAGCCGTCACCTTAAAAACCATCGCTCAATCCGCCGGCGTGACCGTACAAACCGTCATCAAAGCCTTGAAGGGCAAGCCCGGCATGTCCGAGGCTACCCGAAGGGCCATCATCCAGACCGCCGTACGTCTGGGTTATTACACGATGGACCAAATCCGCAGCCTTCGTCTGGAGCATATCGAGCCGTATCCGGCGGAACGGCTTCGGTTTGTCGTCGTGTATACGGATGAGTCCGCCGTCTACATCCGGAAGCTGGTCGAAGGGCTTCATGAGCGCTTCGCTTCCTTCGGCCATCAGATCGAGGAGTGGCTGCTGCCCAGCCAACTGCCAGAGAACCGGATGGCGGAATGGGTGGAGGAGAGCGGTCTGGAGTACGCGGACGGTGTCTTTATTGCTCCGGCGATGACTCCCCGAGTCTGGGAATCCCACTTATTCCGCCTGCAGAAGCCCAGAATTCTGCTCAATTATCCTCCGCCTGGTGTGAAGATCGACAGTGTGATCTGGGATATCTACGAAGCGGTCTACGAATCGGTGCTCCACCTGATGGCTCTCGGACACAAGCGGATTCTATATGTCGGAGACATCCATTCCCAGAGAGGCTATATCCTCCGGTGGCAGGCCTTCTGCCAGGCGATGGATTCGGAAGGCTTGGACACCGATGCGGCGCATCATTGCCTGGCGGAATTTACGGTGACCGGCGAATGGGAACGGGAGCTCCGGGACCGGCTTGAGCGCTATCGGCCGACCGCATGCATCTGCGGCCTACACCATGTCGTGCCCGATGTATGGAGAATCCTGCAGGAACGGAAGCTTCTGGTTCCCCAAGACGTGTCCCTGGTCGGCTTGCTGAACGAGCAGCCGGAGGAGCTGCCGCTGTTCACCCGTCCACTTCTGCCCATCCGGGAGACCGGATACCGGGCGGCGGACCGGATGCTGTGGCGTCTTGCCAACCCGACACTGCCCTACGAGCACATCCGGATTCAAGGCGAGCTGTTCCTCGGGACAACCGCGGGCCCGCCGCCTATTGAACAGGAGGAGGTTCATCCGGGGAGGTAGCGATCATGAACAATAGGATCATCGACTGGGCGGCCCACGGCATCCAGATGGCAGGCCTCTCATGACAAAACGAAGAGGCCTACTGGCCTGTCCGGTGTGGAGGGAGATGGGCTCGATAAGGCGATGACACCGTTCGCACAAAGTTCATCTGCCGTCCTTGCTTCCTTTAATTCGCACTATCATAATAAGAGTTATCTACTTATCCGAAAGCATCGGAGATCGTTCTGTGGCCGTTCCAGCAGCGGCTGGACGGTCTCTTTTTTGTATTCAACGAATTACCAATCTTGTATACTGGAGGTAGAATTGGTAATGGTCATTCAACTCGGTAAAATGGATGATGACCGGTTAAGCTTGGTCTTTCCCTATAGCGAGGAGATCGTCAATCTTATTCGTCTGATCCCTGGCCGACGCTGGAATCCGCACATGCGGGCCTGGCTGTTTCCTTACACGATCACGCATGTCCAGCAGTTTATGGAGCTCTTCTCTGACTATGAGGTTCACGTGGAGCAGGAGCTGCTGGAGGAATGCGGATTTCTTGGGGAGTGGGCTTCCTTTTCTCAATCGGGTGGAGCTCATTCTACCCATCTCCGGGAAGATTCTGGTGCAAGGATTCCGATATGGGGGGAGGCCGAGGAGGCACGGCTTGTAGAGGCCTTAACGCTTCGGGGTTACAGCCTCCAGACGATCAAGGCCTACTCCGGCCATGTTTCCCGGTTCCTGCAAGATGCTCTGCAGAAGCGGAAGCGGACCTATGACCCGCAGCTGGTGCGCGATTTTTCCCTCACCCTGTTGAATAGCGGCAAGTCCCATGCTTATGTGAATCAAGCCTTAAGCGCCATCAAATTCTATCTCGTCTCTGTCTGTCAATATGGGGAGGAGGCGGGCTTGTGGATTCGCCCCAAGAAGGAGAATAAGCTGCCTTCCGTGCTGTCTGCTCCGGAGGTGATGCGGATCCTGCGGGGAGTGGGGAACCTGAAGCATCGCGCGATCCTGTACTTGACCTATTCCGCCGGTTTGCGCGTGGGGGAGGTCGTACGGCTGAAGATGACGGACCTGGATCTCGAACGGGGCATGCTGCACATCCGGCAGGGCAAAGGGCGAAAAGATCGGTATACGCTGCTTTCTAAGATCGCTTACGCCGTCCTCCGTTCCTACTTAGAGGAGGAGCAGCCGCAGAATTGGCTCTTCCCCGGACAAAATCGCGGCAGCCACCTTCGTGAACGTACCGTCCAGAAGGCCTTCGAACATGCCCATCGCACCTCTGGCATTACCAAACCGGCCACCGTCCATACCCTGCGCCATTGCTTCGCGACCCATTTATTGGAGAACGGAACGGATCTGCGCTATATTCAGGAGCTGCTAGGCCACCAGAGCTCCCGCACCACCGAGCGCTATACTCACGTCACCGTCAAGGACATCCGCCGCATCCAAAGCCCGCTCGACCGGCTGTTCAGCAGCAGGGATCATCAGGAAGAACAGTGAGGGAGCGAAGGAAGGGAGAGGATGGAGGTCGGAAGGGCGGGGGATGATGGAGGTCGATAGGGCGGGAAATGATGGAGGGGGAGATAGGGGAGGAACTAAGGAAAGAAGGAGACGCAGGGGGTATGGGAGGTGACAAAGAGTGAGAAAGAGACACATAGGGATGTCTGGAGGCGCCAAAGCGGTGTCCCGACATCCTCCCTTGCCGCCGCACTTCACAAACACCCCCATAATCCGTCGCATTCACGAACCCTTTCGCAGATACTCTTGGTACAATGTTATTCGCGTAATACGTAGAATGGGAGTTATATGAAACTGGCGAAGTACTTAAAAATCAAATACAGAGGTGAGAGTTATTTCTGGTGAAGCTATATTAGCAACCTCCATTTCCGTTATTATATTTTTATTTTTCATTACTGTATTAATATACGAAAGAAACAAAAACAGAATAGATATGTCATTACCGGTTATTAGAACTCCATCGAGGGTTTTGAAATTGTGGACCGAGGATTTTAAGAGTGGAGTTAATTCTCCAAGAATGATTTATTATTTTGCTAGATTTCAAGTTAATGATAAGCAAGTTGATTTAAGGATAAGAAAGAAATCTATATACAATGAACTCTATTTGGGACTGGATGGAAGACTGGTATATCAGAATAAAAAGGACGGAAACATATTTATTGATTTTATTAAAGAATAAACCCAGTGTTTGTAACTCATGAAGTCGCCAGCATCATATAACACCGTATTCACGCTGCGTGCCTTACGGCCCTTGGTCTGCAGGGGCTTTTCGGAGAAGTGGAATCAGCAGACAACCCTGCACTGGCTAAGTCCGTCGGACCCGGCGCTGGCGCGCCTTAAGCCAGTGAGGGTTCGTGAATACAACAACGTTAGCTGAAATTACCGAAAGGAAAAAAATAAATGAAAGAGATCAACTTTCAAAACAAAAGGCTTCTCTTCCCAACACGTTCTGAGTGGGAAGAAATATTTGATAATAAAATTTCTGAAATTTTCGGATATAAATTATTAAATGCAGAACTCGCTAAAGGATTTATATCACATTATCTTGATGATTTTGGAACACAAGGTACAAAGACGATTGCAGTACTGGAGAAAGTTCCTTGGAAGGAAGGTCAATGGTGGCCAAGAATATTATATTGCTTTAATGGATTAACTTTAGAAAATGAACGTCTATGCACACTTGTTTCGAATGATAATTTAATATATGTGTATTATCGACGTTTTCATTGTTTTGATTGTAATCTAGATATTGATGCTTTTTGTTTTGATAGGGATGCTTATATTTTTAATAAAGAAGAATTGAAAGCAGCATACAAAAACTTAATAACAAAGAATGAATGTCCAAAATGTAAAGGATCAGTGCGAAATCCTGGACTCATTGAAATAATAAAGACTTTCTAAGTACTTGTATGTAATCCTTCGAACTCGGTAACATCAGCTAACACCGTATTCACGCGGCGGGCCTGACGGCCCTTGGTCTGCAAGAGGCTTTTCGAAGAAGCAGATTCAGCAGACAACTCCTGCGAGGCTAAGTCCGTAGGACCCGGCAGCTGGCGCTGCCTTAAGCCTCTCGGGTTCGTGAATACAACAACGTTATACGCAACCCCTGAGAGACAATGACATTTAAAGATAAGTTACGCGCGAGATCATTCGAATAATTCTGTGACCCCCTTCGAGCCGCGATATTGATAATTAAAAATCGAAGAGACATTGAGATCGAAGAGACATCGAAGGTAAAGAGAATTGAAGGTCAAGAGACATTGAAGGCCAAGAGACATAAAGGTCAAGAGACATTGGAGGTCAAGAGATATTGGAGGTCAAGAGACATTGAAGATCAAGAGACAAGAAGATGGATTGTTTTTCGAAGAGGCCAGGGGCAGCGTATAACACCGTATTCACGCGGCGGGCCTAACGGCCCTTGGTCTGCAGAGGCTTTTCGGGGAAGTGAAGTCAGCAGACAACCTCTGCGAACCTAACCGCGTCGCGGCCGATCGAGAGCCAACTTCGCGTATGGCTCTGTGCTTCCTTAAGGTTCTCGGGTTCGTGAATACAACAACGTTAACTGAAATCGGCTAATGACTATTATGGTGTATTTCGATGGAGAATGTTGAAAACCAATAAAAGCCAAATAACACGCGAGACAAAGCGAGCTATTCTGTAACCCCCTTCGATCCCGCGAGTCATTTCATTACTACAAACGATTGAAACAGATTAAACTCGCGCGAGATCATTCGCAAAGTCCTGTGACCCCCTTCGAGCCGCGCGAGCCGAGAGAAGGAGAAGAAAAAAATAAATTAGAACTGAAGAAGATAACACGAGACTAATCGAGGATAACAGTAACCCTTTCGATCCGTCTATGATGGAAAATACAGTAATGATGATAAATGACATAGAAGAATCAGGGAAAATAGGATAAATATGAAGTGTAAGAGATGGGATTTGCATGAGTAATCGAAGAAGAGCCGACTTCAGTTAACACCGTATCTACGCGTCGGGCCTAACGGCCCTTGGTCTGCAAGAGGCATTTCGGGGAAGCGGAAT